>DASZJU010000083.1:0-21732 GCA_035947815.1 Reyranella sp.
TCCCCAACTTGGTTGGGGAGGAGAAATCAGCGGTGCTGCGACAGCGGCGGCGCCACCTCCTCCAGAGGCCGGCGCTCGGCCCTCACGCCGAGCTTCAAGACGACAAGGGCGGCGGCGATCATCAGCGCCGCGCCCAGCATGTAGCCCAGCACGATATCGTTGGGGCTTTCGCTCGCGATCAGCACGCCGAACAGCCACGGTCCGCCGACGCCGCCCAGCAGGGTGCCGAAGGCGTAGAACAGCGCGATAGTGAGCGCGCGGATCTCCAGCGGAAAACTCTCGCCGACCGTCAGGTAGGCGGCGCTCGCCGCCGCCGAGGCGAAGAAGAAGACGATGCTCCACATCGCCGTCTGCGTCATGGCGTCGAGCAGGCCCAGGTAGAAGAGCTGGGCGGTGAGCGCCAGCAGCAGGCCGGACAAGCCATAGGTCAGGAAGATCATCGTCTTGCGGCCGAGCGAGTCGAACAACGGGCCGAGCAGCAGCGGTCCCAGGAAATTGCCGACGGCGAAGGGCAGGATGTAGAGACCGACCCTGTCGGCTGCCACGCCGTAGAAGCGCGTCAGCACCAACGCGTAGGTGAAGAAAATGGCGTTGTAGACGAAGGCCTGTGACGCCATCAGAACGAGGCCGAGCGTGGTGCGGCCGGGATAGAGGCGCAGCAGCGTGCGCGCCACCGAGACCAGCGTCACCTTGTGCGTGGCACCGAGCGCCAGGGTCGCGGTCACCGGCGGCAGCGTCACGCTCTCGCTGGCCATGATCCTCGCTTCGATCTCGCCGACGACCCGTGCGGCCTCGCCCGGCCGGCCATGGATCATCAGCCAGCGCGGGCTCTCGGGCAGGAAGCGCCGCAGGTAAAGGATCACCAGGCCCAGCACGGCGCCGCTGCCGAAGGCAATGCGCCAACCCAGGTCGGGGCCGAGCAGATGGGGATCAAGCAGCCCCACCGAGAGCAGCGCACCGCCGGCCGCGCCGACCCAGAAGCTGCCGTTGATGGCGAGATCGATGCGGCCGCGCAGGCGTGCCGGAATCAGCTCCTGGATCGCCGAGTTGATGGCCGAATATTCGCCGCCGATGCCGGCGCCGGTGAAAAAGCGGAACAGCAGAAAACTGTAGAAGTCCCAGGAGAAGGCCGTGAGCGCGGTCGCCACGAGATAGACGCCCAGGGTGACATTGAAGAGCTTCTTGCGGCCGAGACGATCGGTGAGATGGCCGAAGTACAGCGACCCCAGCACGGCGCCTGCAAGATATGCACTACCTGTGAGACCCACTTGCTCGCCGGTGAGATGGAGCCGCGGGCTGGTCTGCAGCGCCGCCGCCACGGAACCGGCCAAGGTGACTTCCAGACCGTCGAGGATCCAGGTGATGCCCAGCGCCACGACAACCAGCCGATGGAAGGCGCTCCACGGCAGCCGGTCGAGGCGCGCCGGCACATCGGTGTGCGTGCGTTGGTCGGGGGCCATCGGATGCAGCAAGGATAACACAGCTGCCGCCCGGACGTTCCCCCGCAAGGCTTGACCACGCAAAGCTGGCCTGCCGCGGCCGCGTTGGTGCCAAAAGGCATGGCTGCTACAGTGCCGCCATGAGCGACAACACAATGGCGGCCGGCGTTGGGGCCGCAAGGGCAACCCCTGCCTCAGCACCTTCGGTATCCACGGCATCGGCCAACAGCACGACCTTCGCGGTCATCCTCTCGCTGAGCTTCTGCCACCTGCTGAACGACATGATGCAGTCGCTGGTGCCGGCGCTCTATCCCATCCTCAAGGAGTCGTATGCGCTCAGCTTCGGTCAGGTCGGCCTGATCACGCTGGCTTTCCAGTGCACCGCCTCGATGCTGCAGCCGCTGGTCGGCCTGTACACCGACCGGAAGCCCCAGCCCTATTCCCTGATGGTCGGCATGGGCTTCACCCTGGTCGGCCTGCTGATGATGTCCCAGGCGAATACCTATCCGCTGATCCTGTTCGCCGCGGCGCTGATCGGCATGGGCTCCTCGGTATTCCATCCCGAGGCCTCGCGCGTCGCGCGCATGGCGGCGGGCGGCCGCTACGGCCTCGCGCAGTCGCTGTTCCAGGTCGGCGGCAACATGGGCTCCGCCGCGGGGCCGCTGCTCGCCGCCTTCATCGTCGTGCCGCGCGGCCAGCAGAGCATCGTGTGGTTCTCCGGCGCCGCCCTGATCGCCATGTTTGTGCTGTTCCAGGTCGGCGGCTGGTACAAGCAACGGCGCGCGCCGCAGAAGCCGGCGATGCGCGGCAAGGCCGCGACCGCCGCGACGCAGACGCTGCCACGCGCGCGCGTGCTCACGGCGGTGGCCATCCTGGTAGCGCTGCTGTTCTCCAAGAACGTCTATAGCGCGAGCCTGGGCTCCTACTTCACCTTCTATCTGATCTCGAAGTTCGGCGTCGAGGTGCAGACCGCGCAGTTCTATCTCTTCGCCTTCCTGGTCGGCATCGTCGCCGGCACCATCGCGGGCGGCGCGGTGGGCGACAAGGTCGGCCGCATCCCGGTGATGTGGTTCTCGATCCTGGGCGCGCTACCGTTCGCGCTGATGCTGCCCTACGCCAACCTGTTCTGGACCGGCGTGCTCGCGGTCACGGTGGCGATGATCATGGCCTCGGCCTTCTCGGCCATCCTGGTCTATGCGCAGGAGCTGCTGCCGGGCCGGGTCGGGCTGGTGGCCGGCATGTTCTTCGGCTTCTCGTTCGGCCTGGGCGGGCTCGGCGCCGCAGCGTTGGGCCAGCTCGCCGACCTCACAAGCATCGAGACGGTCTACCGGGTGACGCCGTTCCTGCTGCTGCTGGGCCTGCTGACGGCGTTCCTGCCGCGCCAGCCGGGCGAGCCCAAAAACCGGCGCTGATTCACCGGCGCGGACGCAAAGGCCGGCCACCGCTATACGGCCCGCGTCGGCGATCACCGCACTGCGCGCGTCGTCCGGGGATCGTCGAGCCGCGGCCAGCACCGCGCGGCGCGCGATCGAAGCGGGAAGGGTCTTCTCCGTCCTTGGCCGCGGCTGCCTACACCGCGAATATGGCGCGGCGTGGGCATGACCCGGTCGCCCGCAGCAATTGAGGTGACGACGGGCTCTACCACCTGCGCGCCGATGCGGTAAGCTCATCGCTGCATGGCTCACACGCCTTCATCCGAGCAGCGCATCGTCGCGCCTGACCTGACGGCCTTGTCTGGAACCACGCCTGGCCGCGGCGAGTCGCGCCTGCGAATGGTGCTGCGTCACAGCCTGCCGGTGATGGGCGTCGTCGTGGTGGTCGTGCTGGTCGCGGTCATCGCGTACTACGTCTACGACAGCAACCGCCGCGGCGCCGTGGCGCTGAGCGACGACCTGATCACGGCGATCGACCGGCGGGTCGCTGTCCAGACGCGTGCCTACCTGGCGCCGGCCCAGCAATTCCTCGAGCTTGCCGACTCCGCGGCGGCCGGCCGCGGCGTCTTCGAGGGCAATCCGGAGGTCGAGCGGTTCGCTTTGCATGCGCTGGGCGGGATCGGCCCAGCCGCGGCGTTCAGCTATGCCGATCCCGAGGGCAACTTCCTGTACGTGCTGCGCAATGCGCAGGGCGGATTCGACACCAAGACGGTCGACCGTCGCAACGGCGGGCATCACGTGACCTGGGTTCGGCGCGACTCCGAGGGCAAGGTGGTTGCCACCGAGGAGGTCCCGGACGACACATTCGATCCGCGCATACGTCCCTGGTACCAGGGCGCGGAGGAGACGAAGAAGCCGTACTGGACCGACACCTACCTGTTCTTCACGCTGCAGAAGCCCGGCATCACCTTCTCGATCCCGCACTTCGACGCCGACGGCAAGCTGCAGACCGTGCTGGGCGTCGACATCGAGCTGGCCACGCTCTGTGCCTTTCTGAAGCAGCTCGGCATCGGCGTCAGCGGCAAGGCCATGATCATCGATCGGACCGGCCGCGTCGTTGCCTATCCCAGCGACAACTGGTTGCCGGCCGGCAAGCCCGATGTGCAGGCGCCGATGCTCGATGAGCTGGGCGATCCCGTGCTGATACGCGCCTACAACCGGCTGCGGATCGAGGGCTATGGCCGCAAGGTGCTCGATTTCGGCGATCGGCGTGTCATCGTCTCGTCCGAACCGGTGAGCATGCTGACCGGCCGCGACTGGGTCGTCCTGATCGTCGTGCCCGAGAGCGATTTCGTGGGTTTCGTCACCGACAGCGGCCTGGCCGCGCTCATCATGTCGATCATCGTCGTGCTGATCGTCGCCGCCCTTTCGGGCCTGCTGGCCTGGCGCAACGTGGCGGCCGAGCGACGTATTTCGGCCGCCGCGACGCTACAGAGCGCGCTCGAGACCCGCACCCGGACCTTCGTCGAGCTGGCGCGCGCCAGCGGACCGGCCGACGGCGCCGAGGCGGAGGGCCTGGAAAGTGCTTCAGAAACCGCCGCCGCGGCCTGTTCGGCCAAGCGGGTGGCCGTGTGGCGACTCAGTCCCGACCGCACCGCTCTGCTGTGCGAGGATTGCTTCGACCAGGTCGCCCACGACCACACGACCGGAATGGAATTGCACCGCGACCAGCTCCCCGACCTGTTCGCCTCGCTGGGCAGCGGCGCGCCGATCGACGTCGCCGATGCGAGCAGCGATCGCCGGACATCCGGGCTGTTCGAAAGCTATCTGGCGCCGCTCGGGATCAGCAGTATCTATATCGTCCCGATCATCTCGCGCGGCCGCCTGCTGGGCATGCTGACGGTCGAGGATCCGCAGCGCGGCGATCACACTGCCAGCCTGGTGGCATTTTGCGACGCGCTGACGGTCGTGCTGGCGCTGCGTTATGCCGCTGTCGCCGCGCCCGCGCCGGTGGTCTCGCGGGCGGCGGCCACCGTGGCCGCCGGCGGCGGCGGAGCCGCCCCGTTCGAGAGCTTTGGCCAGCGCCAGTCGCGGCTGGAGCAGACGCTGATGCGGCAGAACACTTCACTCGACGACCTGGGCGAAAGCGCGATCGACCAGGCCGCGATCGGCGTTCTCAAGCTGCCCGACTGGACGACGGTGGCGCAGCGGATGCCCGACAGTAACGAGGCCACGGCGATGGACGCCATCGTCGACGAGCTCCGCCTCGTTCTCGAAAAAAGCGGCGTCGCCTACGCGGCCCTGCTCGGCGACCAGATCGTGCTGTCGGCGTTTTCGCGCGACAAGAATGCCGTCGCCGGCTGTGCGCACTGCGTGGCGACGGCGATGCTCGATCTGCGCGACCGCCTGTTCGAGCTCGAGGAGAAATGGAATACCAGCCTCGACTTCCGCCTCGCCATCGATGTCGGCACCGTGATGGCCTCGGCCGTCGCCACCGATCCGCCGAGCCGCAACCTGTGGGGCGGCGCGGTCGGCATCGCCAAGGTCCTGGCCGACACCGCGGCGCGGCGCACCATCGCGGCCTCCGAGACCGCCTACGAGCTGCTCTCGGACAATTTCCTGTTCCGCCCGCGCGGCAGCTATTTCCTGCCGGAGACCGGCAACATGCGCACGTTCGTGCTGGTCGGGCGCATATGATCGCCCGCGCTGCAGACTACCGACCGCCCAGCGCCCGGCTGCGGCGATTCCTGGCCGCTCTGGGTTCGCGCACGATCGCGAGCACGCGGCTGCTGCTGCTCTTCGTGTCGCTCGCCGCCACTGTCCTGATCGTGACCGCGCGGCGCAGCACGTGGCACGGCCCGATCCGGACCGAGTTCATGCGCGTGCTGCACGGGGTGGCGGTGCGCTCGCTCCCCACCACGGTCGCCACCGGCATGCTGGTGGGCTTTGCCCTGGTGACGCAGGCCGTCTACTGGCTGGAACAGACCGGAACGACCGGCCTGGTCGGCCCGGTGATCGTGGTCCTGCTGATCCGCGAGCTGGTGCCCATTCTGATCGGGTTGATCGTGTTCGGTCGCAGCGGCACGGCCACCCTGATCGAGCTCGGCGAGGCGCAGACCAAGGGCTGGCTGCGGGTGCTCGAGATCCAGGGCCTCGATCCGCTGGTGCTGCTGGTGCTGCCGCGCGCGCTTGGCTTCGCCATCGGCGCCTTCTGCCTCGCCACCGTGCTGCTGCTCACCACCCTGGTCACCGGCTACCTGGTGGCGCACGCGCTGGCGCTGGTCGCCTACTCGGTGTGGGATTTCGCCGACCTCGTGCTGCGCGCGATGAAGGTGCAGGACTTCATCTTCCCACCCCTCAAATGCATCACCATCGGCTTCGTGGTGGCGCTCGCCTGCTGCGCCACCGGGCTTGGACGGCGCGACGAGTCCGACGAGCTGCAGCGGCTGGTTCCGCGCGGCTTCGTGCGCTCCGCGCTCGCCATCCTGGTGGTCAACAGCCTGTTCGATCTGGTGGGCTGACATGGCACTCCCGCTCAGCCGATCGGTCCTCTCGCTGCAAGGCGTCACGCCCGCCGAACGGCGATTCTCCGCCACGCCGACGCGTCTCGATCTCGAACTGCCGCGCGGCGCGGTGGCCCTGCTGCAGGTCGACGACGAGGCCGATGCTTCGGCGCTGGTCGATCTCTGCGTCGGGCTCGCCGATCCCGGCGCCGGCCGCGTGCGCTTCCTGGGCGTCGACTGGACAACGCGCAATCCGCGCGAGCGGCTGACTCGCCGCCGCCGCATCGGCGCCATCGTGCAGGCTGGGGTCTGGCCCTCCCATATGACGGTGCTGGAGGCGGTCCTTATGGCGCGCTTCTACCATTTCAACCGACCGCCCGCCGAGGTGATCGCCGACGCCACCGCGCTCGCCCGCCTGTTCGGCCTGCCCGGCCTGCCGGTCGGACGAAGCGAGACGACGCCGTTGCGCGCGCTGATCCGCGCTGCCTGCGTGCGCGGATTCCTCGGCTCGCCCGACCTGATCGTGGTACACGATCAGATGCTCGACCAGTCAGCCGGGCTTGCCGTCCCGATGGCGCAGGCGGTGTCGGCCGCCTGCGACAGGGGCGCCACGGTTCTGTGGGTCACGGCGAGCCTCGCCGCGCGGGCCGCCGAATTCGTCCACGCGGATCATGTGTTCCGTCTGGGCGACGCTGGATTGGTGCCGGTACGGAGGTCGCGATGAAGCGCTCGATCTTCGGTCTCTACCAGCTCGACGAGATCGTGGGCGCCGTCGTGCTCGCCTGCATCGGCGTGTTCATCGCCGTGCTGATCAATGCCGGCCTGCTCAAGGACTGGTTCCAGCCGTCCTTCACCTTGCGCATCCTGCTGCCCGACGAAGGCGTCTCGGGCCTGGCGCCCGGCGCGGAAGTGCAGGTTCTGGGCACGCGCGCCGGTGAAATCCGCCGCATCGTCATCGATCCCAGCCAGCGCATGCACGCCGTTGCCAGGGTCGAGGACCAGATGCGGCCCTTCATCCGTCGCGACTCGAAGGTCTCGATCCGCCGCCAGTTCGGCGTGGCGGGAGCGGCCTTCATCGACATCTCGCGCGGCACCGGGCCGGAGCTCGACTGGTCCTATGCGGTGATCGCCGCGACCACCGATCGGGCGGCGACCGACACGCTGGGCCAGATGATCGACGAGCTGCGCGCCAAGATCATGCCGCTGCTCGACGAAGTACAGAAGGCAGTGGTGGCTTTCACCGCCGTCGCCGAGCGTGCGATCGATCCGGCCGGTCCGCTCGAGCAGACACTGTCCTCGGCCGCCGGCATCGCGCACAAGGTCGAGAACGGCGAAGGCGTCGCCGGCCGCCTGGTCGCCAACGACAAGATGGCGAGTGATCTCGAAGCGACGTTGCTCAGCGTGCGCGAGCTCGCCGCCCAGCTCGAGCGCACATCGAAGGACCCGCGCATCGGCCAGATCCTGGTGAAAACCGACTCCGTGCTGACCTCCCTGCAAGCCACGACGCGCAATCTCGCCACCACGATGCCCAAGATCACCGAGAACGTGACGGCCACCACCGACGCGATGCCGGCAACGCTGCTGCAGGCCCAGATCGCCGCCCACGAGCTCGAGCTGCTGCTGGGTCAGCTCCGGCACAACTGGCTGTTCGGCGGCAGCGGCGGCGCACCACCCGCGCCCGCAACCCGCCGCGCGCCGGCCATCGAGGTCCGGCCGTGACGATGCGGCTGGTCGTTCTGTCGCCGCTCGCTGCGTTGGCGCTTGCCGCCTGCGGCGGCGGCGGCCCGGTCGACAGCGGCCCGCCAACCGACGTCAAGCTCGACCAGGCCAACCGCGCCGGCACGCAGGCGCTGTCGGTCGACATGCCCAGCCTCGCGGTGCGGGAGTACAAGGTGGCGCTGACCCGCGCCTACGAACGCGACGACGCCGGCGCCATCGCCGATGTGGCCTACAACCTGGCACTCGCTCAGATGAAGTCGGGCGACTCCAAGGCGGCACTCGCCACGCTGCGCGATGCGCGCGCCGGGCTCGACCGGCGGCATGTCCCGATTCCGGCCGAGCTCTTCCTGGTCGAGGCCGCAGCTTCCTATCGCATCGGCGATTACGTCGGCGCCTCGGCTGACGCGCAGCAAGCGCTCGACCGACAAGCGAAAGATCCCGATACCGTGCCGCGCGCCTGGTTCATCCGCGGTCTGGTCGCGGCCGAGCGTAGCGACGGTGCGACGCTCGGCCAGGCGATTGCAGCACTGCCCCCCACCAAGCAGGCCGATCTCGAAGCCGACCGCCAGGAACTGCAGGGCCGCGCCGCGCTGCTCGACAACCGTCCGGCCGATGCGCTGGCCCTTTTCGAGCAGGCCGCGGCCAACCGGCAGCAGGCGCTCGACTATCGCGGTATGGCACGTGCACTGTCGTTCGCAGGCGACAGCGCGCTGCGCTCCAACCGGGCCGCCGACGCAGCCGACCTGTTCCTGCGCGCCGGCCGCAGCGCGCTGCTGCAGGGCGACACGGCGACGGCGCTGCCGCTCTTGAAGCAGGCCGAGGATCTGGCCCGCCAGACTGCGCAGGCCAGCATCGTCGAAGAAGTCGCGCGGCTGCGCAAAGCGGCGGCCGAGCGGGCAACACGGGTGTAGTTTTTAGGGGGAGTAAGCCATGATTCTCGGGATGTCGATCGAGACGTTCACTTTCGTGCACACCGTCATCAGCCTGGTCGGCATCATGACCGGATTCATCGTGGTCGCCGTCATGCTTCAGAACGGCCCGCTTGCCGGCTGGAACGGGTTCTTTCTCCTGTTCACCATTCTGACCAGCGTGACGGGCTTCTTGTTCCCCTCCAAAGCCTTCGGCCCGCCGCACATCGTGGGCGTGATCTCGCTGATCGCGCTGGCCGTGGCCTTGTTCGCGCTCTACGGCCGCCGGCTCAGCGGCCCGTGGCGCGTGATCTACGTCGCCAGCGCCATCTTCGCGCTCTACCTCAACGTCTTCGTCGGCGTCGTGCAGTCGTTCGGCAAGGTCACCTACCTGCACAAGTTTGCACCGACCGGCTCGGAGCCGCCCTTCGCCGTGACCCAGGCCATCGTGCTGATCCTGTTCGTCCTGGTCGGGATCCTGGCGGCGCGGCGCTACCACCCTGCAGTCGGGCACTGATCGAGCCTACGGAAAAGTGAACAACGGCGCGCGGCCGCCTGCCGGCCGCCGCGCTACTGTACGCGCAACGGCAACCACGGAGGTCGGCATGCGCGCCAAGGGACTGCTTCTCGGCTTGATGTTGGCGGCGGCTGCAGGCTTGCCGGCGGCAGCGCAAGGCACGATCGACCGGCTCTACGTCATGGATTGCGGCCACAACGCCGCGACCGACCAGTCGCGCTGGTCGCCCGGCGTCAATGTCGGCAAGCCGATCGAGCTGTCGGACAATTGCTACCTGATCCGCCATGGCACGGACTGGATGCTGTGGGACACCGGCTATCCCGATGCGGTGGCCGAGAAGCCGCTCACCAGCCCGATCGGCACGGCGACCCGCGCCAAGACCCTGGCGGCGCAGCTCGCCGAGCTGGGCGTCAAGCCGGCCGACATCCGCTACGTCGCCGTTTCCCACACCCACGGCGACCATGTCGGCAATGTCGATATGTTCCCCAATTCGACGCTCCTGATCCAGCAGCCCGAATTCGACTGGGCTTTCGCCGCCGGCAAGACTCCGCCCTTCAAGGCCGATCGGCCGATCCGCAAGCTCGAGGGCGACCTCGACGTGTTCGGCGACGGCAGCGTGTCGATCCTCTCGACGCCGGGGCATACGCCCGGCCACGAATCACTGCTTGTGCATCTGCCCAAGACCGGCTGGGTGGTGCTGTCGGGCGACGCCGCCCACTTCAAGGACAATTGGGACAACAAGCGGGTGGCGTCGATGAACACCAGCGCCGAGCAGACGCAGGCTTCGTACAAGAAGATTGCCGACGTGATGGCGCAAAAGAAGGCGGCGCTGTGGATCAACCACGACCTACCGCAGAGCCAGGGCCAGAAGCATTCGCCGCAATTCTACGATTGAATTATGCGATTGACGGCTGGCCCTCCGTGGCGGTGAATTCGCTGTGTGAACGGCCCTCCGATAATCGCTCCTCTCAGCCTGTCGAATGTGGCGACGGTCGCCTTCGCCGTGATCTGTCTGTGGACGATCGCGTCGCAGGCGTGGGGCAACGTCGTGAAGCTGTGGCGCCTGGCCGTGCCGCCGAGCTTCGCCGCGGTCGAGGCCTTCGTCCTGCTGGCCGGCGTGTTCGATGCCACCACGATCAACGACGCGGAGTGGCTTGCCGCGGCGGTCGTGGGCGGCGTGATCGGCCGCATGCGAGGATGGGCGGTGGCGGTCGAGGTCGACCGGCGATTGGACCTGGTGCGCCAGCAGCGGTCGCCCGGCGCGCTGGTGATGGGCGCTGCGCTCGTGATGCTGGCCGTGATCGATTTCGCGGGGGCCGCCGCGCGGGACCCGATCATCGAGCCCCAGCATGTCGCGGCCGGCGCTGCCTTTTGCGCCGCCTATCTCGGCTGCCGCGCGATCGCCATCGCGGTGCGCGCCGGACGCCTGCCGCATGTCGAACTGCACGGCGCCTAGAGGATGTCGTCGCGCTTCGCTCGTTTGCTGGCGGTCATCGCACTGATGGCACTCAGCGCGGGCGCCGCGCTGGCCGAGACCTATCCCACTCGTCCGCTCCGCATCGTGGTGCCGTTCGCGGCGGGCGCCGGCGTGCTCGACATCATGGCCCGCCTCGTCGGCCAGCATCTCGGTGCCAACCTCGGGCAGCAGGTGGTGATCGACAACCGGCCAGGCGCGGGCGGCATCGTCGGCGCCGAGGTCGTGGCCAGGGCCGAGCCCGACGGGTACACCCTCTTGATGGGCAACACCGCCCTGATGGTGAGCCCGTATCTCTATGCCAGGCTCTCCTTCGACCCGCTCACGGACTTCGTGCCGGTGACGATGGTGAATGCCGCGCCACTGCTGCTGGTCGTGAACCCGTCGGTGCCGGTGCAGTCGGTGCAGGAGCTGATCGCCTACGCCAAGGCGCATCCCGGCCAGCTCAACTACGGCTCAGGCGGCGTCGGCAGCACGCCCTATCTTGCCACCGAACTCCTGAAATCGATGGCCGGCATCGACGTGGTGCATGTGCCCTACAAGGGCGGGGGGCCGGCGCTGGCCGATCTGATGGCCGGACAGCTCACCTTCATGATCGAGAACGTGCCGGGCACATTGCCGTTGGTGAAGTCGGGCAAGCTCAGGGCGCTGGCGATCACCAGCGCCGAGCGCTCGCCGCTCGCGCCCGACCTGCCGACGATGGCCGAGGCCGGCGTGGCGGGCTACGAAATGGTGGGCTGGAATGGAGTCTTCGTCGCCAAGGGCACGCCGGCCGAGATCGTGGCGCGGCTCAGCGCAGCTCTCGCGAAAGTCCTCAGCCTGCCGGAAGTGAGGGAGCAGATGGCGACGCTGGGTGCGGAGCCGGGCGGCGACACACCGCAAGTCTTCGGTGCGTTCGTCAGCGCCGAATCATCGCGTTGGGGTAAGATCATCAAAGAAAAAGGTATCCGCCCCGAGTAGAGCCCGGGGCGGACGATTTACGGCGTGTAGACAGTCGTCGTCGTGGTCCTCGGCGACGGGTCGGTGTAGATGATGGTCCCCGGTGCCGGCGCCGTCGCGACGGTGGCTACTGGTACAGGCCGTTCAACGGTTTCGGTCCTGACGGTGCACGCGCTTGCCACGCCAACAATCGTGGCAGCGATGGCGATTGTGGAAAAGGTGTTCATCGGTAGGTCCTCCTTTCTCAGAAGGCAACGACCCTGTCCGGCGGCGGTTGCGCCCACCGGGGCCTCATTGCCGCCTCGCCATTGTCACAGTTGCTATTTCACCTCGACGATGTCGGCGACGCCGACCTTCTTGTCGAGCACGGTCTGCAGCACGACGAAGCGGCCGGCCGAATTGTGGTCGTCGAAGGTCACGGTCTTGCCCATGACATTGGTGAATTTCATCGCCTTGATGGCGTCCTTCACCTTGGGACCGTCGGTGCTGTTCGCGTCCTTGATTGCCTGGGCGATGATGCGGATGGCGTCATAGCCGCCCCAGGTCTGCAGGTAGGGGTCGGACTTGTACTTGGCCTGGATCGCCGCGACGAAGGCCTTGTTCTGCGGCGCGTCGATCGTGGCGTTGTAGGTCCAGGCGCTGATCGACTTCTCCATGCCCCCCGCCTCGATGATCGGCTGGTTGCGACCGCCCAGCTCGACCCGGCCGGTATAGGGAATGTGCACGCCAAGCTGCATGGCCTGGCGCAGGAAGTTGAGCGAATCGCCGCCGACCTGGAAGGTGGCGATGGCGTCCGGCCGGCGCTGCTGGAGGCGCGTCAGGATGCTGGTGAAGTCCGGCGTGTTCTGCGGCGAGAAGTCGGTCGACACGACCGTGACGCCGGCCTTCTCGGCGACCGCCTTGAAGGCGTCGGCGCCGCCGCGGCCGAAGTCGGTGTCCTCGCCGACGATCGCCACCGTCTTGAACAGCTTCTTGTTGCCGAGATAGACGCCCAGCGCGTCCATCATGGCGGTGTCGGACGGGCTGATGCGGAACGCATATTCGATGCGGCCGGGGCCGGCCAGCTCGCTGATCTGCGGGTTCGACGCGATGCCGGTGATCATCGGGATCTTGGCATCGGCCGCGATCTTCATGCTGGCGAGATGGGCCGAGCTGCAATGCGCGCCCTCGATCGCCACCACCTTGGCCTCAACCAGCTTGTTGGCGACGTTCACCGCCTCCGACGGATTGCACTTGTTGTCGAGCACCATGAGCTCGATCTTGCGCCCGCCCAAAAGGCCGCCGGCGGCGTTGATCTCCTCGACGGCGAGGTTGACGCCCCACATTTCCCATTCCGACGCGACGGCCGCGACGCCGGTCTGCGGCGTCGACACGCCGATCACGATCGGCTGCGCCAGCACCGGGCCGGCATTCAGCGCTGAGGCGGCAATGGCCGCCATCCAGAATTTCACCCTCATCATGTCCCTCCGCTCACGCTCCCCGTGTTCCAGTCAACAACATAGCAGGCGGCGTGCCAAGCAGGCGCGAGATGCGCTGGGCCGCGCCGGTCACCAACGGCTCGGCGCTCTGCAAGGAGAGGCCGGCGTCGAGATACTTGGGAAAGGCGACGCTCAGCGCCGCCACGACGCTGCCCGTACGATCGCGGATCGGCGCGCCGACCGAGAGGACGCCGGGAATGTTCTCCTCGTTCACGATGGCAAAGCCCTGCCGCCGCACCCGGGCCAGCGACGCCAGCAGGACGGCCGGATCGGTGATGGTCTGCGGCGTGATGGTCGCGAGCTTGCGCGTGCCCAAAAGCTTGCGCGCCTCGCCGTCGCCCAGTGCCGCCAAAAGCACCTTGCCGGCGCTGGTGCTGTGCAGCGGCATCTCGCTGCCCGGGCTGACCTTGATGGCGACCGGGCCATCGGCTTGCACGGCCAGCAGATAGATCGCCCGGCCATCGCGCAGCACCGAGACGAAGCCGTTGAGATGGTGCTCGTGCGCCAGCCGTTCCAGCTCGCGGCGGGCGGCGACGACATAATCGAAGGCACCCTCGCCGCTTGCCCCGAGGGCAAGCGATTGGTGCCCCAGGCGATAGCGCGCGGTGTCGCTGTTCTTCTCGATGTAGCCGCGGCGCGCGAGCGAGCTGATCAGGCGCTGCACGATGGTCGGGCTGAGCGCCGAGCGGCGGGCGAGCTCGCGGACGCCTATGTCGGCGCCTTCGGCTGCGATCATCTCCAGGATGTCGAGGCCACGCTCCAGGGATTGCGATCCCGAGGTCCGCTTGGCGTCGGCTCTTGCCGTGCGCGGCCTGGGCGCCACGATCACGCGGCGTGCGGTCATCGGGGGTGTGCCGAATATCGGTACATCGTTTCGATAGTTGCAGGTTCGCAGGTTTCCGGTTTATCTGTCAACGATATGACGATGAACCGTCTGTCCGAAGCCGTGTCCATGGCTGGTCCGGGAATTGCAAAGCCGCGACCAGGATGACCATCGACGCCGTCTATCTTCTGCAGCTGACGCTGAACGGACTCACGCTGGGCCTGATCTACGCCCTGATCGCCGTCGGCCTGTCGCTGATCTTCGGCGTCCTGGAGATCATCAACTTCGCCCATGGCGAGCTCCTGATGCTGGGCGCCTTCGCCATGGCCTTCGCCCTGCCGGTGATGGGCCTGCTCTACTGGCCGGCGCTGGCGACGGCGATCCTCGGCACCATGCTGATCGGCTGGGTGATCTACGAGCTCTTGCTGGTGCGCCTCAGGACCGACGAGTTCGAGCGCAGCATCCTGGTCACGCTCGGCCTCTCGATCATCATCATCCATGTCATGCAGTACATCTTCACCGCCACGCCGCGGCTGGTCGACACGCAATACGGCTTCGCGGGCGTCGAGATCGGCTCGATCCGCATCACCTGGACGCGGGTGATCGGCGCGGTGGCCTCGCTGGCGGCGTTCGGCGGCCTTTATGCGGTGCTGCGTCATACGCAGTTCGGCCGCGCCATGCGGGCGATCGCCCAGAACCGCGAAGCGGCGCTGATGGTCGGCATCCGTCCCAAGGTCGTGGCGCGCAATGCGGTGGTCCTGGCGGCGGGCCTGTGCGGCCTGGCGGGCGCTGCCATCGCGCCCATCCAGCTCGTCACGCCATACATGGGCCAGTTCCTGATCTTCAAGGCCTTCGCCCTGGTCATCATCGGTGGGTTGGGCAACATCCCGGGCGCCATCGTCGCCGCCATCGGGCTGGGCTTGATCGAGAGCTGGATCGGCGGCTTTTTCGAGATCGCCTGGCAGGAAGCTTCCGTGTTCGTGATCATGATCGTGGTACTGTTCCTGCGGCCCGACGGCCTGTTCAAGCGCGGGGGCATGCGGGTCGGATGAAGTCTGCCGCTATCCTGGCCGCCGCCCTGGCCGTGGCGCTCGTGCTCGGCGCATTGCCGTTGCTCACGACCTCGAACTACATCATCGGCATCGGCGTCTCGGCGCTGATCTTCACAGTCGCGGCGGCGGCGCTCAATCTCATCTATGGCTACACCGGCCTGCTGTCCTTCGCCCAGCTCGGCTTCTGGGGCATCGGCGGCTACACCTCGGCGCTGACCGTCGTCACCTTCGGCGGCAGCTTCTGGTGGGGCCTCGTCTGGGCGGCGCTGATCAACGCCGTCATTGCGCTGGCCGTCGGTTACCCGACCTTGCGCACCAACCGCCATGCCTTCGTCATCGTCACCCTCACCTTCGCACTTCTGGTGACCCTGATCGCCCGCGATTGGGTCGCCCTCACGCGCGGACCGCTCGGCATCCCGAACCTGCCGCCGCCGAGAGCTTTCGGCTACAGCTTCGACACCACGGCGAAGTTCTACTGGATCGCCTGGGCCTTCGCGGTGGCGATGCTTGCCTTCCTCCATGCGCTGTGCAGCTCGCGCATCGGCCGCACCCTGATCGCCATCAAGCAGAACGAACCGCTGGTGCGCGCCCAGGGCATCTCGCCCATGCCATACAAGCTCGCTTCCTTCGCCTTGAGCGCCGCCATTACCGGCGCGGCAGGCGGCGTCTACTCTTTCCACTTGCGGATCATCGACCCGCTGTTCCTCGACTTCTATTACATGCAGACCTTCCTGATCATCGTGATCATCGGCGGCGCGGGCAGCTTCTGGGGCGTGGTCGTGTCGGGCGCAGCGCTCTCGGCGCTGCCCGAGGCGCTGCGCTTTTCCGCCGACTTCCGCATGATCATCTACGGCGTGATCCTGGTGGTCGCGATGTTCGTGATGCCGTCGGGCGTCGCGGGCTGGCTGCGCGAGCGCAAGGTCGCCCGTCTCCGCCAATCTCTGCGCGAGGCGCTGCGATGAGCGCGATCCTGAAGGTTTCGAACCTGCGCAAGTCATATGCCGGCGTCCATGCGCTCGACGGCGTGTCGTTCGCGGTCGAAGCCGGCAGCGTGACCGGCCTGATCGGGCCCAACGGCTCGGGCAAGAGCACGGCGATCGACTGCGTCTCGGGCTTCCAGAAGCTCGATGGCGGCCAGGTCGTGCTGGACGATACCGACATCACCGGCCGGCCGGCGCATCACATCGCCCGCGCCGGCCTGATGCGCACCTTCCAGACGGTGCGCATCTACGAGCGCCTCGCCCTGCGCGACAACCTCGCCATCGCGGCCCAGCAATTCGATCCGGCGACCTGGGTCGACGAGTTCCTGCGCACCCGGCGCTACCGCGACGCCGTGGAGGCCGCCGAAGCGCGCGCCCGCTCGCTGGTCGAGCTGATCGGCCTGCAACGCTACTACGAGGCCGAGACCGGCATCCTGTCCTACGGCCAGAAGAAGCTGGTGGCGCTCGCCGCGGCGTTGATGCCGCATCCCAAGATCGTGCTGCTCGACGAGCCAGTGGCGGGCGTCAACCCGAGCCGCATCCGGGAGATCGAGGTGGCGCTCAGCGAGCTCAACCGGGCGGGCGAGACCTTCCTGATCGTCGAGCACAATGTCGAGTTCATCACCAATCTCTGTCATCGCGTGATCGTCCTCGACCAGGGCAAGAAGCTGGCGGAAGGCACGGCCGCCGAGATCCACACCGATCCGCGCGTGCTCGAGGCATATCTCGGCATGACGCCGGAGATGGCCGAGGCCGAGATGCGAGGCGCCGCATGACCTATCCGGCGCTCGAACTCGTGTCGGTCACGGCAGGCTACGGCGATGCCCGGATCGTGCACGATTTCTCCGCCCGCCTGCAGGCCGGCACGATCACCACCCTGATCGGCGGCAATGGTGCCGGCAAATCGACTTTGCTGCGCGCCATCTACGGCACCAATCGATTCTTTTCCGGCCAGATCGTGTTCAAGGGCGAAACCATCGAACGCCTGCCGCCGTGGGAGCGGCTGCAGCGCGGCATCGGCTTCGTGCCCCAGGGTCGCTGCAATTTTCCGGCAATGAGCGTGGCCGAGAATCTCAAGATGAGTTGCTACACCCTGCCCGCCGCCGGCCACGAAGCGGCGATCGGGCGGGTCAGCGGCCTGTTTCCCCTGCTGCGCCAGAAATGGCGGACCGAGGCCGGCAACCTCTCGGGCGGCGAGCAGCAGATCCTGGAAATGGCGATGGTGCTGCTGGTCGAGCCGTCGCTCCTGCTGCTCGACGAGCCGTCGCTCGGCCTCTCGCCGCGCATGCAGGGCGACGTGTTCGCGACGGTGCAGCGCATCGCGGGCACCGGCGTCACCGTCCTGATCGTGGAGCAGAACGTGCGTGGCGCGCTCTTGATTTCCGACCGCGCGCTGGTGATGGAACAGGGACGGAAATTCATGGAAGGTCCGGCGGCCGAGGTACGGACCGATCCGCGCATCCGCCAGGCCTATCTCGGCGGCAACATCCAACAGACGGCGGCGTAACGAATGGAAAAGGCACGTTTGGCAGTCGATATCGGCGGCACTTTCACCGATCTCTGCCTCGAATGGAACGGCAAGCTCACCAGCGTAAAAGTACTGACCACGCCGCGCGCGCCGGAAGAAGGCGTGCTCGAAGGCATGCAGGAGATCCTGAAGCAGACCAGGATCCAACCCGCCGATCTCGGCCTGGTGATCCATGGCACGACGCTCGCCACCAACGCCATCATCGAGCGCAAGGGCGCCAGGACGGCGCTGGTCGTCACCGAGGGCTTTCGCGATTCGATCGAGATCGCCTTCGAGCACCGTTTCGAGCAGTACGACATCTTCATGCGCAAGCCGCCGCCGCTGGTCGCCCGCGACCTGCGCTTCGGCATCCCCGAGCGCATGGATGGCCGCGGCAACGTGCTGATCCCGCTCGACGAGATGGCGGTGCGGGCGCTGGCGCCCAAGCTCAAGGCGGCCGGCATCGAGGCGATCGCGGTCGGCTACATGCACGCCTATCTCGACGGCAAGCACGAGCGGCGCACGCGCGACATCCTAGGCGAGCTGCTGCCCGGCGTGTCGATCTCGCTGTCCAGCGAAGTGTCGCCCGAGATCCGCGAATACGAGCGCTGGTCGACCGCCGTCGCCAATGCCTATGTCCAGCCGGTGATGGACCGCTATCTCGGCCGGCTCGACGAGGCGTTGCGCGGCCAGGGCTTTACCTGCCCCTTGTTCATGATCACCTCGGGTGGCGGCTTGGCCGCACTCGAGACGGCGCGCAAGTTCCCGATCCGCCTGGTCGAGTCCGGACCGGCCGGCGGCGCCATCCTGGCGGCGGCGCTGGCGCGGCAATGCGGGCTCGACCACGTGCTGTCCTTCGACATGGGCGGCACGACGGCCAAGATCTGCCTCATCGACCATGGCGAGCCGCAGCACTCGCGCACCTTCGAGGTGGCGCGGCAGTACCGGTTCCTGAAGGGCAGCGGCCTGCCGCTGCGCATCCCGGTGATCGAGATGGTCGAGATCGGCGCCGGCGGCGGCTCGATCGCCTCGGTCGATTCGCTGTCGCGCGTCCATGTCGGGCCGGAAAGCGCCGGTGCCGAACCCGGTCCGGCGAGCTATGGCCGCGGCGGGACCGAACCGACCGTGACCGACGCCGACGTCGTGTTGGGCCGCATCGATCCCGGCTACTTCGCCGGCGGCTCGATCAAGCTCTCGCCCGACAAGGCAGGCGTCGCCGTCGACAAGGCCGTCGGCACGCCGCTCGGCCTGAAGCGCCTCGACGCGGCGTTCGGCGTCAGCGAGATCGTCGAGGAGAACATGGCCAATGCCGCGCGCGTGCACGCCGTCGAGCGCGGCAAGGAACTGCAGAACCGCACCATGATCGCCTTCGGTGGTGCCGCCCCCATCCATGCCGCACGGCTCGCCGAAAAGCTCGGCATCAACCGCGTGATGGTACCGAGCGGCGCCGGCGTCGGCTCGGCGGTCGGCTTCCTGATGGCGCCGGTCGCCTACGAGGTCGTGCGCAGCCGCTACGTGCAGCTCGACCCGGACAAGTTCGATCCGGCCTATGTCAACGCATTGTTCGCCGAGATGCGCGCCGAGGCCGAGGCGGTGGTCAAAGCGGGTGCGCCCGCGGCCAAGCTGGTCGAAACGCGGACGGCCGACATGCGCTATCGCGGCCAGGGCCACGAGATCACCGTCAGCCTGCCGGCCGGCCCGTTCGACCGGGCGTCGCGCGAGAAGCTGATAAAGCTCTACGAGGCGGGCTACGCCACGACCTTCGGCCGCACCATCCCGGGCCTCGGCGTGGAGATCATGAACTGGACCCTGCGGCTCGCCGCTGAGCAGGCCGCGCTGCCCAAAAGCCCGCCGCAGCCCGCCGACAAGCCGGCCACGCCGCGCGGCCACCGGCCGGTCTACGATGCGGCGGATCAGGACATGAAGGACGTGGCGGTCTATCATCGCAGCGACCTCACGATCGGCAGCTTCGTGCCCGGCCCGGCGGTCATCGCCGAGGACGAAACGACGACCATCGTGCCGAAAAGCTTTGCCGCCCGGATCAGCCCGATCGGCGCCATTTTGCTGGAGAAGGTGGAACCATGAGCATCAACGACCCTCTTTCGCCGATTCGCATGCAGCTGATGTGGGACCGCCTGATCGCGGTTGTCGAGGAACAGGCGCTGGCGCTGATCCGTACCGGCTTCTCGACGTCGACGCGCGAAGCCGGCGATCTGTCCGCCGGCGTGTTCGACCTCGGCGGCGCCATGCTGGCGCAGGCCGTCACCGGCACGCCGGGCCACGTCAATTCCATGGCCAATGGGGTGAAGCACTTTCTCGACGTCTATCCGATCGACGGCATGAAGCCCGGCGATCACTTCATCACCAACGATCCGTGGCTGACCGCCGGCCATCTGCACGACATCACGGTGGTGACGCCGAGCTTTTATCGCGGCGTGGCGGTCGGGCTATTCGCCAACACCATCCATGTGGTCGATATCGGTGGCCTTGGCATGGGGCCGGACGGCCGGCAGGTGTTCGAGGAGGGCGTGGCCATCCCGATCATGAAGCTCGCCCGCGAGGGCCGCATGAACGAGGATTTGCTGCGCCTGGTGCGCGCCAATGTGCGCGAGCCGCTGCAGGTCGAGGGCGACATCTATGCTTGCGCGGCGTGCAACGACGAAGGCAGCCGGCGCTTGATCGAGATGATGGAGGAATTCGGCATCTTAAATCTCGACCGGCTCGGCGACACCATCCTCGAAGCCTCGCGCGAGGCGACCTTGGCGCGCATCCGCAAGCTTCCGCAGGGCACCTATCGCAACGCCATGACCATCGACGGCTACGAGAAGCCGTTGTTGTTGAACGCGGCACTGACCGTGGGCGACGACGGCATCCACGTCGATTTCGCCGGCACCTCTTCGGCGTCGGCCTATGGCATCAACGTCGTCTACAATTATTGCCTCGCCTACACCGCGTTCGGCGTCAAATGCCTGGTGGCGCCTGAAGTGCCGAACAATGCCGGCTCGCTCGAGCCGATCACGGTGAGCGCGCCGGAAGGCTGCCTGCTCAACGTCAAACGGCCATGGCCGGTGGCCGCCCGCCACACTGTCGGCCAGATGCTGCCCGACGTGGTGTTCGGTTGCCTGGCGAACGTCATCCCGGGCGGCGTGCCGGCCGAAGGCGCCTCGGCGTTGTGGAATCCGCAGATTTTTGGCGGCGGTTCTCTGGTCGATGAAGTCGAAGACGGTACCGATGCCAATACGCTGCCGGAATTTTCCACCGTAATCTTCCACTGCGGTGGCGCCGGCGCCCGGCCGGAGAAGGATGGCTTGAGCGCAACCGCGTTTCCGTCCGGCGTGCGCACGATTCCCGTGGAGGCGACTGAGAGCGTGGCGCCGGTGGTGTTCTATCGCCGCGAATTCCGCGAAAGCTCAGGCGGCGCCGGCACGCGCCGCGGCGGGCTCGGCCAGGTGATCGAGGTCGGCGGTGCCGGCGCCAATCCGGTGGCGCTCTTGTGCAATTTCGAACGGGTGAAAAACCCGGCGCGCGGCCGCGACGGCGGCAAGTCAGGCGCCGCCGGTACCGTGGCGCTGCGCTCGGGCCGCCCGATCCGGCCAAAAGGCCGGCAGACCGTGCCGCCGCGAGATGCCATCCAGCTGCATCTGCCCGGAGGCGGCGGCTTCGGCGATCCACGCCGGCGCGATCCGCAAAGCGTGCGCGACGACGTGCTCGATGGCTTGATCACGGCCGAAGAAGCGCGGCGCGATTACGGGGTCGCCATCGATGCGCGCGGCGAGATCGATCTGGCGGAAACCGCGCGGCTGCGCTCGGCTTAAATCCGCAAAAATGCTACTATGGCGCGGCCGGCCAGCAATCCGATAACGCGAGCGCGCAATGCCCATCAAAATCATCGGCATGATCGGCGTCACGCCGCCGCGCAGCGACGCCACCTTGCATGTCATCGAGGGCGGCCTGTCGCCCGATTACGTGACGCAGGCTGCGCGCGCCCACGAAGCCTCCGGATTCGATCTGGTGCTGGTC
>DASZJU010000084.1:0-2400 GCA_035947815.1 Reyranella sp.
CCAGGCAGCACGAAGGTGCGGTCGATCACGGCCGGTATGGGGCTGCGGATCGTGCGATCCTCGATGTCGACATTCTGCTGCGAGAGCTGGGCCTCGAGGTTCGCCGCCTGATGATCGAGCGCCGCGATCTGCGCATCGATCACGCCCAGCCGGTCGTGCTCGACCCGGGCCTCGTCGAGGCTGCCCTCAGCCTGCTCGTGTTCCGCCTGGAGCTGCAGGATCTGGCTCTCCAGCTTCGTCACTGCGGCCTGGGCCATCTGGAGCTGGCGCTCGCCGGCCACGCGGCGCTCGAACAGCGACCAGTTGCGCTCGAGTTCGAGCTTCGCCAAGTCGAGATCGGCCTTGAGCGCGGCCAGTGCCTTTTCGCGAACCGTGACCGTGGAGCTACGCGTGCGCATGAGCGCATCGGTCTGGTTCAGGCTGAGAAGCCGCTCGGCGCGAAGCTTGGTGCGCTCGGCCCTTATGCCCTCGATCTGCGCGCGCAAGGCATCGGAACGCAGCTTGGCCACGCGATCGTCGATGCGCGTCACCACCTCGCCCGCGGCGACGCGTGTTCCCTCCAACGTCGGCATCTCCATCACCCAGCCCTCGGCGCGACTGGAGACGGTGACGATGTCGGCGGTCGCGCGCGCATCGTATTCATAGATATGCGTCAGTCGCAGGTAGAGCTCACGGCCGCCATAGGCGAGTGCGGCGATCAGCACCGCGGCAAGGGCGAGGAAACGCGGGCGGAGCGGCAGGCGGATGCCGCCTGCGGAGAACTTCGAACGGCGCGGCAGCACGCCGATGGGCGGCTGGGAAACGTGAAGGGGCGGAAGGACCGGCGTATCGGTCCTTGAAACAGGCGAGGGAACCGACTGATCCACGAAACTAGCGGGCGGCCGCCGCAAGCGGCACGGACCCTTCGCAAGCCGGGCCCGAGCCCATGGGAAACAGGTCGCCGCAATCTGTCATCAAGACAGCATAAGGCTGAAACAATCGCGCGACCATCCGTCTACACCCCTACTGGCAGTCTTGCTGCACCGCTCCTCATGCATGCCGGCCCCAGCATTGCGTCCAGGGACGACCCTTGCAAACGCGGCCCATGCAGGGGACCGTACGGCGGCAACGCCGCGAAAGTTCACAATTCGCATAGCAAAAGCCTTCAGGGAATGCCCGCCATGCCCGACGCCTCCCACAGCCCCGCGCGCCCTTCTTCCGATGAACGCCGGCTCGATGTCGCCATCGTCGGCGGCGGCCTGGCCGGCCTCTATGCCATCCATCGCCTGCGCGGCATGGGCCTGAAAGTCCGCGCCTACGAGGCCGGATCGGGGGTCGGCGGCACCTGGTTCTGGAATCGCTATCCCGGCGCGCGCTGCGACGTGGAGAGCCTCGAATATTCCTACGGCTTCTCCAACGAGCTGCAGCAGGACTGGAAGTGGCCGGAGCGCTACGGCACGCAGCCGGAAATCCTGCGCTACATCAACCACGTCGCCGAGCGCTTCGACCTCAGCCGCGACGTGCAGCTCAACACCCGCATCCTGTCGGCGCTGTTCGACGACAAGGCCGGCGAATGGACGCTCAAGACCGACGGCGGCGAGGAGATTCGCGCGCGCTATTGCGTGATGGCGGCGGGCAATCTCTCGACGCCCCGGGTGCCCGACTTCAAGGGGCTCGGGAACTTCAAGGGCAAGTGGTACCACTCGGGCCTGTGGCCGCATGAGGGGGTCGATTTCAGCGGCCTCAGGGTCGGCGTGATCGGCACCGGCTCGTCGGGCGTACAGATGATCCCGATCATCGCCCGCCAGGCGCAGCACCTGCACGTCTTCCAGCGCACCGCTAATTTCAGCCTGCCGGCGCGCAATGGGCCGATGGAGGCCGAGCGCGAGCGCAGCCACAAGGCCGACTATCCGGCACGCCGCGCCGCGGCGGCCGACACGCCTTTCGCCATCGGCGGTCATCCCAAGCCCACCAAGTCGGCACTCGAAGTTGCCGACGAGGAGCGCAACAAGGCCTACGAGTCCAAGTGGCAGGAAGGCGGCAGCATCAGCTACCTCTATGCTTATACCGATCTGCTGGTGAACAAGGAGTCGAACGACACCGCCTCGGAATTCGTGCGCAACAAGATTCGCGGCATCGTGAAAGACCCGAGGACCGCCGAGCTGCTGGCGCCCAAGGACCATCCGATCGGCACCAAGCGGCTCTGTCTCGATACCGGCTATTACGAGACGTACAATCGCGACAACGTCACGCTCGTCGACGTGCGCAGCGATCCCATCGAGGAGATCACCGCGACCGGCCTGCGCACCGCCGGCGGCCAACAGTTCGAGCTCGATGCCATTGCATTCGCCACCGGCTTCGACGCCATGACCGGCGCGCTGCGCGAGATCGACATCCGCACGACCGACGGCGCGGTTTTGG
>DASZJU010000085.1:0-6577 GCA_035947815.1 Reyranella sp.
AACGGGGGCAAGCCCCGGGATCGGGCGAATGGAGGAGGACATAGGTTTCCTTTTGGTAAGCGACGTGGCCGTCATTCGCCGGCGAATGTCCGAGCGAGTGGGCCGCTCACCATGAACGCCGCGCAGGGCCCGAGGTTGCGGAACAGTCAACTATTTATCCAAAGCCATGACCTGGCGCCGTGCCTCCGGACGGGTCTGTCGTCGGCAATGGTCAGAAGAGCCCAACGACGCATGGACCGTCCCGTCGCCGGCTGGCGCACGTCAAAATTGTGTCACGAGCTCACGGGATGACTTAATTAGAGAGAAGAAGTATTATAAGATGCAACCACAGAGAGCTCCGTTCGGGATGACGCGAGCTCAAGGGGGCAGACCATGGCCAAATTGCTGTTCGATCATTTTGTCGTTCTCATGCTCGAGAACCGGTCCTTCGACCATTTGTTCGGCTATCTCGGCATCGGCGACGGGCTGAAGGGCGGTGCGATCAACTATCTGAAGCCCGGCGACAAGGCCAGCCCGGCCTTTTCCTCACGCGAAGGCGGCGACTATACCGCGATCGGCCAAGGCCCCTCGCATAGCCTCAAGGAAACGAACATGCAGCTGTTCGGCGTCACCAAGCCGACACCTGCCGTCGCCGGCCAGACGCCGCCGCTGAACGGCTTCGTCGCTTCGTTCCGCACGGCGTTGCAGTACGACCTCAAGCGCACGCCCACGAACAGCGAATTGCAGCAGGCGATGAACTGCTTCGATCCCGTGCAACTCCCGGTGCTGTCGACGTTGGCGAAGAACTTCGTCTTGTGCGACCGCTGGTTCGCCGACGTGCCGGGCCCAACCATGCCCAACCGCGCCTTCATGCATGCGGCGACGTCACAGGGCTATACCTACAACGCCAATTGGAAGCCGAACTTCACCTGCAAGACACTGTACGACCGCATCAATGCCAAGCCGCAGCTGTCGTGGCGCAGCTACTATCACGACCAGGACGACATCGTCGAACTCTACCCCTACCTCAAGAAGGACGCGACCAACCACGTGCTGTTCGGGCCCAACTTCGTGAGCGACGTCACGGGCGACAGCCTGCCGACCTACTCCTTCGTCACGCCGGCATTTCTCGGATCGGCGCAGCAACCGGTCAACAGCATGCACGCCCCCGCCGATGTGCGGCCGGCCGAGAAGCTGGTGGCCGACGTCTACGGCGCCCTGCGCGCGAACCCCGCCGTCTGGAAGAAGACATTGCTCATCATCCTGTTCGACGAGCACGGCGGCTACTACGACCACGTGCCGCCGCCCGCGACAGTCTCGCCGGACGGCATTGCGGGACGCACCGACCAGAGCTTTCTGGTTCCCTTCGACTTCAAGCGGCTGGGCCTCAGGGTCCCGGCGATCCTGGTCTCGCCGTGGTTCACGCCGGCCGTCGACTCGACCGTCTACAGCCATTCGACGATCGTCGGCTCGGTCATCGAAGCCCTGAATTTGCCCGGCGGCTTCCTGACCCAACGCGACGCCAAGGCCGCCAAGCTCACGAAGAAGTACCTGATCGACGACGGCAAGCACAGCTGGCGGACAACGACGCCCGACCTTGTCGTGGGGGCGCAGCCCGACAGGCTGGACATGATGCAGCGTGAGCTTCTCGACGGAACGGTCAACCTCGATCCCCATCCGAGCCAACGCAACACGCTGCGCACCAAGGACATCCAGGACCCGGCGCAGGCCACGGCGTTCATGCGCACGCAGATTTCCAAGCACCTCGAGCACTACTTTGCCTCGAAGGGCAAGCCGGCCTTGGCCGCCAAGCTCTCGACCCAAGATCAGTTCCCGTCGCAAAACGTCAGCCCGTCGCGCATTTCGGAGCTGGTGAATTCCCCGAAACGGCGAGCCCAGGGACGGCGACCGTAGAGCAGGCGACGAAAGCTTACGTCATCGGTGGGCAGGTCCGCGTCTCGTTGCCGGGTATCGTGATCGGGGTCGCTTTCATCTGATCGAAATCGAGCTTGTGCCAGTCGGCAATCATTTTCTTGACCTGATCGAGCTGGGCCGTCGTCATTTTCGGTTCGATGGCGCCGCGGACTTGCGAATTGTCGTATTCGCGATCACGCGCGCCGAGACGGAACCAGAAATCCGCCTGTATCAGGTCGGGCTCGATGACGTTGCCGTGACTGTCCGAATTGCGTCGGCTCCGCATCAGGGCGAGCTCGTAGTGCGCCAGCGAATCGCCCATCAAAGACGCGCGCATGCGCCAGCAATAGCTCTGCACCACATCGCGCTCGAAGGTTTTCTTGGGGATCCGCCCGGTTTCCATGAGTTTGCGCATATCGATCATCGGCTCGTTCTCCCACAGGCCGCCCAGCGTCGCCATCGCACGGACGCTGCCGCGGCTCGCCGACTTCGCATACCATTTCATCGCTTCTTCATGGTCTTTCGCGAGGCCATTGGTACCGATGAGGTAAGGATCTGCGACCTGGTATTCGATATCGCCGCCCGTGCCCTGTCCCGCGGCCTTGAGCAGCAGGGCGATGCCGGCCTCTGGGTTCTGGGCCACGCCGCGGCCGCGGATCATCATCGGCGCCAGCACCCGCATCGACTCGATGTCGCCTGCGTCCGCCTGGCGCTTCAAGGCCGTCGCCATCCTGGTCTCGTCGATCTCGATATTTTCGCCGTTCTGGAGCTTGTTCTCGACGTAGCGCGCGGCCAGCGGCGAACCGGCCTCGGCCGCTTTCACGACCCATTCCAGGCCCGCCGTGCGGTCCGTCGGCACGCCGTCGCCGCTGATCAGATTCAAACCGAGCAGGAATTGGTTGTCGCGCTGGCCGGCGATCGCCCGCTTCAAGGTATCATAATTTGCGGCGCTGAGCGGACAGAGCGGCTGCAGCATGCACAAGTAACGCAAGTTGCCGAGCGTCTTTTCCGCGTCGGCAGGCCCCAGGCCGGAATCGGCCCGCGCCGCGCCGGCCGAAAGAAGCAGGGCGGCAACCGCCGCCACGCTCAAGGTGCGACTGAGCTTCCCCGACATGAGTTCCCCGCTGAACCCGCCGCTAGCATCGCTCGATCGTAGCATTCTCCTCGGCTGTCAAACAGCGGCTCGAGGCCGCCGAAGATCATGCGCCTCATGTCGAACGGGATGTCGGCGGACGGCTCTTCATCACTTGACGGCGGCGTGGTCCATGTCGAAACGGATGGTTTCGCTGATTTCGCCCTGCGTGCCGCCATTGAAGACTTGGCCGAAGATCGAAATCGAGAGGCTGCCGTCCTTCGTGCGATCGATCTTGTAGCTACGCCACGCGCTGATCGGGTAGTCGGCATCCGGCTCCAGGACGCGCTCGCCGGTGAGATAAGTGGATTGCGGCGCCAGACGGCGCTCGATCAGGGCATTGAACGCGGTGGCTGTCGCCTCGGGGGAGCCGATCATCCATGGATAGACAATCCAGTCCGACTTGTCGCGCGGTCGCTCCGCCGCGATGATGTGCATGCGCGGCTCGATGGCGAGGCTGCCGATACGGCTGACTTTCAGCCCCTTGTACAGGGTGGCCCAATCCTCATAGGCCGTTCTTAGGCAGAGCGTCATGTCGCGCCGTTCTATCCAGTCCGCCGGCAGGGGGCCGCCCGCGCAACTCCTGGCGGTGTGGCCCAACCAGATCCGCTGCGTCGTCTGGATGGTCGCGAAACTCGCCTCGCTCACGTCGTGGCGCAGCGCCGCATAAAGCCGCGCGATGGTGCGGTCGAGCCTCGCCACGTCGAAGTCCATGCAGATCAGCTGTTCCGCCGTTGTCGATGCCTTGTCGCAATCGAATCCCGGCGTAATCGGCTGCACCCATTCCGCGACGTCGACCCCGGACTCATTCTCGCGCGGCGCCAGGCGCAGGATCACGTCGCCGGCGCGCACGAGGAGGTCGGCGCTGTGGATCCTGAGGTAAGTCGTCACCTCGCCGCCGCAGATGACGCGAAGGCCATAGGGCGAGACATCTTCGAGGTCGAGCGTCTTGAAGACCTCCTGGATCTTGTCTTCCGCTATCCTTCCGGCGAACAGATCATCGAAAGAGGTGTCTCTGTCGCTGTAGGTTGCGTGTGCGCAGGCAAGCGGCCCGGGGCCTTTCACCGCATCGTCGAGAAACGCGACCCCGGCCCTCGAGAGCGCCTGCGTCGCGGCCGGAAGCGTTGCCGCGCTCGCCCACGGGGCCGTTATCACGCGGACGACCCGCCACAGCTTGTAATATCCCCCGGGCAGCGCATTCGCGCCGGCTGGCGCTGCGAGTGCGATCGACAGGAAAAGAACGAGAAAGTGCAGAACCTTCAGGCGCATGATGGGCCAGCACGCGGGCGACAGGTGCTCGCCGAGACAATGTTCGAACGGAGCCAGGAGATCAAGCCGCCCGAGCCGAGCTTGGGAGGATCCCACAGCACGAAGGGAACAGGACGATGGGCAAGCTGAGCGGCAAGGTGGCGCTCGTCACCGGCGGGGCGAGCGGGATCGGGCGGGCGATCGCCGGCGCGCTGGCGGCCGAGGGCGCCGACATCGGCATCGTCGACCGCAACGCCGCCGGCGCCAAGGTGGCGGCGGAGGAGACGGCCAGGCTGGGCGTGCGCACCATCGCCGCCTCTGCTGACGTCGGCGACGAGGCTGAGATCGCGCAGGCCTTCGGCGCCGTCACGGCGGCGCTGGGCGATGTCGACATCCTGTGCAACAACGCCGGCATCGACACGATCAGCTTGCTGGACGACATGCCCGTCGTCCTGTGGGACGAGATGATGCGGGTCAATTTGCGCAGCGTGTTCCTCGGCACGCGCCTGGTCCTGCCGGCCATGCGGCGCAAGAAGTGGGGCCGCATCATCAACACCGCCTCCCAGTTGGGCCACAAGGGCGCGGCGCAGATGGTCCACTATTGCGCCGCCAAGGCGGGCGTCATCGGCTTCACTCGGTCGCTGGCCTACGAAGTCGCGCGCGACGGCATCACGGTCAACGCGATCTGCCCGGGCCCGATCAACACGCCGCTGGCGCAAGCCATCCCACAGGCCTGGCGCGACGCCAAGCTGGGCGAGCTGGCGATCGGGCGGTTCGGCAATGTCGACGAGGTCGCCCCGACCGTCGTCCTGCTCGCCTCGGACGCCGGCTCGTACTATATCGGCGCCACCATGAACATGAACGGCGGCGATTACATGATCTGATCGCGGCGGCGCGCGAATAGGAGAACGGGATGGCGAACTACGACGCGATCATTATCGGTACCGGACAGGCGGGACCGTCGCTCGCGCGGCGGCTGGCGGGCTCGGGCATGAAAGTCGCGATCATCGAGCGCGATCGCTTCGGCGGCACCTGCGTCAATACCGGCTGCACGCCCACCAAGACCCTGGTCGCGAGCGCCTATGCCGCGCACGTGGCGCGGCGCGGCGCCGACTACGGCTTCAGCACCGGCGGCGAGGTCAAGGTCGACATGAAGCGCGTCAAGGCGCGCAAAGACTACGTCGTCGGTCTGTCCAACCACGGTGTCGAGCGATCGCTCAGGAGTCTCGAGAATTGCACCGTCTGCCAGGGCCACGCGCGCTTCGTGTCGCCGCACGAGGTCGAGGTCGGCACGGAAATCCTGGGCGCCGACCGAATCTTCATCAATGTGGGCGGCCGGGCCGCGGTGCCCGACATCCCCGGTTTGGACACGATCGACTATCTCACCAACAGCTCGATGGTGGACCTCGATGTCCTGCCGCGGCATCTGTTGGTGGTGGGCGGCAGCTACATCGGACTCGAGTTCGGGCAGATGTATCGCCGCTTCGGCAGCGCGGTCACGGTCGCGGAGATGGGGCCGCGCCTCGTGGCGCGTGAGGATGAAGATGTTTCAGAGGGACTTGCGGCGTTCCTGACCCGCGAGGGCGTCGATCTCCGCCTGAACGCGAAATGTATCAGCGTCGCGAGGCGGGACGGCGAGATCGTCATGGGGCTCGATTGCGCCGAGGGGGCTCCCGAGGTCAGAGGGTCCCACCTGCTCCTGGCGGTCGGACGGCGGCCCAACACGGACGATCTGGGACTCGACCGTGCCGGGGTCAGGCAGGACGCCCGTGCCTACATCGAGGTCGATGACGAGCTGCGCACCAATGTGCCGGGCATCTGGGCGCTGGGCGACTGCAACGGGCGCGGCGCCTTCACCCACACCTCCTACAACGACTACGAGATCGTGGCGGCAAACCTTCTCGATGGCGATCGACGGCGCGTGAGCGATCGCATCCCCGCCTATGCGCTCTATACCGACCCGCCTCTCGGTCGGGCCGGGATGACAGAGGCGGAGGTTCGACGGAGCGGCCGTCGCGCGCTTGTCGGCAAGATCGCCATGGAGGATGTCTCTCGCGCCTTCGAGAAGGGCGAGACCGACGGTTTCATGAAGGTGCTCGTCGACGCCGAGTCGAGGGAAATTCTTGGCGCTTCGTTCCTGGGCACCAGTGGCGACGAAGCGATCCACTGCGTGCTCGACACCATGTACGCCAAGGCGCCCTACACGGTTTTGCAGCGCGCCATGCATATCCATCCGACGGTCGCCGAGTTCATTCCGACGCTCCTCGGTGATCTCGCACCGCTCGCGCAACAGCGTCCCTAGAC
>DASZJU010000086.1:0-1932 GCA_035947815.1 Reyranella sp.
TGCTGCCCGGCGCTTGGTACGTCAAGGCGCAGCGTTTCCGCCGCCATTATCGCGCCCAGGTGCAGAAGCTGTTCGGGGAGGTCGACATCATCCTGGCGCCGGCCACGCCCTGCACCGCGCCCAAGCTCGGCCAGGTCATGATGAAGCTGGGCGGCGTCGATCTGCCGGTGCGGGCCAATCTCGGCCTCTACACCCAGCCGATCTCCTTCATCGGCCTGCCGGTCGTGGTGGCGCCGCTGCAACGTCCGGGCGGCTTGCCGATCGGCGTGCAGATCATCGCCAACCACTACAAGGAAGGCGCTGCACTGCGCGTGGCCCGCCATCTCGAGAAAGCGGGCGTCGCCAGCGCGCCTCCGGCCTGAGGACGAATCATGGAAATTAACATCCCCGCAGTCTTGGCCGAGGTCACGGTTGCCTTCGAGCGCTACGAGAAGGCGCTCAACACCAATGACGTGGTGACGCTCGACGAGCTTTTCTGGAAGAACCCGAACACGCTCCGCTTCGGCGTCGGCGAGCAGCTCTACGGCTACGACCAGATCGCCGCCTTCCGCGCCGGCCGCGATCCCGGCTTCGTCGTCCACCGCGATCTCCTGAAAGTCTGGATCGTCACCTACGGCCGCGACTTCGGCACAGCCAACTGCGAGTTTCGCCGCCACGGCTCCAGCAAGACCGGCCGGCAGAGCCACACCTGGCTGCGCACGCCCGAGGGCTGGCGCATCGTCGCCGCCCACGTCTCGCTGCTCGGCGAGCCGACGGTGATGAGAGCTTAGCGCTGGGGGCGCGCGACTCCAGTCGCGCGTCTTCGTCGGCACCAAAGGAAGATCGCGCCACTGGAGTGGCGCGCCCCCAGCGCTATCTCCCCTTCATCTTCCGCCAGGCCGCGAATTCGACCATGGTCTGCTCGGCGGTCGGCGGATAGAGGCCGTAGATGCCGTGGCCTTTGTCGACCTGCTCGGCGACGAAATCCTCGAATGCCGTCATTTCGAAGGCTTCCTCGGCGATCTCGTCGACCAGGCTTGCGGGGATGACGATGACGCCGTCGCCATCGCCCAGGATCGTGTCGCCGGGAAAGACCGGCGCGTCGCCACAGCCGATCGGCACGTCGATGTCGATGGCCTGGTGCAAGGTGAGGTTGGTGGGCGCGCTCGGGCGCTGGTGATAGGCCGGGAAGCCCAGCCGGGCGATCTCGGCCGAGTCGCGGAAGCCGCCGTCGGTCACCACGCCCGCCACGCCGCGCCGCATCAGCCGCGTCACCAGGATCGCGCCCGCCGAGGCCGCACGCGCGTCCTTGCGGCTGTCCATGACCAGCACGGAACCGGGCGGGCAATCCTCGATCGCCTTGCGCTGCGGATGGCCGCGGTCGCGGAACACCTCCAGTTTGTTCAGATCCTCGCGCGCCGGCATGTAGCGCAGGGTGAAGGCCGGGCCGACCAGCGTCGGCTGGACGGGCGACAGCGGATGCACGTTCTGGATGGCCTGGTTGCGAAAGCCGCGCTTGAACAGGGCGGTGGCGACCGTGGGCGTGCTGACGGTCTTTAGCTTGTCGCGGGTCGCGACCTTCAGGCTCGACATGGCTTGGCCTTTCCGACGATCAATAGATGGACGGTTCGCCGACGGGCGCGCCGAAGGCGGTCTCGAGGAAGTCGAAGTCGCAGCCGTCGTTGGCCTGCTTGATGTGGCGGGTGAACATCCAGCCGTAGCCGCGCTCGTAGCGCGGCTCGGGCTTCTTCCACGCCGCGCGGCGCTTGGCCAGCTCCTCGTCCGAAACCTGCATGTCGATCGTGCGCTTGTCGACATCCAGCGCGATCATGTCGCCGGTGCGCAGCAAGGCGAGCGGGCCGCCGACATAGGATTCCGGCGAGACATGCAGGATGCAGGCGCCGTAGCTGGTGCCGCTCATGCGCGCGTCCGACAGCCGCACCATGTCGCGCA
>DASZJU010000087.1:0-15274 GCA_035947815.1 Reyranella sp.
GGGGCGGCTGGACGGTCCCGTCCTCGTAGACGCCCTCGATGACGTAGATCGGCCGGCTCTTCACCTCGAGGAAGAGACGCCCGAGATATTCGCCGATGATGCCGAGCGACAGGAGCTGAATGGCGCCCATCAGCAGGACGACGATCAGCAGCGAGGCATAGCCCGGCGTGTCGATGCCGAAGATCAGCACGCGGGTGACGATGAAAAGGGCGTAGAGGACGGCAATGGTGGCGATCACCACGCCGACATAGAACCAGGCGCGCAACGGAGCGGTCGAGAAGCTCACCAGACCGTCGAGGGCGAAGTTCCACAGCCGCCACAGGTTGAACTTGCTCGAACCCGCCGCGCGCTGCGGCCGCTCGTAGGGCACGCCGATGCAGTTGAAGCCCACCCAGGCGAACAGCCCCTTCATGAAGCGGTTGCGCTCGGGAAGCTGCCGCAGCACCTCGACCGCGCGCCGGTCGACCAGGCGAAAGTCGCCGACATTCTCCGGGATGCGCACCGGCGACATCGAGTTGAACACCCGGTAGAACCAGCCCGCCGAGAGCCGCTTGGCGGTGGTGTCCGAGGCGCGTTGGGTGCGCACCCCGTAGACGATGTCGTAGCCCTCGCGCCAGCGCGTCATGAAGGTGCCGATCAGCTCCGGCGGATCCTGCAGGTCGATATCCATCGGCACGATGACGTCGCCCCTGGCGTGGTCGATGCCGGCGGTGAGCGCCGCCTCCTTGCCGAAATTGCGCGAGAGATTGACGATCCGCAGCCGGCGGTCGCGGGCGCTGCGGTCGAGCAGCTGGCTCAGCGTATTGTCGCGCGAGCCGTCGTTCACGAACACGATCTCGAAGCGGAAGCCGTCGCGTGCCATCTGCGGCGCCACCGTGTCGAGGAAGATGTTGATCGACTCCTCCTCGTTGAACACCGGCACCACCAGCGACAGCAGCGGATCGGCCGGCCGGCGGCCGCGCTGACCGGCGAGCTGGCGCTCCAGCGCGCTGCCGTAAGTATGGGAAGGAGGGAGGATCGATTCGGGCACGAACGAAGGTTCCGTCAAACGTCTATGACCCCTCGTTCCCCGGCCCTCAAGGAATCAAAATCGGCGGGTCGAATCAACCCTTATTTCACGGCAGGAACGTGGCTTTTCCCTGCTGTGCAAGACCACCCTTGGCGTCGGCGATCCAGGTCGTGACCGAATCGTCGGGTTCGCGGCGTGCCTGCACCGCCAAGGCACTTCCTGCATAGGCCGGCGACAAGGCCCGGAACTCGAAGCTTTTCGGGATCCTGCCGGGGTTGGAACGGCGCGCCAGTTCCATTTGCAGCATGCCCATCAGCGGGCCGTGGACGATCAGGCCCGGGTAACCTTCAGTGCCGGTGACATAAGGCTGGTCGTAGTGGATGCGGTGGCCGTTGAAGGTGAGGGCGGAAAAACGGAACAGCAGCACCGGATCGGCCATGACCTTCTTGGTCCAGGTCGCGTCGCTCGGCGCCGGCTTGGGCTCGCGCTGCTTTTCGCCAGGCTTGGCAGCCTCGCGATAGACGATGTCGTGCTCCTCGACGAACGAGGCGCCGCGTGCGCCCGACACGGTGTGTTCGACCGTGACGAACACCATCGATCCGGTCGAGCCGCTCTTGGGTTCCACCGACTTGATCTTCGAGGCTCGCCTGATCGCGTCACCGACCCGCAGCGGCTCACCGTTGAAGGCGAAGCGGCTGCCCGCCCACATGCGCCGTGGCAGCGGCACGGGCGGCAGGAAATCGCCGCGTTCAGCGTGGCCGTCCTGCCCGATCTTGGATTGCGGCGCGGCATCGAGGAAGTAGAGCCAGTGCCAGAGCGGCGGCAAGGGATCGCCGTTTTGGGGATCGGGATCCTTCTCGTCGAAAGTGGCGGTGAGCGCGCGCACCGGGAAGGGGGCGGCAAAATCCTCGATGGCCTGCGTGCGGCCCACCCATTCGCGCAGCTTTTCCAGTGACATCCGGGCATTTCCTCGCTTTGGCTGCGACTCTGCCATCGCCAGGGCGGGGTGGAAAGACCAGGGCGGCGCCGCTATAAACCCGCGCGACGAGCCCAAACCGGAGCGGGTGAAAATGACGACGTTCGACGAACGCGAAAAGGCCTTTGAACACAAGTTCGAGCACGACATGGAACTTCAGTTCAAGGCGCGCGCCCGCAAGAACAAGCTGTTGGGCCTGTGGGCGGCCGGCCTGATGGGCAAGTCGGGCGAGGCCGCCGAAGCCTATGCCCGCGACATCGTCCTGGCCGACTTCGAGAAGCCCGGCGAGCACGACGTGGTCCACACGCTGATGCACGACCTCGCCGCGGCCGGCAAGCCGACCGCAGAGCATACCATCCGCCGCCACGGCGAGCGGTTCCTGGACGAGGCCAAGAAGCAGGTCATGTCCGAGGTCAAGAAGTAGGCTGCTCCTATTCAGTCGTCCTGAGCGAAGCGAAGGACCTCATCGCCGCTTGCCACGGCATGAGATCCTTCGCTTCGCTCCAGGGCGGGGGTTACCCCGCCCGCGATGACAAAGGTTCGCAAGACTCAGCCGAAGACGCGCTTGAAGATCGTGTCGACGTGCTTGGTGTGATAGGCCATGTCGAACAGCGCCACCAACTCGTCGTCGGACAGGAACTGCCTGATCTCCTTGTCGGCGCGGCTCAGTGCCAGGAGGGAGGCGTTGCCGCGCCAGGCTTCCATCGCGTTGCGCTGGACGGCGGCGTAGGACTCCTCGCGGCTCATGCCCTTTTGCGTGAGCGCCAGCAGCACGCGCTGCGAGAAGACGAGCCCGCCCAGCGAATCGAGATTGGCCTGCATGCGCTCGCCATAGACCACGAGCTGCTCGACCACGGATGTCATGCGATTAAGCGCGAAGTCGAGCGTCACGGTCGAATCGGGCGCGATGTAGCGTTCGACCGAAGAGTGCGAGATATCGCGCTCGTGCCACAGCGTCACGTTCTCCAGCGCCGGCACCACGGCGCTCCGCACCACGCGGGCGAGGCCGGTCAGGTTCTCGGTCAGCACCGGGTTGCGCTTGTGCGGCATCGAGGAACTGCCTTTCTGCCCCTCGGAGAAGAACTCCTCGGCCTCGCGCACTTCGGTGCGCTGCAGATGGCGGATCTCGGTGGCGAGGTTCTCGATCGAGGAGGCGACGACGGCGAGCGCTGTGAAGAAAGCGGCGTGGCGGTCGCGCGGAATGACCTGGGTGGAGACCGGCTCGACCGCCAGCCCGAGCTTGCGCGCGACATGCTCCTCGATCCGGGGATCGACGTTGGCGAAGGTGCCGACCGGCCCGGAGATGGCGCAGGTCGCGATCTCGGCGCGCGCCGTCACCAGCCGGGCACGGTTGCGGGCGAAAGCGGCGTAGTGGCCGGCCAGCTTGACGCCGAACGTCGTCGGCTCGGCATGGATGCCGTGGCTGCGGCCGACCGTGAGCGTGTCCTTGTGCTCCAGCGCGCGCTTCTTCAGCGCCGCCAGCAGCCGGTCGACGTCGCCGATCAGGACGTCCGCGGCCTGGCTGAGCTGGACGGCGAAGGTGGTGTCGAGCACGTCCGACGAGGTCAGGCCCTGGTGCACGAAGCGCGACTGCGGCCCGATGAATTCGCCCAGCCAGGTCGTGAAGGCGATCACGTCGTGCTTGGTCACCCGCTCGATGGCATCGATCTTCTCGACATTGGCCGCGGGCTCCGCCTTGAGCGCCGCCATCGCCTTCTTGCCGCCTTCCCAGATCGCCCGCGCGGCGTCCTTGGGAATGATCCCCAACTCGGCCATGGCATCGCAGGCGTGCGCCTCGATTTCGAACCAGATGCGGAAGCGGTTCTCGGGCGCCCAGATGGCCGCCATGGCGGGTCGGGAATAGCGGGGAATCATGTGCGGGCTTTTAGCCCCGAAGGGCCGTCGACGCCATGTTAGAAGTGTCTCACCATGCACCGGACGATGATGCCCCAAATGGCGCCACTTGCCGACTGCCCGCGCGAGACCCTGGCCGCCGTCGAAGGCGTGCTGACCGACATCGACGAGACCGTTTCCACCCACAGTCGGCTCACCGCCGAGGCTTATGCTGCGATGGAGGCGCTGAAAAAGGCCGGATTCCGTGTCGTCCCGGTGACCGGCCGGCCGGCCGGCTGGTGCGATCACATCGCCCGCTTCTGGCCGGTCGACGCCGTGGTGGGCGAAAGCGGCGCCTTCTGGATGTGGCACGACGACAAGGAGCAGAGGCTGCGGACGCGCTTCCTGCAGGGCGAGGCCGAGCGGGCGGATGGCCGGCGCCGGCTGGAAGCGGTGCGCGCCCAGGTGCTGCGCGACGTGCCGGGATCGGGGATCGCCTCCGACCAGCCCTATCGCGCGGCCGATCTCGCCATCGATTTCTGCGAGGACGTGCCGACGCTGCCGCACGCCGAGGTCGTCCATATCGTGAAGATCTTCGAGGCGCATGGCGCGCACGCCAAGGTGAGCTCGATCCACGTCAACGGCTGGTTCGGCGACTACGACAAGCTCACCACCAGTCGCCTGATGATGCGCGAGCTGTTCGGAGTCGATCTCGAGGCCGCGCGGGCGCGCTACGTCTTCTCGGGCGATTCGCCCAACGATGCGCCCATGTTCGGCTTCTTTCCCAACGCCGTGGGCGTGGCCAACGTACGCGACTTCGCGGCCGACATGGATCACCTGCCGCGCTGGATCACCGCGGCGCGCTCCGGCGCGGGCTTCGTGGAACTCGCCCGGGCGCTGATCGCGGCCCGCCGGTAGTCAATCGGAGGGTGGGTGAGCGATCATTCGGCTGAGCAACATGCGGCGACTGCCCTGGCCGCCGCCTACCGTAGGTTCGCGATTTCAACCTTCCGACGTCCCGGCCTTTGTTAAGCCCTCACGCAGATGCTGCAGGTCGGCTTCGTTCGTGTAATGCATGGTCGCGAGGAACTTCTGCAGATCCAGTTCAGGATCGATTTCCCTTAGCCGCGTCACATGCGCTGTTGCGGCCGTCCGGTCGCCAAGCCAGCCGTAGCACGCCGCGAGAAACGCGTGCGTTTGAGCATCCATGGTCGACAGATGCATGAAGGCCTCGATGGCCTGAGCATATTGCCGGCCTACGAAATGTGCCTTGCCGAGATGGCTCCAGAAGCGCGCGGGGTGGTGAGGGTTCAGTCGCATGGCTTTCCGGATCCACTCAATTCCCTCCTGCGCGTGCCCCAGCCAGGTGAAAAGCTCCCCCATTTGAACCACGACCAGGTCGTAGTTGGGATTGAGGGCCAGCGCCCGATCCTGGTGGTATCGCGCGCGAACCATGTCGTTTCGGGCAATGGCGACGGCGGCGAGAATACGGTGGACATCGGCGTCGTTGTCATCGAGCGACATGGCCTTGTCGAGCTCGAAGGCGACCTCGTTGAAGGTAGCATCCTTGTCTTTGCACCAGCTGTAGCCCCAGGCTTGGCCCAGTATGCACCCGCGCCACGCATGGGCATGAGCGTAGTCGGGGTCGAGTTTCAATGCCCGATCGATTAGTTTCAACGCCTCTACATTATCGTCACGGGTGGTGCGATGGTGCAGGCCCTTGGCTGCCAACACGCATTCATAGGCGGCCATGCTCGAGGGTTTCATTCGCGCCAGTTGATCGTGTTGCGCTGCTTCGAGGCGGCCCGGCAATGTGGCGACAATTGCCCCGGTTATTTCGTCTTGAATGGAAAAGATATCATCGAGCTTGCGGTCGTATCGCTCGGCCCAAATGTGTGCGTCACTCGCGGTGTCGATCAACTGGACCGTTACCCGCAGCCGATCGCCAGCCTTGCGCACACTGCCTTCGACAAGATAGCGCGCTCCCAATTTTTGCGCGACCTCGCGAAGATTCGCCGCCTGGCCCTTGTAGACAAATGTCGATGTGCGTGAAATCACGAACAACTCGTGGCGACGGCTAAGCTCGGTCAAAATGTCCTCCGTCAGCCCATCGACGAAGAACTCCTGCTCCGGATCGCCGCTCATGTTGGCGAAAGGCAACACTGCAACCGTGGGTTTGACCACAGCCCCGGCGGGTTGACCCTTATCGGGCGCAGGCGTCCGTCCCGAGGACTCAACGGCAACTCGATAGATCCGCACGGGTCGGCTGATATTCTTCAGCAACTTTTCGCCCAGGTCCTCGAAGACGGCGTCCACTCGACCATCCACCTGATCGTGGACGGCCGCGGTTACGCAGATTCCACCAGCCTCGGCGAGCTGTTCGACACGCGCTGCAATGTTCACTCCATCGCCGAATATATCGCCGTCCTCGAAGATGATGTCACCGAGGTTGATGCCGATACGGAATTCTATGCGTCGGTCGTCCGCCACATCCGAGTTGCGACGGCGCATTCGCTCCTGAACTTCAACGGCGCATTTGACGGCGTCGGCGACGCTTTGGAACTCGACCAACATTCCGTCGCCGGTAGTCTTGATGATGCGTCCCTGATTCTTGGCAATCGCGGGATCGATCAACTCGATGCGGTGAGTGCGCAGCCGCGCAAGCGTACCTCGCTCGTCGGCCTCCATCAGCCGGCTGTAGCCAACCATGTCGGCGGCCAGGACCGCAGCGAGTCTATGTTCCATCCGCTCTCCCTCGGGAGATCGTACTTCTTACGGCAGACCAGGGCCGTCAGCAATGCGCCCTTGGTCGCCGCTAGCGCATCACCGGGCCGACCAGCAGGGAGCCGTAGTGGGTGACGCTGTCGGCCTGGCTCCAGACGCCCATGGCGCCGGGCTGGGGCAGGGAGCGGTCGGTGGCGCTGAACAGCGGCTTGCCGTCGAGCGACACCTCGAAGCTCTCGTTGGATGCGATCACCCGCAGCGAATGCCACTTGTCGGACTCGACCGGCGCTTCCTTGCCGGCGATCTGGCTGCGCTTGCCCTTTTCCATGCGGTAGAAGCGCACCGAGTTGTCGAGCGCGTTGGCGCGCACGACGTAATAGTCGTTGGCGCTTTGGGCCCGGAACAGCAGGCCGGCGACCCTGGCCCGTGTGCCGGAGAGCGGCTTGAAGCGCAGCGTGGCGTCGACGTCCCGCGTGACCGCCTGCTCGGAAATGCACAGCGGGAAGTGCAGATCGGTCGAATCGCGGGCCATTTCCGCCAGGGCCCAGCCGTCCGGGCCGTCGGGATCGGCGACGGCCTGCCAGTCCGGCGGCCGGCCGATGCCGGTCAGGCCCTGGGTGCAGGCGACCCGGCCATCGGGCGTGGTGAGCGGCACCACGAGCTGGGCGGAAGCCGGAGAGGCGAGGAGGAGCAGCGCGAGTGCGAGGGGGAAACGCATGCAGCGATATTAGCCGCAAGATCGCGGCAAGGCGCGTTCCAGCGTGTCGCGCTTGACCGCCCGTTCCGGACGGAGGAGTTTACGCGCGGTCGTTTCGGGCGATTCTCAAGGGGGGATAAAATGCGTCTTTGCACAATCATGAGCGGCGGCAAGCCGGCTGTCGGCGTCAAAATGGGCAATGGCAAGATCGTCGATCTTTCCAAGCAGATGCCGCGCGGACCGAAGTCCGTCGTGGAAATCCTGGCGGGTGGCAAGAAGCTCCAGGCGGAAGTCGCCAAGGCCTGCGCCAAGCCCAAGGCCGGCGCCACGGTGTCGGAGAAGTCGGCCAAGTACCTGCCGCCGATCCCCAACCCGGGCAAGATCCTGTGCATCGGCCTCAACTACCGCAAGCACGCCGAGGAGACCGGCAGCCCGATCCCGGACTATCCGGTGGTGTTCTGCCGCTTCGACAACACGCTGGTGCCGCACAACGGCAAGATGCCGCGTCCCAGCCACTCCGATCAGCTCGACTGGGAAGCCGAGCTCACCATTGTGATCGGCAGGAAGTGCCGCAACGTCGCGAAGGAGAAGGCGCTGGGCGTGATCGCGGGCTACGCCTGCTTCAACGACGGCTCGGTGCGCGACTGGCAGAGGAAGTCGGGCACCCAGTTCACGCTGGGCAAGAACTTCGACGGCACCGGCGGCTTCGGCCCCGACATCGTGACGTCAGACGAGCTGCCGCCGGGCGCCGCGCCGCTGCGCATCATGACGCGCGTCAACGGCGAGGTCATGCAGGACAGCAACACCGACGATCTGATCTTCGACGTGCCGACCCTGGTGCACGAGCTCAGCAAGGTCATGACGCTCGATCCGGGCGACATCATCATCACCGGCACGCCCTCAGGCGTGGCGATGGCGCGCGACCCGCAGCCTTGGCTGAAGCCTGGCGACGTCTGCGAGGTCGAGATCGAGAAGATCGGCGTGCTGCGCAATCCGATCGTGCAGGGGGCATAAGCCGCGCAAATCGATGGGCGGCCCTGCACGGGGCCGCCGATTTGAAACTCAGCAGATCATTCGAGCTTACGCGCCGCCAGAGCAGCGTTAGCCGCCCGCTTTGCGTATCCTGGACTGAAATGCAGCTTTTGCGCCGTCCGCGAAGACGAGGGAATGCAACTCGCGCTCGCCGAGCAGTCGGCCGATCTCCCTGAAGGCGAAGAAGGGGGTCAATGCGACGGAGAGGATGATGCCGACAAAAATTACGCCGCTTGGACTTCCGCCGCCGATGCTAGGGATGCTCTGGCCAATCGTCATCCCCTTGAATACGCCGACAACCACTTCTTCCACGACATCGAAGACCAAAAATAAGACCGAGAACGCAACTGCTTTGCACAAAATCGGATAAATAAGCGGCCTGTCCTTGAACCAGTCTGCAAAGTGCAAATCTTCGGCGACGAGCATCACTTTCCCCATAATAAGGGCATTCACGAAAGCGAAGCCGTAAAAGTGGAAGTTTATGTGGTCTTTTTCCGACACCACTGATTCGTGAAGGGCGAACGTTCCGAACATCACCCAAAGATAAAAAACAATCGTCGCGAATTTTACGACTTCATCGAAGATTCGCTGTTTGAGGTCGCGTTTGCGCTCATGCAGCGCTCCCTCACCGGAGGCACGGCCAGTCGATAGAGGCCTATTCGACATTTGTTCGACTCCTCCGTGCTGTGGCCGCATGCCGACGCCGCTCGCAATCTAGCGAATGATCCTGCCGGCGCGCCACAAGGTTGGCGTGGTGCCAGACCATGAGCACGCCCGGGTGAAAGTGCTGGCGATACCGGGCTACTCCATTGCGGCCGCCGCGTTGCAGCACGGTTACGCGAGTGGCAATCCGCAATCCGTACAATTTGCCGCGAGATGTCAAGTCGACCGCCCTTTGTCCCTCTATTTTGCGCGCGCGATCGTTTTCGGCGAGTGCCGCCGCTCGCAGTCGTGATATGCGCCCAGGGGCTGCCTCTGCGCGCTATACTGAATGCGGCACGAAGGAGGAGAGCCGCCATGTCTCCACTACGGACATCAGGACTGGCGGCACTCGCAGCGCTAGCCACGCTCGGCCCCGGTACGCGCGACGCCCTTGCCGAAGAAAAACCGCAGGAAACCACGGTTGATCCCGACTCCTGGCGCTTCCGCGCAACGGCCTATGGCTGGCTGATGAGCGTTTCCGGCAACGTCACGGCGCACGGCCAGACGGTCGATGTCGACGCGAGCTTCATCGAGCTCGTCCAGAAGAGCGATTCGCTGGCCGGCGTCATGGCTTACTTCGAGGCCGACAAGGGCTCGGTCGGCTTCTATACCGACTTCGTGTGGACCACGCTCGGCTTCACGGACTCGACGGCGAGTTACCGCAACCCGATCGCTGGCCTGAAGCTCAGCGCCACGACGAACACCGCTCTTACCTACACCATGACGATCGTCGAGGCCGGCGGCCTCTACGAGGTGGCGCACTGGCCGGAGTCGCCGGGGTCGTTCACGGCGGTCGATGCGCTGCTGGGCGTCCGCTACTGGAACAGCTCCACCGACGTGAACCTCGACGTGATCGGCTCGGTCGACTTCTCCCATCTCGGCATCGAGCGCGGCCGCAGCTTCGCCATCGCCCGTTCCGGCAGTGTCAATTGGGTGGATCCCGTGATTGGCTTTCGCGTGCGTCACCAGTTCACGCCCAGCCAGGAAGTGCTGGTGCGCGGCGATATCGGCGGCTTTGACTGTAGAACCGGTTCGAGTGGCAGGCGCTCGCCGGCTACAGCTACGCTTGGCAGTTCACCGGCTATCAGATTGCCGGGGTGATCGGTTACCGCGCCTTGGGCGTCAACGCCAGCACCGGGTCCGGCCTCGACACCAATGGGGCAAACATCGTGCTGCACGGGCCGATCATCGGCTTTAGCGTGAGATTCTGATCGAAGCCCAACCTCGATCGAGGGATTCGTGAGCCCAAAGAGGGAGAAGGCAATGAGGCAAGGTTTATTTGGTCCGCGGCGTACTTCGTCTCACAACGCGCCGGCGTCGCTATCGACAGGAGGTGTCATGACTACCAGACGACTCTTCACAGCCGCCTCGTTGTTCGCAACGCCGCTGCTGCTAGGCGGGGGTTCAGCGTTCGGCCAGGTATCCGAGGTGTTGCAGACGTCGAGGTCGGACGCCGAACAGATCGCCCTCGACACCTACGTCTATGGCTACTCGCTGATCACCACCGAGGTCACGCGGGTCCAGATGTCCAATGTCGACAAGATCGCTGGCCTGCACGCGCCGATGGGGCAGTTCGTCAATATCAAGCGCTACCCGCCAGCCGACTTCCGGGGAATCTCGGCGCCGAATGCCGACACGCTCTATTCGTTGGCCTGGCTCGACCTGGCTGAGCCGCAGGTTTTCAGTCACCCGGACATGGGCAAGCGCTTCTACCTGTTCGAGATGACCGATCTCTGGATGACCGATTTCAATTCGCCCGGCATCCGCACGGCCGGCGGCCAGGCTGCCAACTACCTGATCACCGGGCCGGGCTGGGCCGGCAACGTGCCGGCCGGCATGAAGCAGATCAAGTGCGCCACGCGCTACATGGTGATCCTGGGGCGCACCTACGCCGACGGTACCGAGCAGGACTATGCCGCCGTCAATGCCTTGCAAGCTCAGTACAAGATCGTGCCGCTCAATGCCTACGGCAAAACCTATGCTTACCAGGCGCCCGCGGTTAATCCGAACCCCGGCTTCAGCATGACCGACAAGCCGCAGTCGGTGATCCTCGACATGGATACGTCCACCTATTTCAACATGATGGCGCGTCTGATGGGCGGCACCGCCCCTCCCGCGCGCGAAGATGCGCCGATGCTGGCCCGTATGGCCAAGATCGGTCTCGTCCCCGGGCAGCGGTTCGACATGTCAAAACTGCAGCCGGCCGTGCAGGCGGCGCTCAAGGACCTCGGCAAGGCCGCCCTCCATCGCATCGAGGCCAACCAGAACAGCTTGGGCGCAATAGTGAACGGCTGGGCCGTGACCAAGGGCCTCGGCGTCTACGGGACCGACTACATGAAACGAGCCGTGGTGGCGGCGTTCGGTTGGCCGGCCAACCTGCCGCAGGATGCGGTCTACCCGTACACCGAAGTCGACAGCAGCGGGCAGAAACTCTCGGGAGCGAACCGGTACACGCTTACCTTCGCGAAGGGCCAAACGCCGCCCGTCAACGGTTTCTGGTCGATCACGATGTATGAAATCGACCAGGGCTGGTGGTTCGTTCCCAACGCCCTGAACAGGTTTACGGTCAGCCTGCGCAACAACCCGAAGTACAGTTCGGACGGTTCGCTGACGCTGTACTTCCAGAACGAATCACCCGGCAAGGATCTCGAGACGAACTGGCTGCCCGCGCCGAAGGGCGAGTTCATCGCCATGATGCGCATGTACTGGCCGAAGGAAAACAACCCGTCGATCCTCAACGGCACGTGGAAGCCGCCGGCCGTCACGCGGGCTTAGTGAGCGCGGGGCATCAACCCTTGCGCGGCACGCCGTCGATGCCGGCCATCATCAGGCGCGTGGCGAACTCGGCGGCTGCGGCGGGATCGACCGGGTCGCGCGCGACCATGACCATCGAGATCTCGAAGGCGATGCCCGCCATCGAGGCGGCGAGGTAGGACACGTCGACATTGGGCAGGATGCCGGCCGCCCGCGCAGCGCGGATGTCCTCGTTCAGCGCCAGTGCCAGGGCGCGGACGTCGGGCTTGTCGAACAGCGTGCGGATGGCGGTGAAATTCTTGCGCGCCAGCGCCAGCAGTTCGGGATCCTCGACGACGAACTCCAAATAGACCGAATAGTGACGGCGGAAGAACTCTTCCGCCGTCGTGGCCTTGGCCCGTCCCGCGCGATGGCGCTTCAAAAGCTCGCCGGTCAGCTCGCCGACCACGGCCTCGAAGATCTCGTCCTTGTCCTTGAAGTAGTTATAGAAGGTGCCCGACGCCAGGTCGGTGCGGCGCACGATGTCGCGCACGCTGGCCGCGCCGTAGCCCATCTCGGCGAACACCGCGCGCGCCGCCTTCAGGAGCGCGGTGCGGTTCTCCGCCTTGTTCTGCTCGCGCCGTCCTGACCGCTCGCGTTGCTCCGCTGTGACTTCGCTTTCGTCGTCCATGCTCAACGTCCCAATTGGGCCAGTTCGTGGCGCAGGCCCGCCACCATGTCGTCCATCGCCCGCGCCGCCGCCTGCAACGCGCCGCGCATGCCGGCAAAGCCGTGGATCAGTGATTCGAACTCGTGATGGATGGTTTTTACGCCGGCTGCCGACAGGCGGTCGGCATAGGCATGGCCTTCGTCGCGCAACGGGTCGAAGCCCGCCGTATAGACAAGCGCCGGCGGCAGCCCCGCGAGGTCGTTGGCCCGCAGCGGCGAGACCCTGGGGTCATCCGCTTCGCTGGGATCGTTGAGATAATGGCCGCGTGCCCATTCCATGCCGGCGCGAGTGAGCAGGAAGCCCTTGCCACAGCTTGTGTAGGAGGGGCTGTCCATGCCGAGGTCGGTGGCGGGATAGATGAGCCACTGCAGGCAGGGCGGCCGTGTCTCCTCGCGCAACAGGCGGGCGGCGACGGCGGCGATATTGCCGCCGGCCGAATCGCCCGCGATCACGATGCGCGCCGGGTCGATGCCGAGGCCGATCGCCTCGGCCGCCAGCCAGCGATAGGCGGCGACGGCATCGTCGATGGCGGCCGGGAATTTGTGCTCGGGCGCCAGGCGATAGTCGACGGCGACGAGAGCGCAGCCGGTGCGCGCCGAGAAAAAGCGGCAGGGCAGGTCGTAGGCTTCGAGGCTGCCGATCGTCCAGCCGCCACCGTGGAAATAGAGGATGGTCGGCAACAGGCGCGCCACGCTGCCGGCGGGGCGGTAGAGGCGGATGCGCAGCCGGCCGGCCGGTCCCTCGATCGTGCGGTCGACGATCTCGCCGACCGGCAGCGGCTTGCCCGCCAGCAGGGGCAGGAAGGCATCGAGCTCGGCGCGGGCTTCTGCTACGCTCTTCATCTCGACCGGCACCCGCCCGCTGCGCGCCAGTAGCTGCAGGAACCATTGGGCGCGGCCGTCCAAGGTGCGGCCATCGACCGTTATCGGCGGCCCAGCCAGGATGTTGACCCAGGCGATCGGCATGCGCAGGGCGAGGTTGGCGGCCTTGCCCTGCAGTTCGCGCGCGATCTCTTTGAGCGGCATGGTGCGTTCCTAGCACCCCCACCTGCCGTTGTGGAGCCTGCGGCGGCTGGCTAGGTTGCCGGCGATGGCTGAAACACCCCCGGACAGCTACGTCAATGAATTGCGCCGCGAGATCATGCGCAGCGAAATCCAGCGCGTGCGGATGCTGGCCATCGTCCTGACGAGCCTGCTGGTCGTCACCCTGATCGTCGCCAACTTCTTCCCCGAGTTCACCCGGCGCATGTTCCGCGGCGGCATCGCCGGCTGGGTGCCGTTGGCCGGCATCGGGCCCTTCGTCCTGTACGAATGGGTGGCGCTGTTCGTCCTGCGCCGGCGAGCTGCGCAGGACAAGGATTTTCCGCGGATCGGACGCTTCGCCAATGCCCTGATCGAGACCAGCCTGCCGGGCGTGATCATCTTCGAGCTCAGCCATCACATGGATATGTCGACGGTGTTGGGCTACTGGCCGCCGATGCTCTATTTCGTGTTCATCCTGCTGTCGACGCTGCGGCTCGATTTCTGGCTGTCGGTATGGACCGGCGCCGTCGCAGCCGTGCAGCTGCTGGCACTTGCCGCCTGGCTGTTGCCGATCGAGCTGTTTTCTGATCTGCCGGAGCGTGCGCTGACCTATAATACCAGCCGCAGCATCGTGCTGCTGGGGTCCGGCATCATCGCCGGCATCGTAGCCGGCAGCCTGCGCCGTCAGTTCGAAGCGTCGGTGGCGGCGGCCGCGGCCCGCGATCGCGTCACCAACCTGTTCGGCCAGCATGTCTCGCCCGCCGTGGTCGATCGCCTGCTTGCCACGGCGACCGACCCGCCGAGCGAGATGCGCCGGGTGTGTGTGCTGTTCCTCGACATCAGGGGCTTCACCGCCATGTCGCGCGTGCGCGCCGCCGGCGCGACGGTGGCCCTGCTGAACGACTTCTTTGCCGACATGATCGAGATCGTCGATCGCCACAACGGCATCATCAACAAGTTCCTGGGCGACGGCTTCCTCGCTCTGTTCGGCGCGCCGCTCGAGGACCCGAAGGCCGCGGTGCATGCGCTGGCCGCGGCGCGCGGCATGCTGGACGCGGTCGATGCCTGGAACAAGGCACGGCCCGACAATGTCCTCCGAGTCGGCATCGGCATCCATATCGGCGATGCGGTGACCGGCACCGTGGGCTCACCGCAGCGCAAGGAATACACTGTGATCGGCGACACCGTAAACCTCGCCGCGCGTCTCGAGCAGCTGACCAAGGAGACCGGTGCAAAGCTTCTCATCTCGAGTTCCATGCACGAGGCGACGACCGGCGTGGACGGTGCCACCGATCTCGGCCCGCTTGCGATCCGGGGCTACGACGAGGCGATCCGAGTCTGGCGGGTGGCATGAACTGGTACTTCGCCTACGGCTCCAACATGAACACCCAGCGCCTGTTCGAGGAGCGGCTGAAACCTGAAGGCGTTCCCAGGGGTGAGCGCATCGCCGGCCGGCTCGACGGCTGGCGGCTCGCTTTCAACAAGCGCGCCCGTACGCCGCCCGGCGCCGGTGCGGGCAATATCGTGCCTGCCCCGGGCGAGAGCGTGCACGGCACGCTCAACCTGCTGCCGCCGAGGGGCTTCGAGATACTCGACCGCTACGAGGGCGTGGCCGGCGGACACTATGAGCGGCGCGTCCTACCGGTCGTGCGGGCCGACACCGGCGCCACGATCGAGGCCGTCACCTATGTGGCGCGCCTGGTCGGCGCGGAGCTGCGGCCCACCCGCGACTATCTCGGCCATTTGCTGGCCGGCCGGGATCTTCTGCCGGCCGACTACTTCGAGCGGCTCGGCGCCACGCCGACGATCGACTAAG
>DASZJU010000088.1:0-31473 GCA_035947815.1 Reyranella sp.
GATCGTCGACGACGCGGTGATGCTGAAGATCTTCCGCCGCGTCTCGACCGGCGAGCATCCCGAAGCCGAGATGGGCCGCTATCTCACGGCGCACAATTTTGCCAATGCGCCGGCGCTTCTGGGCGAGGTGAGCCGCATCGATGCCGATGGGCAACGCCATGCGCTGGCCGTCGCGCAGGCCTTCGTGCGCAACCAGGGCGATGCCTGGACCTGGGCCCTCAACCAGGTCAACCGCGCCTTTGACGCTACGGCGAGTCGCGAGGCCTCGGCCGAATCGCGCGGCGACGACATCAAGGACTATCACGCCCTCGCCGCGGTGATCGGCCGGCAGCTCGGCGCCATGCATACCGTGCTGGCGCAGCCCACCGACGATCCGGCCTTTGCGCCGCGCGCGGCGGGCCGCGAGGACGTCGAGGCCTGGATCGAGCGGGCGATGGAGCTGCTGTCGCGGGCATTCGACGCCATCGGCGCGCGCAAGGATTGGGACAACGAAGCGGCCGAAGCCGACGGCCGCGCGCTGCTGGCCGGCCGCGAGGCGCTGCAACGGGCGCTGCGCCGACTGGGCGAGACGGGCGAAGGCACGCTGATGACGCGCATCCACGGCGACTTTCACCTGGGCCAGGTGCTGGTCGCCAGCGCCGACGCTTACATCATCGACTTCGAGGGCGAACCGGCGCGGCCGCTGGCCGAGCGCCGCGGCAAGGCGAGCCCCTTGCGCGACGTCGCCGGCCTGTTGCGCTCCATCGATTATGCGGCGGCGACGGCGCTCGACCCCAAGAACGTGATCGCAAGCCGCGTGTCGCCGGGACGGCGCCACAGGCTGATAACGCGCCTGCGCGAGGGCGCGGGAAAGGCGTTCCTCGGCGGCTATCGCGAGGCTGCGGGCGGGTTGGCTGGCAAGGCGAGAGGCGGGCTGCTCGATTTCTTCCTGATCGAGAAGGCGGCCTACGAGGTGAACTACGAGGCGGCCAACCGACCGACCTGGCTCGCCATCCCGGTGGGCGGCCTGGCGCGCGTCGCCAACCGTCTTCTTGCGTCTGCGCCGAGCGCCGCCTCGTGACGGCGGCGGCGCTCAGTCGGCTGGATCACCCCGACGCCGAAGCGCTGGCGACGGCGCGCCATCGCGATGCGTTCAAGGTGCTGGGTCCGCATGACGGCCCGGACGGACGCACGATCCGTGCCTTCCTGCCGGGCGCGCAGTCGGTCGAGGTGCTGCGACGCAGCGATCGGACACCGCTCGGCCGGTTGATCGAAGGCGAGGTGCCGGGCCTATTCGAAGGTCCGGTGTCCGATGCTTCGCCCTATCTGCTGCGCATAAAATGGCCCGCCGCGGTTCAGGAAACCGAAGATCCCTATTCCTTCGGCCCGCTGCTGGGTGAGCTCGACTTGCATCTGTTCAATGAAGGCCGCCATTTCCACCTGGCCGAGGCGCTGGGCGCCAATGTCGTGACGGTCGAGGGCATCCAGGGCGTGCGCTTCGCGGTGTGGGCGCCCAACGCCGAACGCGTGGCGGTGATCGGCGACTTCAATGCGTGGGACGCGCGCCGCCATGCCATGCGCCTGCGCTTTCCCGCGGGCGTCTGGGAGCTCTTCGTGCCGCGTCTGGGCGCAGGCGCGCTCTACAAGTTCGACATCGTCGGCGCGGGCGGCCTGCGTCTGCCCGCCAAGGCCGATCCGGTGGCCCAGCAGGCCGAGCCCGCGCCCGCCACGGCCTCGGTCGTGGCGTCGCCGGTTGCGTGGCGCTGGAGCGACGATCGCTGGATGGCAAGCCGCGCCGAACGGCAGTCCGCGGCGGCGCCGATCTCGATCTACGAGGTCCATATCGGATCGTGGTTGCGGCCGGCCGACGGCGAGCGCGCCGCGCTGTGGGACCTCGCCACCGAGCGGCTCATCCCCTACCTCGTCGATCTGGGTTTCAGCCATGTCGAGCTGCTGCCGATCGCCGAGCACCCGTTCGGCGGCTCGTGGGGCTACCAGCCGCTCGGCCTGTTTGCGCCCAGCGCCCGCTTCGGTTCGCCCGAATCCTTTGCCCGTTTCGTCGATGCCCTGCATGCGGCGAACATCGGTCTGCTGGTCGACTGGGTGCCGGCGCACTTTCCCACCGACACGCACGGCCTGGCACGCTTCGACGGCACGGCGCTCTACGAGTATCTCGATCCGCGCGAGGGCTTCCACCGTGACTGGAATACCTACATCTACAATTTCGGTCGGCGCGAGGTTCAGGGCTTTCTGATCGCGAGCGCGCTCCATTGGCTGGAGCGCTACCATGTCGACGGCCTGCGGGTCGATGCGGTGGCATCGATGCTCTATCGCGATTACAGCCGGCCGGCCGATGCCTGGATCCCCAACGTCCATGGCGGCCGCGAGAATCTCGAGGCGGTGGGCTTCCTGCGCCACCTCAATGCGGTGGTGGCCGAACGCTGCCCCGGCGCCATCGTCGTTGCCGAGGAATCGACGGCGTGGCCCGGCGTGACCGCGCCGCTGCCCGACGGGCTGGGCTTTTCCTTCAAATGGAACATGGGCTGGATGCACGATACCCTGCGCTACATCGAGCATGAGCCGATCCATCGCGCCTTCCACCACGACGACATGACCTTCGGCCTGCTCTACGCCTTCTCGGAGAAATTCATCCTGCCGATCTCGCACGACGAGGTCGTGTATGGCAAAGGCTCGCTGCTCGGCAAGATGCCGGGCGATCGCTGGCAGCGCTTCGCCAACCTGCGCGCCTATCTCGGCTTCATGTGGGCCCATCCCGGCAAGAAGCTGCTGTTCATGGGCAGCGAGATCGCCCAGGCGCGCGAATGGAACCACGACGCCGAGCTCGACTGGCCGCTACTCGGCGATCCGGCGCATGCCGGCATCCAGCGTCTGGTCGGTGATCTCAACCGGCTCTATGCCGGCGAACCGTCCTTGCATCAGCGGGACTGCGTGGCCTCGGGTTTCCGCTGGCTGATCGGCGACGACCGCGCCAACTCCGTCTTCGCCTTCCTGCGCTCAGGCGAGGCGGGCAGCTCGCCCGTACTGGTCGTCTGCAACATGACCCCGGTGCCGCGGCACGGCTATCGCATCGGCGTGCCGCGCGCCGGCCGCTGGCGCGAGATCGCCAATACCGATTCGCGCTTCTATGGCGGCAGCGATCTCGGCAACGATGGCGCGGTCCATGCGCTCGACCAGCCCTCCCATGGCCAGCCCCATTCCGTCCTGCTCACCTTGCCGCCGCTTTCGACCGTGATGCTGCGCGCCGAGGGCTAAGTATGGTGAGCTGGCCTGATCGACTGCTGTCCGGCGCGCCCTATCCGCTGGGCGCCACTTGGGACGGACTCGGCATCAATTTCGCCGTCTTTTCCGCCCACGCCACCAGGCTCGAGCTCTGCCTGTTCGACCCGTCGGGACGGCGCGAGATCCAGCGCTTCGAGATGCCGGAATGCACCGACGAGGTCTGGCACGGCTATCTGCCCAACGCGCGGGCCGGGCTGATCTACGGTTATCGCGCGCACGGTCCCTACGAACCGCAGCACGGCCATCGCTTCAATCATCACAAGCTCTTGCTCGATCCCTACGCGCGGCGCCTCGCCGGCGAGCTGCGCATGTCCGACGCGCTGTTCGGCTATCGCGTGAACTCGCCCCGCGCCGACCTCTCCTTCGACCGGCGCGACAGTGCTCCGGGCGTGATGAAGGCAGTGGTGACCGACGATAGTTTCAACTGGGCGGACGACCGTCCGCCCGCGGTGCCGTGGTCCGATACCGTCATCTACGAAGTTCACGTGCGTGGCCTCAGCATGCTGCGCCACGACCTGCAACCTAATGAGCGCGGCACCTTCGCCGCCCTCGGCGATCCGCACCTCATCGATCACGTGCGGCGGCTCGGCGTCACCACGGTGGAGCTCTTGCCGGTCCACGCCTTCGTGCAGGACCGCCCTTTGCTGCAGAAAGGCCTGCGCAACTACTGGGGCTACAACACCATCGGCTTCTTCGCGCCCGAACCGCGCTACCTCTCCGACAACACCCTGGACGAGATGCGCATCGCCGTCCGCCGCCTGCATGCTGCCGGCCTGGAGGTCATCCTCGACGTCGTCTACAATCACACCGGCGAGGGCAGCGAGATGGGCCCGACGCTGTCGTTCCGCGGCCTCGACAATGCGAGCTACTACCGGCTGGTGGCCGACAATCCGCGCCATTGCGTCAACGACACCGGCACCGGCAACACGCTCAATCTCTCGACGCCGCGCGTCCTGCAGATGGTGATGGATTCGCTGCGCTACTGGGTCACCGCCTTCCATATCGACGGCTTTCGCTTCGATCTCGGCGTCACCCTGGGCCGCGAGGACCACGGCTTCGACCAGCGCTCGGGCTTCTTCGACGCCATCCGCCAGGATCCGGTGCTGGCGCGCACCAAGCTGATCTCCGAGCCGTGGGACCTCGGCCCGGGCGGCTACCAGCTCGGTCAGCATCCGCCGGGCTTCGCCGAATGGAACGACCGCTTCCGCGACGGCGTGCGCCGCTACTGGCGCGGCGATCCTGGACAGCGCGCCGACTTTGCCGACCGCCTGGCGGGCTCGGCCGACCTCTTCGACAAGCAGGGGCGGCGGCCGTGGGCCTCGATCAATTACGTCGCCTCGCACGACGGCTTCACCCTGGCCGACGTCGTGAGCTTTGCCGAGCGCCACAACGAGGCCAACGGCGAGGACAACAACGACGGCACCGCGGAGAATTGGTCGGCCAACTGGGGAGCAGAAGGGTCGACCGAGGATCTCGCGATCCTCGACACCAGACGGCGCCTGCAGCGCGCGCTGCTCGCCACGCTCTTCCTGGCGCAGGGAACGCCCATGCTGCTGGGCGGCGACGAGTTCGGCCGCACCCAGCGCGGCAACAACAACGCCTACTGCCAGGACAACGAGATCGCCTGGCTCGACTGGAAGCAGGCGGCGGACGTCGAGGGCAGCGCGCTCACGGCCTTTGTCGAAAGGATCATCGCGCTTCGCCACCGCCACGTGGTGCTGCGCGCGCCACGTTTCCTGCACGGTCAGCACGAGCTGACGCCGGGCATCAGCAACATCGCCTGGTTCGAGGCCTCCGGTGAACCAGTCAGCAACGATTCGTGGAACAATCCGGAGGAGCGGCGGCTGGTGGTGCGTCGCGCCGGGCGCAACGGCGACGGCAAGGTGTCGATCCTGACGGCCTTCTTCAACGCCACCGCCGAGGACCATAACTTCCGGTTGCCGCCGCCCGGCCTGCCGGCACGGCTGCTGCTGGACAGTGCCCAGCCCGACGCCCCCGAGCGCGATCTCGACGGCGAGGAGATCGTGGTCGGCGCGCGCAGCGTCGTGCTGACGCAGAGCCTGCATAAGGAAGAGGGCCTGCACAAGGAAACGGGATCGTGAGCGGCTTTGCCCGCGACCTGCCCTTCGGCGCGACGCTGATCGCGCCCGACCTCACCCGCTTTCGCCTGTGGGCGCCGTCGCAGCAGGCGGTCGCCGTCGAGATCGAGGGCCGGCCAGCTGTTGCCATGACGCGATCGCCCGAGGGCTGGTTCGAGACCGAAGCGCCCTGTGGTGGGGGCGCGCGCTATCGCTACCGCCTGGCCGACGGCCTTGCGGTGCCCGATCCAGCGTCGCGCGCCCAGGTCGACGACGTCCACGGGCCGAGCCTCGTCGTCGATCCACGTGCCTATCGCTGGAAACATCCCGCGTGGCGCGGCCGGCCGTGGCACGAGACGGTACTCTACGAACTGCATGCCGGCGCCCTGGGCGGCTTCGCCGGCGTGCAGGCCGTCTTGCCCGGCCTGGCGGCGCTGGGCGTCACCGCCGTCGAGCTGATGCCGATCAACGATTTCCCCGGCCAGCGCAACTGGGGTTACGACGGCGTGCTGCCATTTGCCCCCGATCGCAGCTATGGCACGCCGGAGGAACTGAAGGCGCTGGTCGACGCCGCCCATGGCCACGGCCTCATGATCTTCCTCGATGTCGTCTACAATCACTTCGGGCCGGACGGGAACTACCTCGCGGCCTATGCCCCCGGCTTCTTCCGCGACGACATCGCCACGCCATGGGGCGGAGCCATCGATTTCCGGCGCCCCGAGATCCGCCGCTTCTTCGCCGAGAACGCGCTCTACTGGCTGCTGGAATATCGCTTCGACGGCCTGCGCTTCGACGCCGTCCACGCCATCTCGGAAGCGGACTGGCTCGACGAGATGGCGGCCGAGGTGTGCGCTGCCGTCGAACCCGGCCGCCATGTCCATCTCGTGCTGGAGCATGACGGCAACGCTTCTGAGCATCTGCGCCGCGACTTCGACGCGCAATGGAACGACGATGCGCATCACGTGCTGCATGTCCTGCTGAGCGGTCAGCGCGACGGTTATTATGCCGACTATGCCGTGGCGCCGGCCGACATGCTGGCGCGCTGCCTCGCCCAGGGCTTCGCCTATCAGGGCGAGCGCTCGGCCTATCGCCAGGGCAAGCCGCGCGGCTCGCCGAGCGGCGACCTCGCGCCCACCGCCTTCGTGCTCTTCCTGCAGAACCACGACCAGATCGGCAACCGTCCGTTCGGCGACCGGCTGGTGGAGCACGCCGATCCCGAGGCGCTGGAGGCGGCCATCGCCCTGCAGCTGCTGTGCCCGCAGATCCCGCTGATCTTCATGGGCGAGGAGGGTGCCAGCCGCACGCCCTTCCTTTATTTCACCGATCATCACGGCGAACTGGCGAAGGCGGTGCGCGAGGGACGGCGCCGCGAGTTCGCGGGCTTCGAGGGCTTCCAGGCCGGCGAGACCGCCGACGCGATTCCCGATCCCAATGCGCCGCAAACCTTCGAACTGAGCCGGCCGGTGGCGGACGGCGAGCAGGCCGCGCGCCGGCGGGCGCTCTACACCAAGCTGCTGGCGTTGCGCGCTGCCGCCCTGATGCCGCAGCTCGAGGGCGTCCAAGCCATGGCCGCCCATGCGGCAGGCGTTGCCGGCGCGCTGGCGCACTGGCGGTTGGCCGACGCTTCGGTGCTCACCATCGCCTGCAATCTCGGGCGCGAGCCTTGCCCGATCGAGCGGCCCCTTGGCCGCCTGCTCTTCGAATCGCGTGCCGGTGCGGGCGAGCAGGCTTTGCACGGACGGCTCGATGGCCGGGCGACGGTCGCCTTCCTGGAGCCGCCGGGATGAACGAACAGGCGGTACGCGCCCGCGCCTGCGAGGCGGGCCTCGCCATCGACTGGGTCGATGCCTTGGGCCGGCCGCAGCAGGTGAAGACCGAAGCGCTGCGCCGCATTCTCGACTCCCTGGACGTCCCGCTATACGGCTCCGACGTCCGGCCGCTGGTCACCGCGCGGGTCGGTGCGCGCATCGAGTTGCCCGGCCTTGCGACCGAAGTCGACACGCCGGCCGAGGTCGTGCTGGAAGACGGCAGCGTCCGCAGCGTGACCATCCGCGGCGGCAAGGTCGCGACCGTGCCCGCGATCGGCGAGGCGGGCTACCATCGTCTGCGTTTCGCGGACCGCGAGATCACCTTGGCCGTGGCGCCGGCGCGCTGCGTCACCCTCGAAGAGGTCGGCGCCGGCCGCCGCATGTGGGGCGTGGCGGCGCAGGTCTACGGCCTGCGCCGCGCCGGCGACGGCGGCATCGGCGATGCCGGTGCGGTGCGCGATCTTGCCGAAGCGGCGGCGCGCCGCGGCGCCGATGCCGTCGCGCTCAGCCCGGTGCACAGCCTGTTCGCCGCCGACCCGGCGCGTCATGGTCCGTATTCGCCGTCGAGCCGGCTGTTCCTCAACCCGCTTTACGGCGATCCTTCCATCGTCTTCGGTCCGGAGCGCCTTGCATCCCACGCTGCCGGGGCGGACGAGCAGATGCCGCTGATCGACTGGGCGGCGGCGGGCGCCGCGAAGTTTGCCAGGCTGCGCCGTCTGTTCGACGACTTTACCACTCGCGATCTTGCTGTCGGAACGCCGCTTGCTACCGACTTCGAACGCTTCGTGCAGGCGGGCGGCGATGCCTTGCACGAACACGCGCTGTTCGAGGCGCTGCATGCCGAGCGGCCGGGCAATTGGGTCGACTGGCCTGCTGGCTGGCGTCAGGGCGACGCTGCGTCGGTGCGCTACCATCTCTTCCTGCAGTGGGTCGCCGCGCGCTCCTTCGCCGCCGCCCAAACGGCGGCGCGCGCGGCCGGCATGCGCATTGGACTGATCGGCGATCTGGCGATCGGCATGGACCGCGCCGGCAGCCACGCTTGGGCCCGCCAGTCCGATCTGCTGCTGGGCCTTTCGATCGGCGCGCCCCCCGACGGCTTCAACCCGCGCGGCCAGGATTGGGGCCTCACCGGCTTCTCGCCGCGCGCGCTTGTCGCCCGCGGCTTCGAGCCGTTCCTGGCCACCTTGCGCGCTGCCTTGGCGCATGCCGGTGGCGTGCGCATCGATCACATCATGGGCCTCATGCGGCTGTGGCTCGTGCCGCGCGGCGCACCGGCGTCCGAGGGCGCCTACCTCGCCTATCCGCTGGAAGATCTTTTACGCCTGCTGGCGCTCGAATCGCAACGCCACGGCGCGGTCGTGATCGGCGAGGATCTCGGCACGGTGCCGCCCGGCTTCCGCGCCCGCCTGCGCCGCGCCGGCATCGCCGGCATGGACGTGATGTGGTTCGAACGCACGCGGCTCTCCTACAGGAAGCCCGCGCGCTGGCGTCGCGATGCCGTCGCCATGACCACCACGCACGATCTGCCGACCGTCGCCGGCTGGTGGAGCGGCGAGGACATTCGCACGCGCCGCGCGCTCGGCCTCGGCAACGCGAGCGAGGAGGAAGAGCGCAGGCAGGATCGCTTGCGGCTGTGGCGCGCCTTCACCGCCGCCGGCGCCGCCCAAGGCGCGTCGCCGCCCATCGACCGGCCCGCCGCCGCCGTCGACGCAGCCCTCGGCTATGTCGCGCAATCGCCCTCGCCGCTGATGCTGGCGCCGCTCGAGGACCTGCTGGGACTCGCGGCACAGCCCAACCTGCCGGGCACGATCGACGAACATCCCAATTGGCGGCGGCGCCTCGTTCCCGCGGCCAAGGACCTGTTCGACGTGCCCGAGGTCGAGGCCCGCGCCAGGATCATCGCCGGCCATCGCCCATGATCCCGCGCGCCACCGTGCGGCTGCAGTTCCATCGCGACTTCACCTTCGCCGATGCCGAGGCGCTGGTGCCCTATTTCGCGCGCCTGGGCGTCAGCCATCTCTATGCCTCGCCCATCGCCGTCGCGCGGCCGGGCTCGCTGCACGGCTACGACGTGATCGATCCCACGACGGTCAATCCCGAGCTGGGTGGCGAGGCGGCGCTGCGGTCGCTGGCGGCCGTGCTCGCCGCCGCGGGCATGGGCCTGATTGCCGACATCGTGCCCAACCACATGGCCGCCGACACGGCGAATGCCTGGTGGGCCGACGTGCTGCGCCGCGGCCGCGCCAGCCGCTATGCCCGCTTCTTCGACATCGACTGGGAGGCCGACCCCAAGGTCGTGCTGCCGATCCTCGGCAAATCCTTGGAGGAGACACTGGCGGCGGGCGAGATCGAAGTGGGGCGCGAGGAGCTGCGCTATTTCTCCCATCGCCTGCCGCTTGCGCCCGGCGAGCCCACTTCGCTCCGCGACGTGCTGGCGCGGCAGCACTATCGCCTGGCGTGGTGGCGCACCGCCGGCGACTGCATCAACTGGCGGCGCTTCTTCGACATCAACGAGCTGGTCGCTCTGCGCATGGACGAGGCTGAGGCCTTCGATGCGGTCCATGCCCTGCCGCTTCGGCTCTGCGCCGAAGGCCTTTTGGACGGCCTGCGCATCGATCACGTTGACGGCCTCGCCGATCCGGCAGCCTACTGCCGGACCCTTCGCCAGAGGTTGGGCAAGGACGCCTACCTCGTGGTCGAGAAGATCCTGCTGCGCGGCGAGACGCTGCCCAGCGACTGGAACTGCGACGGCACCACGGGCTACGACTTCATGAACGACGTGAGCGCGTTGCAGCATGACGCGGCGGGCGAAGCCTGCCTGGCCGAGGCCTGGTCGTCGTTGAGCGGCCGGCCCGCCGATTTCTCCTCCGAGGAACAGGCGGCGCGCCGCGAGATCGTGGCCCGGAGCTTCTCCGCCCAGCTCGAGGCCTGTGCGACAGCCTTGCCGCGGGGCGAGATTCCGCTCTCGACTTTGCGCCGCGTGCTCACCGAGCTGCTGGCGCATTTCCCGGTCTATCGCAGCTATGGCGCCGGCGGCGCGGTGTTGGAGCGCGCCGATGGCGCGGTGCTGCAGCGGGCCGCCGAGGGCGCGCGCAAGACCTGCCTCGCCACCGATCGCTGGGCCGTCGATCTCGTCCTGCGCCTGCTGGCGACCCCGCCCGGTAACGCGCGTGCCCTCGTGCGCTTCCAGCAATTGAGCGCGCCGGTCGCGGCCAAGGCCGTCGAGGACACGGCCTTCTATCGTTACGGCCGGCTGCTGTCGCGCAATGACGTCGGCTCCGACGTCGAGACCTTCGCGGCCGATGCTGCCGCTTTCCATGCCCGCGTGGCGCTCCGTGCGGCCGGCCATCCGCAGGCGATGCTGGCGACGGCCACGCACGACCACAAGCGTGGCGAGGATGTGCGCGCGCGCCTGGCCGTGCTCGGCAGCATGGCCCGCGAATGGGCCGCGCTGCAGGCGCGCTGGATTGAGGCCAGTGCCCCGCTTTGCAACGCCGGCGCGCCGTACGCCGGCGACATCGCCCTGCTGCTGCAGACCATCGTCGGCGCCTGGCCGCTCGATCTCGATCCCGGCGATGGCGCGGCGCGCACGGCATTCGCCGAGCGCCTCGCGGCCTGGCAGCAGAAGGCGCTGCGCGAGGCCAAGCTGTTCAGCGATTGGGCGGCGATCGACGAGACCTACGAGGGCACCGCGCGCCGCTTCACCCTGGCCTTGATCGGCGAGGCGGCACTGCCCGCTCTGTTGCAGGAGATCGCAGCCCTCGTGCGCCGCATCGCGCCGGCCGGCGCGGTGAACGGCCTCGTGCAATGCCTGCTGCGGCTCACCGTCCCGGGCGTGCCCGACCTATATCAAGGCACCGAGTTCTGGGATTTCAGCCTGGTCGATCCCGACAACCGCCGGCCGGTCGACTTTTCTGCGCGCGCCGCCGCGTTGGGCGATGCTGATCTGCCCGCCCTGGCCGCGGAGTGGCGCAATGGCCGGATCAAGCAGGCCCTGATCGCCGAGCTTTTAGCGCTGCGACGCCGCGTGCCAAAACTCTTCGCCGAGGGCAGCTACGAGCCCGTGCCCGTCGAGGGCCGGGCGGCGCAATCGATGATCGCCTTCGTCCGCCGCCATGACGAACACTGGCTGCTGGTCGCGGCGCCTCGCCTGCCGCTCGACCTGCTGCAGGGCGACGACGGCATCGCGCTCGCGCCGCAGATCCTGAAGGACACGGCGCTCCGGCTGGACGGCCGCGTCACTCTCGACCGTCTTTTCCCTGCTCTGCCGTTCGCCCTGTTGACAACCCGGCCCTAGGCAAATTCTCGCACTTCGTGGGCCGTCTCACTCCGTGGGGAAGATCCCGCTCTCGCGGCAGAGCTGGGTCACCTCGGCGCGGTCGCGGACGGACGAGCCTATGCCGACCAGGACGAAATCGGCATCCACGTCCGGTCCCATCAGCACGCCGACGAACGGCGACATGCCGACTTCGCGGCCCGCCGTGTTGCGGCCGTTCACCTCGCCGCACACCGTGATCCGACCGCGACTGTTCTGGACTCCTTCGATCCCGCGGAACTGCACCGAGCCGGGATCTTTCATCCATTTCAGCACGCCCGTCACGACGGCCACCTGCTGGCCGCCGTTGAGACCGACAGGCCGGCCGGGCTCGATCGGCGTGCCGGCCGGCACGGGCGGCCACGTGTTGTAGGGCGCCGTCAAGAAGATGGGCGTGTGCGCAGTGTCGTCCGGCATGCACGCGGAAAGCGCGACGCAAGCGACAAGCAGCAGCAGATACTCACGCATAGCCTTCCCCCAAGCACAGGCGGGGGAGCCTAACCCGTCGGGCGCGCTCGGTCGACCGCGGCCGCATGCCGGCATAATAGGCATTTGCGGATCGCCCGTGCCCACGCCCACCACAACCCGGTGAACTGGCCGCGCCGTCGCGAAGCGGCTAGATTCAACCACGCCGAGAGGTTGAACCGGGGGATGACATGATACGATGGATATTGGCGGGGCTCGGAGCGCTCGCCATCTTTCCGGCCTACGCACAAAACCGCGCGCCTGAAGGGCCGCCGCTGCCGCTGTCGTGGCCGGTGACGATCAATCCGGACGTCTTTCTGAAAAAGTTCTGCCTCTACGAGAGCAGGATCTACTCCACGCAATCCTCCATTTGCGTCGGCGCCAACCAGGCCCTGCAGTGCATCGCCGGCGATCCCGCCACTTGGTCGCTGAACGCCACCGCAAGCTGGTGCAAGTGATCTGAGGGCGTCCCGTCCCCGGCGTCGGGCTTCGCCAAGCGATCCCAGGACACGACGACATTTTCGGGACCGCCCTTCCGTCTGATATCGTCCGGATCGAAAAATCTCCGGAGGATCCAAGCCATGAACACGTCCAACGCCCCATCCCGCCTGCGCGCCGTGCTGGCCGAGCCCGGCCTCGTCGTCATGCCGGCGGTCTATGACGGCCTCTCCGCCAAGCTCTGCGCCGGCGCCGGCTTCAAGACCGCGTTTCTCTCCGGCTCCTGCGTCGCGGCGAGCCGGCTGGGCGGCCCTGACCTCGACCTGCTGTCCTTCGGCGAGATGTTCGACTCCTTCCAGATGGTGCATGGCGCCGCACCCGAACTGCTGGTGCTGGCCGACGGCGACCACGGCTACGGCAACGCCATGAACGTGCAGCGCACCGTGCGCGCCTATGGCCGCGCCGGCGCCGCCGCCGTGCTGATCGAGGACAAGATCACGCCGCGTGCCCTCACCGCGGCCGGCAAGCCCTGCCTGCCGCGCGAGGAGGCGCGCATGAAGATCCGCGCCGCCGTCGAGGCGGCCAAGGACTCGGGCATCCTGATCCTGGCACGCACCGATTGCCGGCCGACCCAGGGCATCGACGAGGCGGTGGCGCGCATCGAGATGTATGTCGAGGAGGGCGCCGATATCCTGTTCCTCGATTCGCCTGCTGACGACGGCGAAATCCGTCGTGCCGTCGCTGCCGCCAAGGGTCGGCCCTCCTTCGCCGTGCTCTCGCCCGGCGCGCCGCGCGCCACGCCGTCGCAGAAGGACGCGGCCGCGCTCGGCTTCAAGATCGGCACCTATCCGACCGGTCTTCTGTCGCCCGCCACGGCCGGCATGAAGGCCGGACTGGCGGCGCTCAAGGCGGGCGACGCCGAGGCCAAATCGGCGCTGCCGCCGCCCGAGCTGCGCGCGACCCTGGGCTATGCGGACTACGATGCCGCCGCCAAGCCGTTCATCGTGGGGGGCTGAAAGCGGGTTCGTTTTTTCTGGCCTTCCGTCCGATTTCGGACAATAGCTACCGAAGCGCGTATACTGCTGCGGCGCGGGGGCGCGCAGAGGGACGGCCATGGAAAAGATCGCTAAGTCCACCAACGGTAAGCCCGCCAATGGCAAGGCACGCAACGGCAGGACTGCCTTCGATCCGAAGACGTTTCTCGCGACGGTGAACCATGGCCGCGCCGTGTCCGGATATCGCCCGGGCGAGGTCGTCTTCCTGCAGGCCAGCCCCGCCGACGCGGTATTCTACATCCAGAAGGGCAAGATCAAGATCGTGGTCGCGTCCACGCAAGGCAAGGAAGCAGTGGTGGCGCTGCTCGGGCCGGGCGACTTCTTCGGCGAAGGCTGCCTGATCGGCCAGCCGCTGCGCCTGTCGACCGCTCGGGCCATGGTCGATAGCGAAGTGATGCGGGTCGCGAAGACCGAGATGATCCGTGTCCTGCATGCCGAGCCGGCGTTTGGCGAGCTGTTCACCGCCCATCTGCTGACCCGCAACAGCCGCGTCGAGGAGGACCTCGTCGACCAGCTCTTCAACTCGAGCGAAAAGCGCCTAGCCCGCACGCTGCTCATCTTGGCGAATTTCGGCAAGGATGGCGGGCCGCAGCCCATTACGACACCCATCAGCCAGGAGACGCTGGCCGAGATCATCGGCACGACACGCTCGCGCGTCAGCCAATTCATGAACAAATTCAGGAAGTTGGGCTTCATAGACTACAACGGCCACCTGGAGATCCACTCCTCGTTGCTGAGTGTCATCCTGCGTGACTAGGCGGCGCAGACCGGCCTCCTGACGATTTCGTGACTGTGCACTAGCGAACAGCCACCGCCCGAGCCGCGGGCTAGTGTTCCGGCGGTACCGTGCACCCAGGGGCTTTTTCCGCGGTACCCCGCCGGGGGCGCGAACCATGTTGCATCTGGTCAAGCCTGCACAGGGCGGCGGTCTCGACATTCTCGTATCCGCGACCGCGGTGCCCAGCGACGACGAACGCCTGCGGCTTGCGGCGGTGATGCGCTATGAGATCCTCGATACCGCGCCCGAAGCCGCCTGCGACCGCATCACCGCGCTGGCCGCGGATCTGTTCAATGTCCCGATCTCGATCATCGGCTTCGTCGACCGCGAGCGCATCTGGTTCAAGTCGCATCATGGTCTCGATGCGACGGAAATCGAGCGCGATGCGGCAGGCAGCGCGGCCGTATTACCCTCGATCGGCTTCACGCTTCCGTCCGGCATGAAGACCGACATCTGGTCGACCGACATTCGATCGACCGACCTTCGATCCACCGAACTTCGCTCCATCGCCACCCCGCACGTGGTCGGCGAGGCCGGGCGCCGGTTTTGCATCGCCGTGCCGCTGCGCACCACCGACGGCTTCGATCTCGGCACGCTGTGCGTCATGGACAGCCAGCCCATACCGGTCGACGCCAGGCGGATCCGCCAGCTCGAGACCCTGGCGGCCATCGTGATGGACCAGCTCGAGGTGCGCCTGGCAAGCCGTCGCGCCGCCGCCCAGGCGGTGATCATGGCTGGCGAAAACGATCACCGCACGATGAACAGCCTGCAGTTCGTCGCCAGCCTGTTGAACCTGCAGAGCCGTGCCGTCGACTCGACCGAGGCGGCGGGCCAGCTCACGGCCGCGGCCAATCGCGTTTCCGCCGTCGCGCGCGTGCATCGGACCTTTGCCGCCGAGCCGAGCGCGGAGCGCCTGCCGATCCTTGGCTATCTCCGCCGCCTGTGCGGCGAGCTCGCCGACATCCTGGAAACCGCCGTCGAGATCGAGGGAATCGAAGCGAGCATCCCGACCGAGCAGATCCTGGCGCTGGGCCTAATCGCCAACGAGCTCGTCACCAATGCCAAGAAGCACGGCGCGGGGACGATCAAGGTCACCTTCAGGACCAGCGGCCGGGGCGAGTACGAGCTTTGCGTTCTCGACCAGGGTCCGGGCCTGCCCCGAGGCTTCGCGCCCGACCGGCACGCAGCCGGCAGCCTCGGCATGAAGCTGGTGGCCCTTCTGGTGAACCAGCTCGACGGCCGGCTCTTGGCCGGCGCCAACCCGGCGGGTCGCGGCGCCTGCTTCACCGTGGCGTTTCCGCACGGCTGAACGAACCGGCCGGCGCGCTCGACGCGCCCCTTCCATCGGGGAGAAGATCATGAGCGAAGGCCTCTGCAAGCAGGACCTCGATTGCCTTGTCGCCGCGATCCTGAGCGCCCCCCGCATCGACACCAATTCGACGGCCGCCGAAAGGGTGAACATCTTCTCGACGACGCTGAAGGAGCTCGCCCGGCAGGGCGGCGCGGCGGCCCTCCTGAGCGGCCATGCCAAGGCCAACCCGGCAAGTTGATCGGCTCAGCGCTTCGCCTTGGGCGTCGTCTGGTCAAACAAGTTGCGTCGCATCTCCTCTGCATTTCGACTGCAGGGAATCGCCAGCCGATTCACCCTCAGCGAATTCTATTGGTTCTCCAGCCTGAATGAGCCGACGCACGCGGCTAACACGAACCTGACAACCGGAAAAGAATTACGCGAGTCTGACGACCTTGATCGTTGTCGCGTGTGCGTACCGGCTCTACTGGAATCGTACGCGACTAGAGCGGGTCGATGCGAATCTTGATTGTCGAAGACAACAGTACCTATGGACATTTGGTGGCGCAGCGTCTCGCGCAGGCCGGACTCGACTCGGACGAGGTGACGAGCGCCCGCGCGGCACGGCGGGCGCTCCTCACGGTGAGATATGCGGCGATTTTATTGGACCTCGGCCTGCCGGATGATGATGGCATTGTCCTGCTGCGTGATATCCGCTCGGCCGGGCACACGATGCCTGTAATGATCGTTACGGCACGCCATGGCCTCGAGCATCGGCTCCAGGGCTTGCGCGAGGGCGCCGACGATTACCTGGCGAAACCGTTTTCCATGGAGGAGCTGGTGGCGCGGCTGCACGCGTTGCTGCGCCGGCCCGGGCAGCTGCTCGGACGACTCCTGACCGCAGGCAACCTGTCGCTCGATACCGACAACCACCAGCTCAAGGTCGGCGATAGCCTCCAGCTGATGCGGGTGCGCGAACTGGAGGTGCTCGAACTCCTGATCCGCAACAAGGGGCGTGTGGTGACCCGCCAGCGCTTCGAGGAGTGGCTCTTCGGCCTGCAGCTGGAGCAGGAGACCAACGCGCTGGATGTCTATGTGCATCGGTTGCGCAAAGTGCTCGCCGACGCCGAGGCGACGGTCACGATCCACACCATCCGCGGCGTTGGGTTCCTGATGTCCGAAGTCAAAGATGATCGATGCGCTTCGTGACAAGGTCACATGACTGACGGGCATGAATTACGCGGATCTGACGGCGCATAACGAATTACGCGAATCTTAATTCCTTAGTCGTTGTTAGCCACAAAAATCGCTGTTACCGAATTCGGCCGAGGGGAGATGTTCGGTCGATGAGGGTCCTCGTTGTCGAAGACAATAGAGAGTTTGCCCGTCTAGTCGCGGAGCGCTTGACGCGAGCGGGATTCGACACCGATCAGGCGAGACATGTCGCTGATGCCGAGCGAGCGGTCGCAGCCCTCGACTACGCGGCGATCATTCTCGACCTCGGTCTTCCCGATCAGGATGGCCTCCAGTTTCTGCGCAATCTGCGATTGAAAAAAAATATAACGCCTGTCCTGATCATGACAGGTCGCAGCAGCCTGGAAGATCGAGTTACAGGCCTTCGCGAAGGGGCCGACGACTATCTCACCAAGCCGTTCGTCATGGACGAGCTAATCGCGCGGTTGCATGCCCTGTTGCGACGCCCGGGCCGTCGATACGACCAGATTTTATCCGCCGGCAATGTCTCGATCGATACTGAAAACCATCAGGTGATCGTCGGCGATCATATGCAACTGTTCCGATTGCGAGAGGCGACGGTTCTGGAGCTCCTGCTGCGCCACGAAGGTCATGTCGTGCAGAGACGGGTGTTTGAAGATCACCTTTACGGGTTATCGGGCGAGCAGGATTCGAACGCCATCGACGTCTACGTCCACCGTTTGCGCAAACAGCTGACTGAGGCCGCAGCGACGGTGCAGATCCACACGATACGCGGCGTCGGCTACATGTTGTCGGAGGACAAGAATGCGTAGAGCGAGTCTTGACTGTCGTTGTTTTCGACTTGCCCCGAAAGGTCACCGTAATTCGTTCCGGTTAGCGTCGCTTTGTCTGCTCATCAAGGGTCTTTCGGCATGATGCGCTGGTTCAGAAGTCGACCGGACTCGCCCCGGTGAAGTACCGCCTGTGGATTGCTGCCGGCGCGCTTGTCGTGATCGGTCTGGCCGCGCTGTGGTGGCTCGGCCTTCCGCCGTTCAGCGCGCCCACCGTGCAAGAAGGACGCACGCAACGGGCGCCGGTGCAGGCAACAACGGTCGAGGTCCAACTGACCGAGAAGCAGGTCAACTCGCTCAAGATCGCACCGGTTGGCCAAGCCACCTTCGACGTCCAGCGCAGCGCGGTGGGCAACATCGACTTCAATCAGAACATGCTGGTCCAGGTATTCACGCCCAATCCGGGGCGCATCATCGCAACCTATGCCAATGTCGGCGATCGCGTGCAGAAGGGCCAGCTTCTGTTCACCGTCGACAGCCCCGATCTCGTGCAGGCCATATCCAACTTGATCCAGGCGGCCGGTGTTCTGGCGCTGCAGAACGCCAATCTCAAGCGGCTCACCGAGACGCTGAGGGGCGGCGGCGGCGCACAGAAGGACGTCGATCAGGCGAAGTCCGACCAGCAAACGGCCGAAGGTAGTCTGCGGGCGGCGCGCGACGCCGCGCGCATCTTCGGCAAGACCGACGATGAGATGGACCAGATCATCCGTGAGCGCAAGGCGGACTCGGTGCTGGTTGTGCGCAGCCCGATCACCGGTCAGGTCACGCAACGCACGGCCGCTCCCGGCCTGTTCGTGCAACCCGGAAATGCGCCGGCGCCGTTTACGGTGGCCGACACGTCGACCATGTGGATGCTGGCCAATGTGGTCGAAAGCGATGCGCCGTTGTTTCGCGTCGGTCAGCCGATACAGGTTCGCGTCGCGGCCTACCCCAATCGCGTCTTCGATGGCGTGATCACGGTCCTGGGGGCGCAGATCGACCCGGCCACGCGCCGTCTCTGGGTGCGGTCGGAGATAAAAGACCCCGACAACCTGCTGCGCGCCGGCATGTTCGCCAACTTCACCATCAGCATTTCTGCACCGATCCAGGCACCCGCGGTGCCGAACAGTGCGGTGGTACGCGAGGGCGACGGCTCAATGTCGGTCTGGGTGACCACGGATCGCAAGCGCTTCGAGAAGCGGACCGTGAAAATCGGCCTGCAGCAGGACGGCATGACCCAGATCCTCGAAGGGCTGGAACCGGGCGAGCTCGCCGTGACGGAGGGTGCCGTTTTCGTCAGCAACAGGGCAGCGGCAGGTTCGAGTGCTGCCGACTAAGAGGCGAGGCCGGCGATGTTGAAGTCGATTCTGACCTTTGGGCTGACGCGTCGGCCGCTCATCGTGCTGGGCGTATTGGTGTTTCTCGGCACCGGCGTGTTGGCTTTCACACAGCTCAACATCGAAGCCTATCCGAACCCGGCACCGGTCATCCTGGAAATCACTGCCCAGGCCCCCGGCCTATCGGCCGAAGAGATGGAGAAGTACTACACGATCCCGATCGAGATCGCGCTCTACCCGACGCCCGGGGTGGTCAACATCCGCTCGACGTCCTTCTACGGGCTGAGCTTCGTCCGCGTCACGTTCAGGTACGGCATAGATTTCAACACCGCCTACGGCCAGGCGGCCGTGTACTTGCAGCAGGGCGTGAACCTGCCGGGCAACCAGGTGCCGCAAATCCAGCAGTCGAGCCTGGTCGGCGAGATCGTCCGCTACCAGGTCGTCGGGCCGCCCAACTTCGGTTTGACCAACCTCCGCACGGTGCAGGACTGGATCGTGGCGCGCAGGCTGCTGACCATTCCCGGCGTCGTGGCGATCAATAGCTGGGGCGGCACCACCAAGCAGTTCAACGTCAATGTCGATCTCAACAAGCTCGAAGCCTACAACGTCACCATCCCGCAAATCGTCACCGCGCTCGGCAATGCCAACATCAACGTCGGCGGTCGTGAGATCACGATGGGTCAGCAGTCGGTCAACATCCGCGGCGTCGGCCTGATCGATTCCGGAGGCAATGACGATCTGACACAGGGCCGTAGAGTAACCGATATCGAAAACGTCGTGCTCAGCCAATCGAACGGGGTGCCGGTCCTGGTCAAGGACGTGGCCAAGGTCGAGGTCGGTTTTGTGCCGCGGCTAGGCATCGCCGGACGTGACCACGATCCGGACATCGCGGCCGCGATCGTCGTGATGGGCCGCACCCAACACACCAACGAAGTGCTGCCCAAGGTCGAAGCAGAGATTGAGAAAATCAACACCGACGGCACGCTGCCACCCGGCGTCAAGGTGGTGCTCTACTACGACCGCGGCACGCTGGTGAACTTGACGACGAGTACCGTCCTGCACAACCTGGTGTTCGGCTGCCTGCTGGTCTTCCTGATCCAGTGGATTTTCCTGGGCGACTTGCGCTCGGCCATCATTGTTGGCGTCAACATTCCGTTCGCCCTGTTCTTCGCCGTCATAATCATGGTGGCGCGCGGCGAGGATGCCAACCTGCTGTCGGTCGGCGCCGTGGATTTCGGCATCATCATCGATTCAGCGGTCATTCTGGTCGAGAACATCTTCCGCAATTTCCAGAGCAGCGCCGACAATCGATACCGGCTGCTGCAGCATTTGAGCGAGGGCCTGTGGGGGCCGGACCCGAGCTCCGCGACCAGCGGCCGCGGCAGTGCGCGACTGTGGTCCGATCGGCTGCGCTTGATTTTCGTCAGCGCGCTGCAGGTCGATCGCGCGGTTTTCTTCACAGCCGCCATCACCATCACCGCCTTCCTGCCGCTTTTCACCATGAGCGGCGTGGAGGGCCAGATCTTTGGCCCGATGGCGCGGACCTATGCCTACGCGCTAGTCGGCGCGTTGTTCGCCACCTTCACGGTGACGCCTGTGCTGGCTTCCATCGTGCTGCCGCGCCATGTCGAGGAAGTCGAGACGCGGTTCGTGCGCAGCATCCGCGCCGTCTACACGCCGGTTCTGCGCTGGGCGCTGAACAACGTCGCAGTTCCCATCACGCTCGGCGTCCTCTTCCTGCTGCTGAGCGGCCTGGTCGCAACGCGGCTGGGCAGCGAGTTCCTGCCGGCGCTGGAGGAGGGCAACTTCTGGATTCGCGCATCGATGCCGCCGACCGTCAGCCTGGAAGCCGGCATCGAGGCGTCGCGCAAGATGCGCGACATCCTGCTGCGCCATCCCGAGGTGCTGACGGTGGTGTCGCAGCACGGCCGGCCCGACAACGGCAGCGACGCATCGCCCTTCTCCAATGTGGAACTGTTCGCGCCGCTGAAGCCCTTTGATCAGTGGCCGTCTGGTCTCGACAAAGCCAAGCTCACCGATACCCTGCAAAAGGAGTTCGAGGAGGAGTTGCCGGGCATCGGCTTCAACTTCTCGCAGTACATCCAGGACAATATCGAAGAGGCGTTGTCGGGCGTAAAGGGCGCCAATTCCATCAAGATCGTCGGGCCGAATCTCGAGGTGCTGGAGAAGCTCGCCGAGCAGGTCATGACGCAGATGCGCCTGGTGCCGGGCGTCGCCGATCTCGGCATCTTCCATATCGTCGGCCAGCCCAACCTCAACATACGTGTCGACCGCGAGAAGGCGGCGCGCTACGGCCTCAATGCGGGCGACATCAATACCGTAGTGCAGGCGGCGATGGGCGGCACCAACGCCACTACCGTCCTGGAAGGCGACCGTCAGTTCGGCGTCTCCGTTCGTCTGGCCGGTCCTTATCGCAAGACGGTCGACGCCGTCCGCGACGTCAAGGTCGCCTACGCCACTCCGAGCGGCGGCAATGCCTATGTGCCGCTGAGCGAGCTTGCCACGATCTCGGTCGATACCGGCGCTTCTTTCATCTACCGCGAGAGCAGTCAGCGCTACATTCCGGTCAAGTTCAGCATCCGCGGCCGAGATCTCGGCAGCACTGTCGCCGAGGCGCAGGAGCGCATTGCAAAGAACGTCCCATTGCCGACCGGTTATCGCATCCTGTGGGCGGGCGAATTCGAGAACTTGCAGAAGGCCAAGCAGCGGCTGGAGATCATCATCCCGATCACGCTGATCCTGATCCTTGTCCTGCTCTACGGTCTGTTCAATACGTTGCGCGACAGTTTCGTGGCGCTTGCGGGCATTCCCTTCGCGGCCGCGGGCGGCGTCATCGCGCTCTATGTCGCCGGCGAAGAGTTCAGCGTCTCGGCCGCCATTGGTTTCATCTCGCTCGCGGGCGTCGCCGTCATGGATGGCATCGTGAACATTACCTATTTCCGCGAGCTGCTGAGCCGCGGCCAGTCGTTCAGCGAGGCGATCTTCAACGGCGCCGAACAGCGCATGCGACCGATGCTGATGACCGCCTTGTCGGCCGGCGTCGGCCTGTTCCCCGCCGCAATATCCCAGGGCATCGGCAGCCAGGTGCAGCGCCCGCTGGCCACGGTCGTGGTGGGCGGCATGCTGCTGGGGCCGATCATGCTGCTGATAGTCGGTCCCGCCTTGCGAAGGATCTTCCTCAGAACCTATACGCGCAGCCCCGAGAGGGCGCCGCAGGAGGTGGAAGAATGACCGATCTTCGCAGTTCGCTGCGCGTTTCGCTGGTCGCCCTGCTGGCAACGGGCGTCGTCGGCTGCACGGTTGGCCCCGACTTCACGCGGCCCGATCCGCCGAAGGACAAGACCTACCTGACCGGGCCGTCGCCCGAGGAGACCGTTGTCGTCCCCGACGTCCTGGGCGGTGAAGCGCAGCGCTTCGTGACCGACCTCGATATCCCTGCCCAATGGTGGCAGGTCTATCGATCCCGGCCCCTCAACGACCTGATCGAACGCGCGTTCAGGGCCAACCCCGACATCCAGACGGCGATCCAGTCACTGAAGGCGGCACAGGAAACCGCAAGAGCCCAGCGGGCCGCGCTCTTCCCGACCGTGACGGCGACGGGGTCAGGCACGCACAACCAGATATCGAACGCCCTCTCGCCGGCCACGAACAGTCCCTCCGGTTTTGTCTTCGGGCTGTTCACCGGCCTGCTCAATGTCACCTATCTCCTGGACCTGTGGGGTGGAACACGTCGTGCGGCCGAATCACTGGAGGCTGTGGCCGAATCCCAATGCTTCCTGATGGAGGCCGCGTACCTGACGCTGTCGTCGAACGTCATCGTCGCCGCCGTCACCGAGGCCTCGCTGCGCGGCCAGATCGCCGTCACCGAACGGACCATCGACATTCAGCGCCAGACGCTCGACCTGCTGCAACGGCGCTTCGCCATCGGCCAGGCGGCGCGCGCCGACGTGGCCACGCAGGAGGCGGCGCTGGCGCAAAGCGAGCTCGCCCTGCCGCCGCTCACCAACCAGCTCAGCCAACAGCGCCATCTGCTGGCGCAGCTCACCGGCCGGACGACGGCGCACGTTCCGTCGGAGACATTCGAGCTTGGCGATCTCGCCCTGCCGCAGACCCTGCCGGTGAGCCTGCCCTCGCGCATGGTCGAGCAGCGGCCCGACGTCCGCTCCGCTGAGGCCAGTGTGCACGCTGCCGGAGCGACGGTGGGCGTCACCACGGCGGCACTGTTGCCGCAGGTCACGCTCGGCGCCGTCTACGGTTCGACGGCAACGTCGTCCGACCTGCTGTTCAGCAGCTTGCTCGGGCCGACGGTGACGGCCGGCGCCAGCGTCGCGCAGACCTTGCTCGACGGCGGTGCTCTGCTGGCGAAAAGGCACGCCGCAATCGCGGCGTGGGAGCAAGCCAAGGCGCAGTACCGTTCGACGGTGCTGACGGCCTTCCGCAATGTCGCCGACTCGCTGCGCACCGTCGAGTCCGACGCCCTGACACTCAGGGCAGCTTCCAGCGCCGAGAATGCCGCGGGATTGAGCCTCGAGATCACGCGTCGGCGGCTTGCTGCCGGCGACGCTGGCATCCTCGACATTCTCAACGCCGAGCTCACCTACCAGACGGCGTCGATGGCGCTGGTCCAGGCGCGAGCCGCGCGCTATTCGGACACCGCCGCGCTGTTCCAGTCGCTGGGCGGCGGCTGGTGGAACCGCGATGGCGAGGGCAACCTCGATCCGGCCAAGCGCGCGGTCTGCAAGGCACCGGCCAATCCGCCCCGGCCGCGACCCTGGCCCGATGCGCAGCCCTTGCCCGATGCTGCCAGGCCGCAGCCCGTGCCCGATGCCGCCAACCCGCAGCCCTTGCCCGATGCCACCAGGCCGGCGTCGAAGACTTCCAAATCATCCTGGGGCTTCCGATTCTGGTGAGATCGCTCGCCCCCCGCCATTCACCGCGCAGTGCTCAGGCTTTTCTCTGGGGGACAACATGCGTGTGATCGGATTATCCAAGTTGGCGCAGGTTAGCGCCTGCCTCGCTGCGATCATGCTGGTTTGTCCAGCCGACGCTCAAAGCCAGCAGGACGGCACCGGATCGCGAACCGGCTACGATACCTTCCTGGCGATCCAGGTTTACGCGGTGGGCGGCGGCTTCATTCCGTTCGCGACCAACAGCAACGTGACCGGCGTCGATGCGACCATCGATCCCAGTAATTTATTGATCGCCAACCAGTCGGGGGGCTCATCGTCGACCACGCCTCTTCTCGGCGCACGTGTCCACGTGCCCCTGCTGTGGAGAATGGACGACGAACAACGGCTCGCGTTCAGCGTCTTCTTCGAGACCGGCCTCCAGTCAGGCTTCGCCGCGCAGTCCTTCATCCAGACCTTTCAGAATACCAGCTTCTTCGCCGGCGATTTCGGCTCCAGCACCATCACGGAATTCTATCAAATCCCGCTCTTGCTTGGCTTCACCATGCCGGTTGCGGAGCGTTCGGCTTCACCAAGCCTTTTGCTCGACCTCTACGGCGGCATTACGCTCGACAGCTGGGCCCAGACCCTGCAAGGCGCCGAAGCGAACGCCCCCGGCCAGGGTTTCTTCGGCCAGAACCGGCGCTTCAGCGCCGATCCGACGGTCGGCGTCGGCGTGCGCATGCCGGTGGGCGACATCGCCGACCTACCCATGATCTTCGGCGTCAACGCCGAGCTGCAGTTCCGCCCGGGCAGCGTAGTGACGGCGACCTCGCCCAACTTCCCCGTAACTTACTTCGGCACGGTCGATCCACACGCCAATCTGGCCATCATGGCTCGGATCGGCATTGCCTTCGGCGGACGGTAAAGGATCCACATTGTCATGGTCGCTACAGAGCGCCGCGATTTTCCGTCGTGTAGGACAGGAGCTTGCCCTCGAGGAAGTCGATCCGGGTGCGCTTGAAGAATATCGAATCCGGCCCGTTCCATTCGACCGTGGCATAGTCACCCGACAGGGGGCTGTATTCGGATACCAGTTGGCCCGGGCATCCCATGACTCGGCTGGTTTCTGCGTAGCTCATACCGCGCTGTAGCGAAGCGAGCTTCTGTGGATTGGCCCCGCACGTCGCCGCACAACCGGAAACCAGCGTGCCAGCGCTTACCGCGAGATACGTGCCCACCACCGCCGAACGCCACATGAGTTCCACCCAATTTCGAGACGGCGCCAATTTTACACGACCATTTTGGCCGAGCAATCAAAGGGCTGCGAAACAGCGACACCATCGTCCGCGCGTGTCAGCTCCGTGTAACCACGGGAGTCCGACTGCTGAGCATGGCACGTGAAGCTCGTTGTCAGTTTGGCGACAGGACGGGCGATGCGTTTTGATCTACCAAGATCACGAGTTGATCGATATTCCGTCGCGCGTGCTCCCTGGTGCAATGGACGTGTGAGGTGACCGCTGAGCCGCGCGCGAGCAAGTGTAAGAGAGAGGAATGTCCATGAAATTCGTCCTTGTGCTTGTGGTACTGGTGCTGGCGGGCTCGGCGGCGGCAGCCCCTGGCTGCCCGCCCGGCACCAAGTATCAGTGCATGCAGGGCAAGGGCCGTGTGGTCTGCTCCTGCCACTGAAAAAGCCGATCAGGCGACGCGCGACCAGGAACGCGGGCGCGTCGTCGGTCTTCCATTGAACGACCACTAGTGACGTCTGTGATCGGCAGTTCACCCGCCCGGTACCCGGATGATGAGAGTCTAGCAGCGTGCCGCGACGAGACGATCCTGTCGCTCTAAGACGCATCAATCGTCGAACCGCTTCCTTCACCCGGGATGAGGTCGCTATCTCGTCAAGGACGTGGATTGTGGTGTCGGGTGCGCAATTGCGTATGGCACGCGCGGCGATGAACTGGACGGTACAGGACTTGTCGCACGCAGCGAATGTCGCGCCGGCAACGATCCGTCGAATCGAAGCCGACTTGGCGACCCGTCCTTCGTCATTGGCCGCCATTCGCACCACGCTTGAGCGATCTGGCATTGTCTTCATGCGACACAGGGACGGCGACGGTGTCCGCTTCATGCGAGCAGCCGAATGCGTGCGCGACCTCCTGGAGCTCGCCAACCTTGCGGCCGGGAAAGCCAAGATTGATACCGCAATACAGGGGCGCCTTGATCGCTTTCTTGCCGCGGCGATCGCCTTGCAGAAGGAGTGGCGCGTCGAAGACGGCGTCTATGTAAGCCAGCTCAAGGAACGTATACGCGTTGCATCGCGCACCGTCGAACCCAATGTCCGCCAAGCACTGGAACAAGCGCTCGGCTACATCAGGAAGGTCACAAGGCCGTCGCGCTAGCGCAGGCAACTAGTGCGGGGCGTGCCGCACATCCATGCAGAATGTCGCGAACAGCGGAGCAGCAGGCTCCCGGCGACCGCGTGGAAACAAAGGTTCAGGCTGCGCAACGCGCCGGCGCCGCTTTGGAGACGGCGCTGGCGCGTCGGGCACGCTTAGCCGCGCGGCGGCAGGTCGAACTTGGCGTCCTTGAGTGCCTTCTCGATCGCCGGAATACCGGAGGTGTCGCCCGTCTTGCACTTCTCGACACCGGTTTGGGCATCAATGCTCTGCGGCTGCTGTCCCCTCTTGGAACTCATGTCGAGGTACTGCTGGTACTTGGCGACCAGCGCCTTGCAATAGGCGGCGTCGCTCGACTGGGCGAACGCTGCGACCGGCAGCGAGAACATGACGGCGGCCAGCAGGGCCTTGGTGACAGTGTTCATGATCTTCTCCATCGCTCGGTGATCGAGCGACGGGGATATGTCGGCCGATAATGGCGGCACGCTGGCTTTTTGGTTACTCCGACCTGACCACCTCCTTGCGTCAAGCTGACGACCAGAAAATCGAACACACTGCACAACCGCGTCAGCGGTTTGCCGCGCCTAGACGCGCCCCGCCGCCACGGCGTTCGACATGATCGTCTTCACGCCGAACTTGTGGAACGGCAGGATGAGGAACAGGTAGGCCTTGCCGAAGAAATTGTGCGGGCTGACGACGGTCGACAGCACCACCTTGTCCACGCCGTCTTCGTGGACGCGCGACACCAGGACCCGGAAATCCAGGTGCTTGTCGTTGCCGCCGGTAACGATCTCGGTCTCGCTCAGGGAGAACAGCGTGAAGCGCGCGATCTTGTCGCCGACGGCGTATCTCGACTTGGTTTCTACCCGATCGAAATCGGCGGCGGAGGGTCCCTTCAAGCCAAACACCGATACGATCCGGGTGCGGGCCAGCAGGAGCCATTTGGCCCACCGCGGGTAATGCGAAAAAATGCCGAGATAGATCTGATCGATACCCAGGTCGGTTCGGCTGAGCGGCATCTCAAACGAATCCCAGTAGTAGAATCGCCGGAACTCCGGACGCGGTGGATCGCTGCGCTCGGCAACCTTCATGGGGCGGCTCTCGTGCAGAATTGGCGTACGGCGCTAACGCGACAAGCACGGCAGTTTGGCATTGCCGCGGCAAGGGCATGGGTCGCGAGCATGACGGCAGCAATCGCGATGAGAGGCAGCATGGTCTCCCCGAGTATTGACCATGGTAACACGACCGGGCGGTTCTGAACCTCGATGAGTCGGTCAGCCCATCCGCTGCCGCAACCGCGCGGCCAATGCCGCTGTCAGCACCAACCCGGCCGTCGCCATGACGAGCACTGCGCCGCGCGGTCCCAGTTCGCCGGCCAACGCGCCGGCCGCCAGGATACCGAGCGGGCCGGTGCCGATGCAGACCGTGACGATCCCCATCAGGCGCGAGCGCATTTCGGCGGGCGCCTCGGTCAGCATCAGGGTCGATTGCATGTTGCTGAAGCCCGCCGTGCCGAAGCCGCCCGTGACCAGCATGGCGAAGGCCAGCCAATACCAGGGTGAAAGCGCCATCACGATCAGGGCGATCATGAACAGGGCCGCTCCTCCGGCGAAGGCGAGGCGCCGATCGAGGCGCAAAACGCCGGCAGCAAGCAGCGCACCGCCCAACAGGGCGCCCAGCGGTTCGCCGGCGGCCAATAGGCCGACCAGGGCCGGCGAGACGTGGAAGGCACTGAGGCCGAGCGGCGCCACGAGGCCCGAATAGGCGAAGGCGAACGTGTTGGTGACGATGGTGATGCCGAATACCAGCACGATGGTGGGCTTGCTGCGGGCGAAGGCCACGCCCTCGGCGATCTCGGCCGGGATGCGCGCGAGGTTGAGCTTTCGCGTGAGCTGCGAATGGACCAGCCCGGCCATGGCGAAGGCGCCGAGGAACTGGACGAGCGCGGTGATCGTGTAGGCGCCCTTCATGCCCAGCCACTGGAAGGCCATGCCGCCCAGCAGAGGTCCGATCATGCGCGTGGCGGCATTGGTGGCGGAGTCGAGCGCGATCGCGGGCACGATCCTGTGCGGGCCCGCGACCTCGCCCACCATGCGCCGCCGGGTCGACATCTCGGTGGCCCACATCGTGCCCGAGATCAGGTTGCCCAGCGCCACATGCCACAGCGCCAGATGGCTGGTGGTGGCGAGGCTCGCCAGCACGGTCGAGACGAAGGCCGGCCCGACCAGCGCCAGCATGACGATCAGCTTGCGGTTCACCGCCTCGGAGACCGCGCCCAGGAAGGCGCCGAAGGCGAGCTGCGGCAGTTGGCGCGCCGCCACCACGAAAGTGACGGCGAGCGCCGAGCCCGTCACCTCGTAGGCGAACAGGCCCGACGCCAAAAGCTCCAGCCAGCGCATGGCATTGGCGAAGGCGCCGACCAGCCACAGCCTGAGGAAGTCAGGCAGCCTCAGCAGCGCGCGAATCGGGCTGCTGTGTTCCTCCGGGGGATTCATTGAGGAGGAGCGTACTCCGCTGTGGGCGCGCCGCTCCAGTGGCGCGTCTTTGCTCGTTTCGACGAATGATCCGCGCCGATGGTGGCGCCCACCAGGCTGATCCGCCGGATCGTGCCGTCGGTGCCGAGCGTGGAATTGGATTAACGCTTGGGAGCGCGTAAAGAAATCAGCGCAAACAAAAGGCGCCAAAAGGCGCCCTTTGCTATCAACTGTTGTTCGAAACGACCACTTAAAGGTCGGCGGCCTTCTTGATGGCCGACTTGGCGTCGCCGACGGCCTTCTGCAGATTGCCCTTGGCTTCCTGCACCTTGCCCTCACCCTTGAGCGCGGGATCGTCGGTGGCTTCGCCCACGCCCTGCTTGACCTTGCCGGCAACCTGGTTCGCCGTGCCTTTGACCTTGTCTGTCGTGCTGCTCATCTGGCTTCTCCTTCCGATTAGGCGTGGATTGAACGCCCTGATCCCGAGCCCGTTGCCGATGACGGCCGGGATTTAAGTTGCGAAGAGAGCAACGGTCTTGTCCGAAGAATTCGCCGGTCCCGTGCGATGGGAAGCTAAAGAAACTGCTTCACCGCAGCCAGCGCGACCAGCGCGCCGATTGCCATCACGGCACTGCCCAGCGAGATCACAAAAAGCGCCCGTCCCGGCGAGAGCCGGCCCATCGACGCGGCGATCCAGAAGAACGGATCGTTGACGTGGCAGATCGCCATCGAGCCTGCGCCGACCGCGGCGGCAGCGAGCGCACGGCCTGACGCGCTGTCGAGCCCGAGCGCCGGCAGCATGGGTTCGACCATGCCGGAGGCGGTGAGCACGGCGGTCAGCGAATTGCCTTGCATCGTCTTGACGATGGCGGCGGCCAGGAAGGGCGTCAGGATACCGAAGCGGGGATGCAGCGCGTATTCGGCTAAAAGCTCGGCCATGCCGGTTTCGTCGAACACGCGGGCGAGCCCGCCCGATGCGCCGACCGCCAGCAGGAGCGGCGCCCAGCTGCGGCCGGCCAGCGCCGAGGGCTGCCAGCGGCCGGCGAACAGCACGCCGAGCGTGATGGCGACGGCTGCCAGCATCAGCGGTTTGCTGATGCCGATATAGAACTCGCGGGCGCCGCCCTTGCCCAGAGGCTCGTTCGGCATCTGCGCCACCGACTGCACGATCAGGAGTGCGATCGGGATGAGGACGGCGAGCCACGTCCAGTCGAGCCAACCGGCGACGTCGGTCGAGGGGATCTGGCGCGCCACGGACCACCAGCCCAGCACGGCCGTGATCACGGCAAGCGGCAGCGCGACCATGAGCATCGTTGAGTTGCTGGCCTTCATCACCGAGGCTGCCGCGACCGCGAGTGGCGAGGGCGCCACCAGGGAACTGACGGCAAGCAGGGTCAGGGCGAGGCCCAGCGCCCGACGCGGCGCGTCCTGGCCCGCGGGCTGCAGCAAGGCGAGGCCGCCCGTCGCCGAGGCGCCGAGGCCCGCCAGCGCGCCGACAAGGGCGGATGTTCCGGTGCCGAGCGGCTGGCGCAGCACCAGCGCCTGCACCAGCGCGCCCGCCACCACCAGGAGGCCCGCCTGTTCGAGCGCCGCGGTGAAGCCCAGCCCGAACGCCTTGCCGACCGACTGGAAGGTCATGTCGGCCGCAATGCCATAAACCACGACCGTCGCCATGATGGCGAGAAAGGCCGGCAGGCGCAGGCGCTGGGTGAGATAGACGATCGCGAAGACGGCGAGCGGCACGAGAAGGGACGCGAGGAGCATGACGGAGCGACCTTAGCGTCCAAAAAGAAGTTGTCACCCCGAGCGACCTCTTGTCATCGCGGGCGGAGTAAACTCCGCCCCGGAGCGCGGCGAAGGATCTCATGGCGTGGCAAGCGGCGATGAGATCCTTCGCTGCGCTCAGGATGACAGCAGGGTACAATCCTCCTCATGCGCCTCCTGCTCGCTCTCCTGTTGATCCTCGGGCTCGCCGCGCCGGCGGTGGCGGAGTCGCTGGTCCGCATCGACGGCAAGACCTTCATCGCACCGGACGGCCGTCCGCTCAGCATCAAGGGCATTAGCCTCGGCAACTGGCTGATGCCCGAGGGCTACATGCTCAAGTTCGAGGTCGCCAAATCGCCGCGCCAGATCTTTGACGCCTTCGATCGCCTCTTGGGATCCGAACGCGCCGCTCGGTTCTGGACCGAGTTCCTCGACACCTACATCACGCGCGACGACATCCGGTTCATCAAGTCCGTCGGCTTCAACACCGTGCGCATCCCGCTGCACTATCACCTGTTCATGACCGACCAGGGTGAGATGACGGGCGAGGGTTGGGCGCTGCTCGATCGCGTGCTGGGCTGGGTGCGCGAGGCCGGCCTTTTCGCCATCGTCGACCTGCACGCCGCGCCTGGCGGCCAGACCGGCATCAACCACGACGACGGGCCGGGCTATCCGCTGATGTTCTATGTGCCGCGCGACCGCGCGCTCACGGTCAAGCTGTGGCGCGCCATCGCGCTGCGCTACAGCGGCGATCCGGCGATCCTGGGCTACGACATCCTGAACGAACCGATCGCGCCCTATCACGACACGGCAACGCTCAATATGCGGCTGGAGCCGTTCTACAGGCAGGTGACCCAGGCGATCCGCGAGGTTGATCCCGGCCGCATCGTGATCCTGGCCGGCGGGCAGTGGAGCTCGAGCTTCGACATGCTGGGCCCGCCCTTCGCCGATAACCTCGCCTACACTTACCACTTGTTCTGGGCGAGCACTGAGCGCGATTCCATCCAGCGCCATCTCAACTTCGCCAACCGCTATGACGTGCCGCTGTTCCTGGGCGAGACGGG
>DASZJU010000089.1:0-4765 GCA_035947815.1 Reyranella sp.
GACGGCGCCAGCGAGGGCGAGGTGATCGCCGCCGCCGAGAATGCGCAGATCGACGGGTTCATTCGCTCGCTGCCGCAGGGCTACGATGCGCCGGTCGGCGAGCGTGGCCTCAAGCTCTCGGGCGGTGAGAAGCAGCGGGTGGCCATTGCGCGCACGATGCTCAAGGCGCCGCCGATTCTGGTGCTCGACGAAGCGACATCGGCGCTCGACAGTTTCACCGAGCGCGAGATTCAGTCGGCGCTGGAGCGCGTCTCCCGCGGGCGCACGACAATTGTGATCGCCCATCGCCTGTCGACCGTGGTCAACGCCGACGAGATTCTGGTGCTCGACAAGGGCGTCATCGCCGAGCGCGGGTCCCATCAGGAGCTGCTCGAGCGGGGTGGAATCTATGCCGCGCTGTGGAGCCGCCAGAGGCAGGTCGATGCGGCGCAGGAATTGCTCCGGCAGGCCGGCCGCGAAGACGACCTCGCGCCAGACGGGCTTATGCCTCAGCCCGCGCCGTGACATTGGGGACGTTTGGCGCCATGAGTGCGCGCGGTTTGTCTTCGAGCGCTGGTCAATGAGCATCGTCAAATCGCTGCGCGGCCAGCTCGCGCCGATCCATCCTGAAGGCTATAAGTTCGTCTTGGGCTTCGCCGTTGCGGCGCTTATTCTGTGGTGGCTATGGGCGCCGCTCGGCTGGCTCGGCCTCATCGCCACGCTTTGGTGCGCTTATTTCTTTCGCGATCCCGCGCGCGTCACACCGGTTCGCAGCGACCTGGTCATTGCGCCCGCCGACGGCGTAGTCAGCTTCGCCGGCTTCGCCGCGCCTCCACCCGAGCTTGGCCTCGGCATGGCGCCGTTGCAACGGGTCTCGATCTTCATGTCGGTTTTCGATTGCCACGTGAATCGCGCGCCCGTCCAGGGCCGCGTCGCTCAGATCGTCTATCACCCCGGCCTCTTTCTCAGCGCCGACCTCGACAAGGCGAGCGAGGACAACGAGCGCAACAGCCTCGTCATCGATGCCCCATCCGGCCGATTTGGCGTGGTGCAGATCGCAGGCCTGGTCGCCCGCCGGATCGTGTGCTTCACGCACGAGGGCGCGCTGGTCGGCGCCGGCGAACGCATTGGACTGATCCGTTTCGGCTCGCGCGTGGATGTCTACCTGCCGTCGGGGGCGCATATCGTGGTCGGCGTCGATTCGCGCGCCATTGCTGGCGAGACCGTGATCGCGCAGGTTGCGGCCGAGGTCGAGCCGCCGCCCTTTCAGCGGAGCTGAAGCATGAACGAAATCGGCCCCGCGCCTCGGGCGTCGATCGCTGATTCCGCATCGCCGCGTCGCGGCCTTCGGGCCGTGCCTCTCAGGCTTTTGATCCCCAATCTCATCACGCTGTTCGCGCTCGGCCTAGGCTTGACGGCGATCCGGCTCGCGATGGAGGGATCGATCGACTGGGCGGTGAGCGCGGTCGCCGGCGCGGCGGTGCTTGATGGCCTCGACGGGCGAATCGCGCGCGCTTTGAAGGGAACCTCGAGGTTTGGGGCCGAACTCGATTCGCTTGCCGACTTCGTCGACTTCGGCGTCGCGCCGGCGCTGGTGCTGTACGTCGCCAACCTGCACGCGGCCAAAAACTTCGGCTGGGTCGCGGCGCTCTTGTTCGCTATGGCTTGCGCTTTGCGTCTCGCGCGTTTCAACGTCATGATCGACGAAGATCAGCCTTCATGGCGAAAAAACTTCTTCGTAGGGATGCCGGCGCCCGCGGGCGCGATTGTCGGCCTCCTGCCGATCTACCTTCACTATGCGTTTGATCTCGGCCAATCGACCTCGCGATCCGCCGTGATCGAAAGCCTCTATGTCCTGGCGGTGGCTCTGTTGATGGCGAGCCGCGTGCCGCACTTCTCCGGCAAAACGATCGGCCGCGTGCCGCGCGAATATGTCTCTGTGGTGCTGGTCGGCGTCGCCGCTGCGCTCCTCATCCTGTTCAACTTTCCGATGCAGGCGCTGGTCGCCGTCACGCTCGTCTATCTCGCCTCGATCCCAGTCGCGGTCAGGCGTTATCGCGCGCTTGAGCGCGCGGCCCAGTAGCGGCAAGGTCGCGCTCGTCATTCGAGCCTCTTGCGCTCAATCGCCGGTCAGGCATCATAGGGGCGCCATGGCCATCGGGCTCGCCAACGGATATTGTTCGCTCGCTTCCAGGATCCGCGTCTTCATGTCGACCCGACCGCCTCGTTTCTCACTCGGCCGCGCCGCTCGGGCGGCGGTCTTTGCAATTGCGGCGATCACGCTCGCGGCCTGCAACAGCAAGAACGCCTACGTTCCGCCGCCGCCGCCCAAGGTGCAAGTCGCGCAGCCGCTGCAGCGGCCGGTGACCGAATACCTCGAACTCACGGGGAACACCCAGGCGTTCGCCTCGGTCGATCTCGTGGCGCGCGTGCAGGGCTTTCTCACCTCGATCGACTACGTCGACGGAGCGACCGTCAAGAAAGGCGCGCAGCTCTTCGGCATCGAGCGGGACATCTACCAGGCGCAGGTTAACCAGCAGGAGGCGACGCTCGCCTCCGACCAGGCGACGGAGGAGTACAACAAGGCCGAATATGGGCGGCAGGCGACGCTCGCCCGGCAGGATTTCGCCAGCCAGGCGACGGCGCAGGAGTGGAAGTCCAATTGGAACAAGTCAGCGGCCGACATCCTCAACGCCCAGGCGGCCATCTGGCTCGCCAAGATCAACCTCGGCTACACTCAGGTGCTTGCTCCGTTTGACGGCGTCGTCACGAACCACCTCGTGGATCTCGGCGCGCTGGTCGGCGTCTCCGGGCCAACCAAGCTTTCCACGATCATCCAGACCGATCCGCTCTATGTCTATTTCACCTTGAGCGAGCCGCAAATCCTGTCGATCCAAAGAAACCTCGCCAAGCACGGCATCGCATTGCGCACCTCGAAACTGTCGGACGTCCCGGTGGAGATCGGGCTGCAGGGCGAGGAGGGCTATCCTCACAGGGGGCATCTCGATTATGCTTCGCCGCAGGTCGATTTTGCCACCGGCACGCTGACCGCGCGCGCCTTGTTCGACAACAAAGACGGCGCCATCCTGCCGGGCCTGTTCGTGCGGGTGCGCACGCCGATTGGCCAGCAGGACAAGGCGTTGCTCACGCGAAACGACGCGATTGGTACGAGCCAGGAAGGAAGCTACGTGCTGGTCGTCGGCGACGACAACGTCGTTCAAAGGAAGGTCGTCACGACGGGGGTGCGCGACGGACAGCTGCGCGTGATCGAATCGGGGTTAAGCCCAGGCGACTGGGTCGTGACCGAGGGCGTTCAGCGTGCCTTTCCCGGCGCGAAGGTCGATCCGCAGCGGGGCCAGCTGGCTTCAGCCGAGCCGGCGCCGGTATCGAGCCCTGAGAAAGCCGCCACGGATCAGCAATGAGCTCGGAAGGCCGGGCGGGAGCCATCTCGCGCTTTTTCATCGACAGGCCGGTGCTCGCCAATGTGCTGGCGCTCGTCATCGTAGTCATCGGTCTGGTCGCCCTCGTTAACCTGCCAAGCTCGCAATATCCCAACGTCGTTCCACCCACCGTCCAGGTGACGACGAGCTATCCCGGCGCGAGCGCGATGACTCTCGTCAACACCGTGGCGCTCCCGATCGAGCAGAACGTCAACGGCGTCGAGAACATGATCTACATGCAGTCGACGAACGCGAGCGACGGCACGTACACCCTGACCGTCACCTTCGCGATCGGCACGGATCCGGACGAGGACGAGATCCTGGTGCAGAACCGGGTGTCCGCGGCGCTTTCGTCCCTGCCGCAGGAAGTGCAGCTTCAGGGCGTGACGACGAAGAAGAAGTCGACGTCGATTCTTGAGTTCGTCGTCCTGACCTCCCCCGACAGTCGCTTCGATTTCCTGTTCCTGTCGAACTACGCGGTCATCAATGTGCAAGACGAGCTGCGCCGCCTTCCCGGCGTCGGCGATGTGACCGTGCTCGGCACCGGGCAGTACGCCATGCGCATCTGGCTGGACCCGAACCTTCTGCAGGCGCGGGGACTGACGCCGCAGGACGTCATCAACGTCATTCAGCAGCAGAGCCAGGAAGTGGCGGCCGGACAGATCGGCGCGCCGCCCGCGCCGAAAGGCCAGGACTTTCAATATACGCTCGACCTCAAGGGCCGGCTCGATGATCCGAGGGAGTTCGAGAATATCATCGTCAAGGTCGATTCGGCGAATGGCGGCCGCATCACCAGGATACGGGACGTCGGGCGCGCCGAGCTTGGCGCGCAGACTTATAGCCAATCGTTCAATCTGGACGGCCGGCCCGGCGCCGGCATCGCGGTCTCGCTGCTGCCCAACGCGAACGCGATTGCGGTCTCGAATGAAGTCCAGGCGAAAATGGACGAGCTCGCCAAGGCCTTCCCGCAAGGGCTTGCCTATGTCGTGCCCTACAACACGACGAAATTTGTGAAGGCGGCGATCGCCGAAGTCTACAAGACCCTGATCCAGGCGGCGATCCTGGTGCTTATCGTCATCCTCGTCTTCCTTCAGGACTGGCGGGCGATGCTCGTGCCAGCGACGACCGTGCCGGTGACGCTCATCGGCGCGTTCGCGGCGATGGCGGCGCTTGGCTTCTCGATCAATCTTCCCACTCTGTTCGCCATCGTGCTCGCAATCGGCATCGTGGTCGACGACGCAATCGTCATCGTTGAAGGCGTCGCGCGATACGTTGAGCAGGGAATACCCGGCCGCGCGGCGGCGGCCCGGGCAATGGACGAACTGACTGGGCCTGTCCTCGGCATC
>DASZJU010000090.1:0-9100 GCA_035947815.1 Reyranella sp.
TCGTCGCAACCGCCGCCAGCGCCATCGGCACCCCAAGTACCGGTCGTTGCGCAGGCAAAATCGGCGCCGCTGAAGGCGGACGAAATTCGCGAATTACAAGGCAAGCTCAAGGCTTTGAATTTTGATCCCGGACCCGTCGACGGAGTCGTGGGCTCGATGACCCTGAGTGCGGTTCGGAAGTACTCGGAAGCGCGGGCTATTGCCAACGCCGAAGCGACAAGAGACCTGCTCGTTCGCCTGAGATCAGAACCTCCGCTTAAAAAATAGCGTGGGGGCCAGGCGACACATTTCGGTAGAGTGCGACCGCGGCACCCGATCGTCCGGAAGGTTGTCGCAGCGCTCATGTCTTTCAAGTCCGTGCCATGCCTTCGCGAAAAATCCTGATCGCCGGCGCCACCGGCCTGGTCGGCTATGCCGCCATGAAGCATTTTGCACGCGAGTCGGGCTCCGAGGTGATCGCCGTCTCGCGCCGCCGTCCCGACGAGACATTCGGCGCGCGGTGGCTGCCGCTCGATCTCGCCGATAGCGAGGCCTGCACTAGGCTGGCACCCGAGTTCGCCGGCGTCACCCATCTCGTCTATGCCGCGCTCTACGAGCGGCCGGGACTGGTCGCAGGCTGGCAGGAAGACGAGCAGATCCGCACCAACGAGGCGATGTTGCGGAACTTGTTTGGACCGCTGGAAAGAATCGCGCCGCGGCTCAGCCACGTGGCCCTGCTGCAGGGCACCAAGGCCTATGGCGTGCATGTCCGCCCGCTCACGGTGCCGGCGCGTGAGAACCGCTCGGAGATGCACGAGCAGCCGAACTTCTACTGGGACCAGGAACGCTATCTGCGTGCCCAGCAGGCAGGCAAGGCCTGGCACTGGTCGATCCTGCGGCCGGTGCTGATCGTGGGCGATTCGGTGGGCAGCGCCATGAATGTGATCCCGGCGCTGGGTGTCTATGCGGCGATGATGCGGCGCGCCGGTAAGACCAGGCTCGACTATCCCGGCGGCGTCGGGCGGGTGGCGCAGGCGGTCGATGCCGATCTTCTGGCGCGCGCCATCGCCTGGTCCGGCGAGGCGGAGACGGCTCGCAACGAGATCTTCAATGTCACCAACGGCGACGTGTTCATGTGGCCGAACGTGTGGGCGGCCATCGCCGATGCGCTGGGCTTCGCGGCGGGCGAGCACGTGCCCCTGGCGCTCGACAAGGAGATCCGCCCGCGCGAGGCGGAGTGGGCGGAGATTTGCGCGCGGCACGGGCTTCGCTCAGGGACACTCAAGCAATTCGTCGGACTGTCCTTCGAATATGCCGACTACACGATGGGCTATGGCCGCAATACGGCGGGGCCGGCGGCGATCGTCTCGACCATCAAGCTGATGCAGGCGGGCTTCCACGAGGTGATGGATACTGAGGCGATGTTCAGGAAGTGCTTCGCCGAGATGCAGGCGAAGAGGCTGCTGCCACCGCGGTAGCCCCCGCCAGGAAGACGTCGCAGATCACCGGCTCAATTTGATGGGATCCCGGCCCCCTCGTCCTGCAGTCGGCCGAGGCTCAACGTGCCGGGGACGGATGATCGTTTCGGCGGACGCCGTCGAGACAGCGCAGGATCGTATCAATTGTTGTGACGGAAGAATCATCGACATCAAGGCGTATAGTGGAGTGTGGCTGCACAACCGACCTGGGTCGCGATGATGCGCTGGGCATCCAAGATCACCACCGCGCAAATCGGCGTGCTCCTACAGGCCGTCGTGGTCGCCGTCCTGAGCCTCAGCCTCGTCATTGGCTGGTCGAGTTGGCAGGCCGAAACGAGCAAGCAGCAGACCGACGCCACGCTGCGCTACTTCGACAGGCTGATGACACGCGACTATATCCAGTACCTGTGGGAGATCCAGGAATTCACCGTGTGCTTCGAGCGCGCGGCCAAAAGCCATCTCTCCTATTCCCGCTTCGGCACGGTGCGCCGCCAGGACGAAGCCTACAAGACGGCGGCCCGCTGGTGGGACCTGGTCGAGAACGACCAGAAGGAGCTCGCGGGCTGCGGCAAGCCCGTGCAGATCGAAGAGAAGCTGATGGCCGTCTACGGCCGCCTTGAGGCGCTCGCCTCGTGCGCCAAGCAGCAGTTGTGCAGCTTCGGCCGGGTGGTCGATATGATCGAGGCGTTCGACTACATAACCCTGCTGTCGATCTCGAACTACCTGCTGCTGACGCGCGACCGTGACCGCAGGATCTCCCGCGAATGGTACATGTCGGGCGCCCTGGTCGACCTGGTCGAGGTCGTCGAGAGATACGTCTTCGAAGGCCGGCACAGCGCGATGACCTATGCCGACCTGCTCGACCGCAATGGATCGGACCTCGAGAACTCGCCCATCCTGCGGCCAGCGGAGATCGAGGCCATCCGCAACAAGCGGACACGCTGCGACCAGACGGCCGAGACATCGTCCGACGATTGGCGGCGCTGCCTGTCGCCTGAACGGCGGAGGCAACCCTGAACACCATCGACGGACGACCGTAGCGCGAGCGCCGGCAAAAAGAGAGCCCGGACCGCGCGATCCCAGGATCGCGCGGTCCGGGCCCTTGGACGCCCCCTCAATCCCTGGCGTGTTACTTGAGACTGTCGGAAATCTGCTTGAGGCCGGTCTCGGTCTTACGGGCCAGATCGTTGATCTGCGTATTGCGCTCGACCCACTGCCTGGCCTCCGGCGGCACCTCGTAGCCCAGCACGTAGTCGGGAAGCTTGAATTGCAGGCTGCCCGTCGCGGCGAGATACGCCACGCTCAAAAAGCCCAGCTTGAACATCCATCCGAGCAGAAAGCGCATCAGTACCCCGTTTGCGGGGCCGATGATAATTTCACAGGGGCCGACAAGACAGCGGCGGATCGTATCAATTGTTGTGCAGAGGGTGTGCACGCCCGGCGAAGCTTGCACGGACATGGTCGGCGAGATCGCGCGCGGCGGGGCTCTGGCCCGGCGGGGCGTAGAGATTGATGCGGAATTCCGGCAACGGCGGCAGGCGCGCCTCGCGGCCGCCTTTGCCCTCGAATATCTCGAAGCGCTCGGGCACCGAGGAGCGCAGCAGCGGCGCCACGGCGAGCCCGGCCTCGAGGACGGCATAGACCGGTTCCATGCGACTCACCTCGCAGACCGCGCGCCAGTCGCGCCGCGCCTTGCCCAGCGCCTCCACCGCGACTGGCCGGAACACGCAGGTCGGCGCGCCCAGCGAGACCGGCAGCGGGTCCTTCAAATGGGCATCGCCACCCGGCACGCCGACCCAGACCAGCCGGTCGGTCCGCAGCGTCTCGCCGTGGCGGCCGCACTCGGTCTCCGTGGTGAGCGCAAGATCGACGCCGCCCGACTTCAGCTGCTCGCGCACCACTTTTGAATCTTCGCAGACCAGGCTGACCCGCACCCGGGGCTGCGCCTTGGCGAAGCGGCGCAGGATAGGCGGCACGAAGCTCGCAATGATGTCGTAGGGCACGCCGAGGCGGACCTCGCCTTCGAACGACGGCGTGCGCATCGACGACCAGACTTCGTCGTTGAGCGCGAGCAGCCGGCGCGCCTGGGCCAAAAGCCGCTCGCCGGCCGGGGCCAGCACCAGCCGCCGGCCCGCGCGCTCGAACAACCGGCAGTCGAGCGCCTCCTCGAGCCGCTTGATCTGCTGGCTGGCGGCCGCCTGGCTGACGCCCAGCGCCGCGGCGGCACGCGTAACGCCGCCCGATTCGACGACGGCGAGGAAGGCTCGCAGCAGGACGATATCGAGGTCTTTGCGCATGACGTAGATTATAAGAGATAACGAACGGTTATATCAAAAACATTCGTTTTTATTATTTACCATTCATCGGTAGCGTTGGCGCATGACAGCAAAAATCTCCGGCCTCTGGCTGCCGCTGGTGACGCCGTTCAAGGATGGCGCCGTCGATTTTTCAAGCTACGAACGATTGATCGACCACTACATCGCCTGCGACGTGAACGGGCTGTTCCCGCTGGGCACGACAGGCGAGCAGCCGGCGTTGGACGACGATGAGATCGACGAGCTGGTCGAGCGCACCGTGGCCAAGGTCGCCGGCCGCGTGCCGGTGTTCGTGGGCGTCGGCGGCAACGCCACGCACAAAGTCGAGAAGACGCTGGGGCGGCTGGACCGCTTCGCCTTCGACGGCATCGTCTCGGTTTGCCCCTATTACAACCGGCCGAGCCAGGATGGCTTGATCGCCCACTTCCGCGCCATCGCCGCGGCGACCGATCGCGACGTGCTGATCTACAACATTCCTTACCGTACGGCGGTGAACCTTCTGAACGACTCTCTGCTCGAGCTTGCCGAGGTCGCGAACATCGTCGGCGTGAAGGACAGTTCAGGCAGCATCGCGCAATCACTCGAGCTGCTGGCGCGCAAGCCGGTCGATTTTTCGGTGCTGACCGGCGAGGACGCGCTGTTCTTCACCATGATGGCGAACGGCGCCGACGGCGGCATCCTGGCGTCGAGCCATTTCATGACGGCAGGCTTCGTCGAGGTCGGACGGCGGTTCGCGGCCAACGACGTGGCGGGCGCCCGCGCCGCCTGGGCGCCGCTTGCGTCTTTCGTGCCGCTCTTGTTCGCCGAAGCCAATCCGATGCCGATCAAGCACCTGCTATGGCGCCAGGGACTGATCGCCTCGCCCGAATGCCGCCTGCCGCTGACGCGTATTTCCGACGCGCTCGCCCGTCGTCTCGACGCCGCGTTCATGTCATCCGGACCGCGGGCCTCCAGGCCCGCTCAAGAAGAACATGAGCGGGCCTGGAGGCCCGCGGTCCGGATGAGCTAGACGCGCACCTTCAACAAATCCCGGATCTCCGTCAGCAGCTCCTGCTCCTTGGTCGGCGGCGCGGGCGGCGGCGGGGCGGCCTGTTCCTGGACGAACAGGCGGTTCATGCCCTTGATCACCAGGAACAGGATCCAGGCGATGACCAGGAAGTTGACCGTCACGGTGATGAAGCTGCCGTAGCCCAGGGTGGCGCCGGCCTTCTTGGCGGCATCGTAGGTCGGCGCCTGGCTCGCCGCCTGCGTCAGCCCGATGAAGTAGTTGGTGAAGTCGAGCCCGCCGAAGATGCGGCCGATGACCGGCATCAGGATGTCGTTGACCATCGAATCGATGATCTTGCCGAAGGCCGCGCCGATGATGACGCCGATGGCGAGGTCGACCACGCTGCCGCGCATCGCAAACTTCTTGAACTCCTGGAGCATGTTTTCCTCCATGGTTGTCAGGACACCCGCAGCCAGACCAGCAAAGCAGAAACCGTGACCACCGAGAAGGCCGTGGAGAGCAGAACCGAGGCTGTGTTCTGCTCGACCGAGATGTCGAACTGCTTGGCCAGCACGAAGGCGTTGGCGGCCGTCGGCAGGGCGGCCATCAGGATCGCGACCCGGCCCGCCACAGATCCGAGGTCGATGAAGGACGGCAGGATCAGCGCCGCCAGGAGCGGCTGCAGCAAAAGCTTGATCAGGGTGGCGAGGCCCGCCTCGGCGAGGCCGCTCTTGATCGACTTGTCCGACAGGAACAGCCCGATGGCGAACAGCGCGCACGGCGCCGCCGCCGCGCCTAAAAGGTCGAGCCACTTTTCGACCGGCGTCGGGATCGGCAGGCCGGCGCCCGAGGCCGCGATGCCGAGGGCGATCGACATTGGCAGGGGGTTGCGGGCCACGTTGAAGGCGGCCCGCAGGAAGGTCCTGAGTGGCCCGTGACCGGCCGCGACCTCGAGCTCGATCAGCATGACGCCGAATACCATGGAGACGATGGAGGTCACGATGACCGCCAGCATGGCGGGCGGCAGGCCGGCCTCGCCGAAGGCGGCGAGGCAGAGCGGCACGCCCATGTAGCCGACATTGCCCCACGAGGCGGCGATGCCCTGCAGGCTCATGGCCGCAAGGCCAGCTTTCCGGGTTCCCTGTGAAACAAGCCGGGTCGAGACCATGCCGACGGCGAAGGTCGCGACCACGGCCGCGCCAAAGCCCAGCATCAGGGCGGGGTCGAGCACCGCCGCGACCGGGGTCCGCGCCAAAGTGCCGAAGAACAGCACCGGCAGGGCGAAATAGCTTACGAAAGCGTTCAGCGCCGTAGTCGCCTCGCCGCCCAGGACGCGCCAGCGGCCGGCCAGGTAGCCCGCCAGAATGACCCCGAAGATCGGCAAGGCGACGTTGAGGATAGCCTGCACGGGACCTAGATTTCAGTTGTCGTAAACGATTAAGAATTTGACATAAACGACACAAATACCATAACATTTTGCTTGTATATCGAGGCCGCACCGTTCCCCTCATCGCAAGCGGCCCGGGAGAAGTTCCAATGCGTCTTTTGATCGCCAGCATGGCGGCCCTGGCCGCGGTCGCCTTTGCCGCCCCCTCCTTCGCCCAAACCGAAGATCCCGTCACGGCGCCAGCCCCTGTCCCAGCGACCAAGGCGAAGCCGGGCACGACCGCCTACTGCCAGACGCTGAAGAGCAGCACCTCGCGCAGCGCCTGCATGAAGAAACTCCATGCCCAGGCCACACCCAAGGCAGCGCCGACCACGACAAAGAAGAAGACCAAGAAGACCACGACCGCTGCGACGCAGCCCGAAGTGGGCCAGCTCTCGCCGCCGCCGGCTGCCTCTTCGCCGGCACCTGCTCCGGCCCCGACCGGCGGTACCGTCGCCGTCCCGCCGCTGCCGCAGAAGACGATCTGATTCTGCGCTAGTCTCCGCTCTCCCAACCCAGGGAGAGCGACATGGCGCAATCTGCAGCGCTGATTTCGACCGAGGAACTCGCGCGCCGCATGGGTGCGCCGGCGCTTCGTATCTTCGACTGCACGACCTACCTCCAGCCGCGTCCCGAAGGCGGCTACGACGCCGAAAGCGGCCGCGCCAACTATGACAAGGGCCATATTCCGGGCGCGGTCTTTCTCGATCTCGGGGCTGAGTTCTCCGACCCCCATTCCAAGCTCCGCTTCACCCTGCCGCCGCTCGATCAGCTCACCAAGGCATTCGCCGCCAAGGGCATCGGCCATGGCACCTTCGTCGTGCTCTATAGCCACGCGACGCCGAACTGGGCGACGCGCCTGTGGTGGATGCTGCGCGCCGTGGGCTTCGATGACGCCGCGATCCTCGACGGCGGGCTCGACAAGTGGAAGGCGGAGAACCGCCCGCTCTCGACCGAGGCCACGACCTATCCGCCGGCCACGCTCACTTTGCGCGGACGGCCCGAGATCTTCGTCGACAAGAACACCATCAAGGCCGCGATCGGCAAGACCGATACGCTGACCTTGAATGCCCTCAGCCACGACCAGCACAAGGGCACGGGCGGCGTGACCTACGGCCGCGCCGGCCGCATCGCGGGCTCGTCCTGCGTACCGGCGGCGAGCCTGTTCGGTCCGGACAAGACCCTCAAGCCGATGGCCGAACTGCGCGCCGCCTTCGAGGGCGTGGGCGCCGCGCCGGACAAGCGGGTGCTGGTCTATTGCGGTGGCGGCATCGCCGCCACCCTCGATGCGTTTGTGCTGACCGCCCTGCTCGGCCACAACAACGTCTCGGTGTATGACAACTCCATGCAGGAATGGTCGAACGATGCCAGCCTGCCGATGGAAGTTGGATGAGGGGAACCGGCTGAGGAGAAGCGAACGTGGCTGCCTATATGATCGTCGAGGTCGAGACGACCGACGAGGCCCTGATGGCCGAATACCGCAAGCACACGCCCGGGCTGGTCGCCAAGTTCGGCGGCAAGTTCATCGTGCGCGGCGGCAAGACAAGGACGCTCGAAGGCGGCTGGACGCCGTCGCGGGTCGTCGTGCTGGAATTCCCCGATTACGCGGCGGCCGAGCGGTTCTACGATTCGGCTGACTACAAGCCGGTGCTCGACATGCGGCTCCAGGCGGGCAAGTCAAAAGCCATCATCGTCGATGGCTACGCTGGCTAAGCAGGGGGCTGAGCTGGCCGCCTATCGCGCGGTCAGCACGCTCTACAATGCCTTGATGACGGCCCTGGTGCTGGGCCTCATCACACGGCGCGGCGAGGAGGTCGCGCGCGACTACGTGTTCCGCCACTTCCGCCGCCAGCACCTCGAAAAGTTCCTGCCCGGCCTGCACAAGCTCGGGCTGGCGGACGAGCCCGATGCGCCGGCCTGTGCGCTCTACCACTATCATTCCAACGCGCTGGGCGGCGTGAAGACCGGCTACCTGCGCGAGAGCGACAGGAAGGCGTGGGTGCGCTATCCGCCGCCACGCTGGATCTGGCGCGGCACGGCGATCGCCGCCGTCCCGCATTCGGTGTCGGCCGCCATGCTGCACGGCTGGCACGGCCATAACGGCGTGTCGCTTAAAAATCCCGGGCTCGGCTTCGTCTGCACCGGCATGACGGTCGACGGCATGCCGGGCCTGGAAGGCTATTACGTCGACTACGGCCGCCCTCTGAAGGAAGAGGAGCGCGTGCGCTTCGCCTATGGCACGGAAGAGATGCCGCGAGTCGACTGGGCCAACCAGCCCAAGCTCGAGACCGCCAGCTGGCCCGAGGAGCGTCGCCTGCGCACCTTCCGTGCCTATGCGCTGGAGTATCTCCGCACCATGCTGCCCACCTTGCAGGAGCTACTGGGGCCGGGCGATGCGCAGGCCGAGCTCGGCCGGGTGGCGCGCCTGGTCGGCCTGCAGTTCCACGAGGAGACAGCGCGCGACATGGGCCTGCCGACCGACGTTGAACGCGGCGATCTTGCAAGCGCCCGGGACTTCGGCCACTGGCTTTCGAGCATCCTTATCGCGCAAGGCGAGGAGATCGAAACGACGGAACGCGACGGCGCGGTCACCGTCATCCAGACCGGCTGGCGTGCCGCGCGCGAGCTCGCGCTTGCCGATCCGCTGAAGGCCTTCGACGCCTGGAATGAACTGTGGCTCGGCGCCGCCGCGGCGCACGACCGGTTCCTCGGCGTTCAGACCATCCGGGCGCTGGGCGAGCGCGGCTGGTCGATCACCTGGCGGATCGCCCCTCGGTAGCAGGCCGGCAGCTTGTGGCCGGCGATGGTCTCGCCGAGCGCACCCAGCGGCAGCCAGTGCATCTCCAGATGCTCGTGGCTCAGCACGACATCGCTATCGCCCAGCAGCCGGCAGGCGAAGGGCAGGATGCGGACG
>DASZJU010000091.1:0-4687 GCA_035947815.1 Reyranella sp.
GCACTCCGACTCCTCGTTCAAGCGCGTCCCGTCGCTGTGCTCGGTCCTGACCGCGCGCATCTGCCCGCCCGAAGGCGGCAACACCGAGTTCCTGTGCATGCGGGCGGCCTGGGAAGCCCTGCCGCCGGCACTGCAGGCCACCGTCCAGCCGCTGATCGCCGAACATGCCCTGCTCTATTCGCGCAACCGGGTGCAGAAGGGCATCCTGAGCGCCAAGGCGATCGCCGAGCTGCCGCCGGTCAAGCAGCGACTCTATCGCGACAACCCGATCAACGGCCGGCGCGCGCTCTATATCGGCGCCCATGCCGGCCACATCGTCGGCTGGCCCAAGGCGACCGGCGAGGCGCTGCTCTACGAGCTCTCGCAACGCGCCGATCAGCCGGAGTTCCGGCTGTCGCATGCCTGGCGTGAGGGCGACGTGATCGTGTGGGACAATCGCGCCGTCCTGCACCGCGCCACCTACTACGATGCGGTCAAGCACAAGCGCTTCATGCAGCGCACCACCATTGGCGGCGACGTACCCACGGTTCAACAATGAACCTCACCCTGAGGTGGCGTCAGTCATGCTCTTGCCTATGACAGCGTGGGGGGTTACCCCGCGCGATCGAGACGGCCACTTCGTGGCCTCCTCAGCATGAGGTGGAGTTCGTTCTAGAAGATGGCCGACGCGCCTCAGGTAACATTCGCGCATCCCGACGGAATGCCCGCCGGCTGGCCGCGCCGGCTCGCGGTGGCGACCATCACCATCGGCCTGATGATGTCGGTGTTCAGCAACTCGATGACCAACCTGGCGCTGCCCTACATCGCCCAGGACCTGAAGATCTCTGCCGAAAGCTCGATCTGGATCGTCAATGCCACCCAGATCGCACTCGTCGTTTCGCTGCTGCCGGTGGCAGCGCTGGCCGACATCGTGGGCTACCGCCACATCTATCGCTTCGGATTGATTGTGTTCTCGCTGGCCTCGATTGGCTGCGCTTTCGCCCCCTCGCTGCCCTGGCTGCTGCTCGGGCGCACTTTCCAGGGCCTGGGAGGTGCGGCCATCATGTCGGTCCAGCCGGCGCTGGTGCGCGCGATCTATCCCCGCAACATGCTGGGCCGCGCCTTGGGCTTCAACACCACCGTGGTCGCGACCTCGCTCGCCGCCGGCCCGTCGATCGGCGCGGCGCTGCTGTCGATCACCTCGTGGCCGATCCTGTTCGCCGTCTACGCGCCCCTCGGCATCATCTCCTTCGTGCTGTCCGAGCGTTACCTGCCCCACACCACGCACACCCACCGGCCATTCGACGTGATCTCGGCGATCCTGTCGGGCCTCACCTTCGGCCTGCTGATCTTCGGCATCGACGGCATGGCGCACGGCCATCAGCGGCCGGTGATCGCCACCGAGCTGATCCTCGCCGTCGTGCTGGGCACGCTGTTCGTGTGGCGCCAGAAGAAGCTCGCCGATCCCATGATGCCGATCGACGTCTTCAAGCGGCCGATCTTCTCGCTGTCGATCTCGGCCGCGATGTGCACCTTCTCCGCGCAGGGCCTTGCCTTCGTCAGCCTGCCTTTCTACTTCCACACCGTGCTGGGCAAGAGCGCCAGTGACACCGGCATCCTGCTGACCGCCTGGCCATTGGCGCTGGCCAGCATCGCGCCCATCGCCGGCCGCCTGGCCGACCGCCATCACGCCGGCCTTCTGGGCGCCATCGGACTCACCTTCATGACGACGGGCCTGGCGCTGACGGCGCTGCTGCCGGCCGATCCATCGAGCGCCAACATCATGTGGCGGCTGGTGCTGTGCGGCGCGGGCTTCGGCATCTTCGCCTCGCCCAACAACCGGCTGATGATGAACGCCGTGCCGCGTGAGAGGAGCGGTAGCGCCGGCGGCATCATCGCCACCGCCCGTACCCTGGGCCAGACCGTGGGCGCCGCGTTGGTCGCCCTGGTGTTCAGCCTGTTCGACTTCTCGAGCGGCGGCGCCGTCGACGCCGCCCGCGCGGCGCTCTGGCTGGCCGCCGGCTTCGCCGCCACGGCGCTGGTGGTCGGCAGCCTCAGGCTGCGGCACTAGAGGTCGCGGAAACTCCGGTTGCCGAAACGCTGGTCGTCGGGGAAGGTCGTCCAGCAATAGAGGGCGGTCTGCCAGCAGGTCCATGGTGCAATCACACCGCATAGGCGCCGGGAAATCGGGCTCTCCCGGCGTGCAGGCAGTGCTGTCACTCAGCGACCGAAGGGTCCAGCCTTCAACGTCAGGCTGACCAGCTGCTTGACGTCGGACAATTTCGGTTCCGGCAGTTTCTGGTCGCGATCGACCCGGTTCACCACCACCAGATCGTAGGCGGGAATGACGAAGGCCTGCTGGCCGCCCGCGCCCCAGGCGATGAAGGTGCCCTCCGGAATCCCACCCGGCTCCGGCGTCGGCGGACCGGTCCACCACAGATAGCCGTAACCGAACCCGGAGCTAGGTTGCTCCGAGTAGGGCTGCGTACTTTCGCGGACCCAGTCGGCCGGCACGATCTGCTTTCCGGCCCAGGCGCCCTTATTCAAATACAGCAAGGCGAACCGTGCGAGGTCGCGCGCGCTCATGCGCAGCGGGTAGGCGCGATGGATCGAGGCGGCACCCGGGAAGTAAACGCCGTCCTCCGGCCGGTAATCCTGCATGCCGATCGGCTTGGCGATCAGCCGGTCCAGCGCATCGTAGATGCCGGTTCCCGCCGCCTGTTCGTAGATCGTGCCCAATGCGTTGAAATCCCAGTTGTTGTAGTACCAGAACGTGCCGGGCTCGTGACTGCCGCGCGCCGGTCGCTGTTTTGCCATGGCTGCCGTCTCGTAGAGCGCCGGGTGATAGACGCCCGACCGCGCCTCCAACAGCATCCGCACCGTCGCCTGCTTTTCGACGTCGGTGAGCGAGGGCGCATTGTCATCGATGCCGAGCTGGGCCAGCGTGCTGTCCAGGGAAATCTTTCGCTCGGCGACCGCGATGCCGATCAGCGCGCTGAGCAGGCTCTTGCGCACCGACGCCAGTTCCGTGCGTTTGATCGTATCTCCCCATTCCGCCACCACGGCGCCGCGATGGACCACCATGAAGGCGGTCGAATGGATCTGCTTCGACCAGTCCTGCACGTCGGCCAGCACGGCTTCGGACCAGCCGGATTGCGCCGGCGGCACATGGTCCCATTCTGTTCCGGGAAATCTGTCCTGCGCTGCAGCGAAACGGCCCAACAGAAGCGACGTAAGAATCGCGACAAGCAACAGGCGCCGCATATCAATCTCCATCCCATCGCGAGCTTCAGTGGAAGGCACGTTAACATGATTCGTGCTATTCATCCGCCCGCGATCAAGAAGAGCTGGCCGGATCCCGTGCGCAGAAAGGTCATCACCGCCGCGATTATTGCCGTGCTGGCAGCACCGGCACTTTATCTTCTTGGCCTATGGGCGGTCTTCGCCGAGTGGCTGGCCATGGTTTGGAGCTTCCTGGCCGAGTCCACTCTTGTGCCCAACTGGCTTCTCGCGCTCCTGACGATTTGCGCGATCATCGTCGCTGGCATCCTGGGCACGGCGCTGCGGCCGCCCAGGGAAAGCGCCTATCCCGAGACAAGTGAGCCAACGGACAAGGATGGCGCGGGTTAGAGGATGGACGCATATCTTTGCTGGGGGCGCGCCACTCCAGTGGCGCGTCATTTCATGCTCTTGTGACCGCGAGCCTCCTCAGGGCGAAGTTTACTTCGCCCGAATCGCTCATGATCATGAGCGGGCGGGACGCCGCAGGCGCATGTGAATGCGCCGAGTCCGGAAGACCATGACGCGCCACTGGAGTGGCGCGCCCCCAGCAATGACACGATTCCAGGCGCTAGCGCACTCGTGATTGGGCGGCCGCGCAGCCGGCTGCCATGCTGCGTATGGAACGAGGGAGGCGATGATGTCGATCCGATCCATCACGGTCCTCGCAGCTTTGATGCTTTTGCAGCTCTGTGGCTGTGCCGCCATGACCAAGCCATCAGACCCGGCGGTCAACGAGCTGGAGCGCCGTCACGACGAGGAGATGCAGCGCATGGGCGGCGGCAGCGGCGGCGGTAGCGGCATGTAGCGAACCGCGGGCGCGTCACGCCGCCTAATCTCAAGCTGCTCTGTGCATCTCCCTGAACAGCGACGGCGCCATGCCGAAGCGGCGCTCGAAGGCGTGGCCGAGCCGCGCCGGCGAAGACAGCCCGACCTTGCCGGCGATGGCCTTCATGGGCAGGCCCTGGCCGAGCAGCGTGCGCGCCGCATCGAGCCGCAGCCCCTCGACGAAATGCGCCGGCGTCTTGCCGGTGGCCTCGGTGAACTTGCGGTAGAAGCTGCGCTCCGAAAGTCCGGCCTGCGCCGCCAGCGCCGGCACGTCGAGCGCCTGGTCGAGATGGCCCTGCATCCAGTCGATCAGCGCGGCGAACGGCGCCTCGGCCGCGGTCTGCGCCTGCAGGAGCGGGCTGAACTGCGACTGGTAGCCCGGCCGCCGCGCATAGAGCACGAAGTGGCGGGCGATCAGGTTGGCGGTGGCCGCGCCCAGATCGGCCTCGACCAGAGCGAGCGCCATGTCGATGCCGGTGGTCACGCCGGCCGAGGTCCATACCTTGCCGTCGACGACGTAGAGCGAATCGGCGTCGACCGTGAGCGCCGGGAAACGCTCGGCCAGGCGATCGCAGCTCGCCCAGTGCGTCGCCACCCGCTT
>DASZJU010000092.1:0-4549 GCA_035947815.1 Reyranella sp.
CGTCCGCATACCCTCCGACTTCACGCGCCGCCTGATCCGGGGCGAGCGCACGCAGGTGCTGATCGACGCCGACGCCACCGATCCCATGTCGGCGTCCAACTCGCTGGCCGCCGCAAGCCCCGCGATCGAACAGGCGCTGACGCGCGACCTGGTGGGTCCGCTGGAATCACTGGGCGGCCACGCCGAAGCCGTCGAGCTCGTCCTCCACCGCCGCTACAATCCCGAGGGCAAGGCGCGGCTCAACATCGTGCCCGGCCTGCTCGCCGTCATCCTGTCGGTGACCATGGTGCTGATGACCGCGCTCGCCGTCACCCGTGAGCGTGAGCTCGGCACCATGGAGAACCTGCTGGCTACGCCGGCGCGGCCAATCGAAGTCATGATCGGCAAGATCGTGCCTTATTTCGTCATCGGCCTGATCCAGACGGGCGTCATCCTGGTGCTCTCCTGGCTACTGTTCGACATCGCCGTCGAGGGCAGCCTGGCGTTGCTGCTGCTGGGCACGGCGCTGTTCATCATCGTCAACCTCGCCATCGGCTTCACCCTCTCCACCCTGGCCGAACACCAGCTCCAGGCGATGCAGGCCGCCTTCTTCCTCCTGCTGCCCTCGATCCTGCTGTCCGGCTTCATGTTCCCGTTCCGCGGCATGCCGCTATGGGCGCAGTGGCTGGGCGAGATGCTGCCGGCCACACACTTCATTCGCATCGCCCGCGGCGTGATGCTGAAGGGCGCCACCTTCGACGACATCGCCGGCGAACTGACAGCGCTGGGCGTCATCCTCATCGTCGTGTCGGTGCTGGCGATCAGCCGCTATCGCATCACCCTGGACGGCGCTGCGAAACCGGTGGCTTGACCACAGGCACACTACAGCTGGATCTTTGCGGCGCTGCGATCGTCAGGTCGCACATCGAGAAGCAAAAACGGCGGGAAAAGCGGAAATGACGGATCGTCTGGCTGGCAAGGTGGCCCTGATCACCGGCGGCGCCTCGGGCCTCGGCGCCAATGCCGCGTCGCTGATGGCGCAAGAGGGCGCCAGGGTCGTGGTGGCCGACATCGCCGCCGACCGCGGCAAGGCGGTCGCCGACAAGCTCGGCTCCGCCGGTCACTTCGTGAAGCTCGACGTCACGTCGGAGGACAACTGGAAGGCCGCCATCGCTGAGACCGTCGACAAATACGGCGCGCTGCATGTGCTGCTGAACTCCGCCGGCATCGGGCTCAGCAAGACGGTCGAAGACATCACGCTCGAGGAATGGCGCCGGGTACACGCCATCGATCTCGACGGCGTGTTCCTGGGCTGCAAGCACGGCGTCGCCGAGATCAAGAAGCACAGCCAAAAGCTCGGCGGCTCGGTGATCAACATTTCGTCGATCTCCGGCATCATCGCCGGCGCCAACATGGCGGCCTACAATTCGGCGAAGGCAGGCGTGCGGCTGCTCAGCAAGTCGGTGGCGCTGCATTGCGCCAAGTCGGGCTACAACATTCGCTGCAATTCGGTGCATCCCACCTTCATCGACACGCCGATCCTCGACAAGTACCGTGACCGCTTCGGCAACGAGGTCATGCAGCAGAAGCTCGGCCGCCAGGTGCCGATCGGACGTTTGGGCCGGCCCGACGAAGTCGGCTGGGCGCTGGTCTTCCTCGCCTCCGACGAATCGAGCTTCATGACCGGCTCGGAGGTGGTGATCGACGGCGGTATCTCGGCTATGTGAGCTAATCGTCGTCCTGAGTCGCGCGGATCAGATCCGCGCTGAAGCGAAGGACCTCATCGCCGCTTGCCACCGGCATGAGATCCTTCGCTTCGCTCAGGATGACAGAGGAGGAGGAAACCGTAACATGCTGCTCGCTCTCAACAGCCAAAAGATCTATTTCGACCTCGCCGGCCCGCAGGCCGCGCCGACGGTGTGCTTCACCCACTCGCTCAATTCCGACGGCGGCATGTGGGCCGAGCAGCTCGTGCCGCTGCTGGCGGCGGGCTATCGCGTGCTGCGGCTCGACATGCGCGGCCATGGCGGCAGCTCAGCCGTCGACGGCGACTACACGATGGACGCGCTGGCGGCCGATGTGAAAGGCGCGCTCGACGTGCTCGACATCAAGAAGGTGCATTACATCGGCCTCAGCATTGGCGGCATGATCGGCCAGGGCTTTGCGCTGGCCTACCCGGACCGCCTGCTGTCGCTGACGCTCTGCGACACCCAGCCGTCGACGCCGCCGGGCTCGGCCGCCTCGTGGGACGAGCGCAAGGACGCCGTGCGCAAGGCCGGCAGCCTGAAGACCCTGGCCGACAGCACCATGGAGCGCTGGTTCACCGACGAGTTCAAGAAAGTGAACCCGGTGCGCTGGCGCGAGATCCGCGACACGATCAGCGGCACCACACCGGCCGGCTTCTTGGGCTGCGCCTCGGCGATCCAGAACTTCGACTACGAAAGCAGGCTAACCACGATCAAGGCGCCGACCCTGGTGATCTGCGGCGACGAGGATCCCGGCACGCCACCCGACCGCAACCAGCTGATCGCATCGAAGGTTCCCGGCGGGCGCTACGAAGGGATCGCCAGGGCGCGGCATCTGCCTAATATCGAGCGGCCGGACCAGTTCAATCGCGTCATGATGTCGTGGCTGGCGGCCAACCGGTAGGACACCATCATGGATTTCGCCTTCTCCGAGGACCAGCTCGCCATCAAGGAGAGCGTGGCCAAGCTCTGCGCCCAATTCGACGGCAGGTACTGGCTGAAGAAGGACAAGGAAGGCGGCTTCCCCGAGGACTTTTATCAGACCATGGCCGATGCCGGCTGGCTGGGCATCGCCATGCCCGAGGAATATGGCGGCGCAGGCCTCGGCATCACCGAGGCGGCGATCCTGATGCAGGCCGTGGCCGAATCGGGCGCCGCGCTGCAGGGCGCCTCGGCCATCCATCTCAACATCTTCGGACCCAACCCCATCGTGGTGTTCGGCACCGCGGAGCAGAAGAAGCGCATCCTGCCCGACATCATCAAGGGCAAGGTGAAAGGCTGCTTCGCCGTCACCGAGCCCGACGCCGGGCTCAACACCACGGCGCTCGACACGCGGGCCGAACGCGACGGCAACGGCTATGTGGTGCACGGCAAGAAGACCTGGACCACGACGGCGCAGGTCGCCGATAAGATGCTGCTGATCGCCCGCACCACACCCAAGGATAAGTGCAAGCGCTCGACCGACGGCCTGTCGCTTTTCTACACCGACTTCGACCGTTCCAAGATCGAGGTGCGCGAGATCGAGAAGATGGGACGCAAGGCGATCGACACCAACCAGGTGTTCATCGACGGGCTGAAAGTGCCGCTCGAGGACCGGATCGGCGAGGAGGGCAAGGGCTTCCACTACTTGCTGCACGGACTCAATCCCGAGCGCGTGCTGATCGCGGCCGAGGCCATCGGCATCGGCAAGGCCGCCCTCGCTCGCGCCACGCAATACGCCAAGGAGCGCATCGTGTTCGGCCGGCCGATCGGCAAGAACCAGGCGATCCAGCATCCGCTGGCCGAGAGCTGGATGCAGCTCGAGGCCGCCAATCTTCTGACCTTCAAGGCGGCCTGGCTCTACGACAACGGCAAGGAATGCGGCGCCGAGGCCAACTCGGCCAAGTATCTCGGCGCGCGCATGGCCTATGAGGCCTGCGAGCGCGCCATCCTGACCCATGGCGGCTACGGCTACGCCAAGGAATTCCATGTCGAGCGCTTCCTGCGCGAGGTCATGATCGCCCGCATCGCGCCGGTCAGCGAGCAGCTCATCCTGTGCTACGTCGCCGAACGGGTGCTGGGCCTGCCCAAGAGCTATTGAGCGATCGCTAATCCTGCTCCGGCGCCAGCGCCGTCACCTCCACGTCGTGGCCGAGGTCGCGAAAGGTCCGCCGCATCTCCTCGAAGGCGAAGGCGAGCGCAAAGAAACGCCCCGCCGCCTCGTCGGTCAGTTCGCGGGTGAAACCCTCACGGCGCAACGCCGTCGTCTCTGCAAGGGCGGCGACGAATGCCGTCTCGAGCTCGGCCTCCGACGGCGGTGGCCGGCGGGCCGCCAGAGCCATGCCGCTTGCCCTTAAATATTCACTGCCGGCCCGGCCGATCGCGGCGAGCTTGGGCGCCAGCCTTCCTTGCACCGGCTCAGGCAACGGATCGCCTCGCGCGATGCGCCCGACCGTGACCACGTCATGGCGCAGCCGCAGCAACGTGCGCCTGAGCGGCTGCGTGTCCGGGTCGATCGAGAGTCGCGCCGAGCGCTCGCGTTCGCCTTCGGCGGCGCTGGCGGTGAATTCCGTCAGCGATTGGCCGATCCTTTCATAAATCTGGCCCAGGGCCTCGATGTCGGCGGCAGTGAGCGGGCCGGCCAGCACGCGGCCGAGCGCCTGCGCCAAAAGGTCGAGCGTGCGCGCCGCCTCCTGCCGCGCCAAGCGATGGCCGCCGGCGGGCAGCACCAGGAAGGCCACGACCAGGCCCACGATCACACCCAGCCCGACCTCGATCACTCGGTAGATCGCCGAATCGAGCGGCCCGGCATGAGCGAGCGCCGGCATCAGCACGACGATGATCGA
>DASZJU010000093.1:0-2105 GCA_035947815.1 Reyranella sp.
CTGGCCGGTGACCAGGAGCTCGTTCTCCTTCTGGGTCACGTTGAGCTCGGCCTCGGCGAAGCCCGCCACCGCCATCACGATCTTGTAGGCGTTATCGCCTGCCTTCTCGATGTTGTACGGGGGGTAGCCGTTGGCGCCGGAGTGGCTGGCGGCGGAATCGAGCAGATCGAAGACCCGGTCGAAGCCGACGGTGGCGCGATAGAACGGCGAATAGTCGAACGTACGCATTGATCATCCTCCAGTGAGCGATGTTGGCGTCGTCCCGCCCCGGGATGGGCGCGGGGGACGGCCTTGATTTGGGGAGGGTCTGCCAGCCGTCAAGGGGACGAAAATTTCCTTCCTGACCGGGGCCACGGCAAGAAATGCTCCTTTCCGGAGCACCTTCGGAAATTCAACTCGTGGCGGATATGCGAAGACACGCCAGATCAAGAATCCGATCAACGCGGGTGCCCGCATGACCAAACTTCTTCGCAAACCAGACACCGTCCCGTGGCTGCTGTCGATCTCCCAGGCCGTGGCCATGCTGGCCTTGAACCTGCTGCTGCGGGTCGCGGTCTCGTGAAACATCTGCCGCTGTTCTTCGATCTTGCCGGCCGTCGCGTCGTAGTGGTGGGCGAGGGCGCTGCTGCCGACCGCCGGGCCGACCTCGTGCGCTCGGCCGGGGCCGACGCGCAGCGTATCGACTCCGCAACCATCCAGACCTCGGATTTCCGCGGTGCCGTCGCCGCTTTCATTGCCACCGGCGATGCCGACCGCGATGCCGCCGCGCAGCGGGCCGCCAAGTCAGCCGGCGTGCCGGTGAACGTGGCCGACCGGCCGGCGCTCTGCGATTTCATCCTGCCCGCCATCGTCGATCGCGACGAGATCGTGGTCGCCGTCTCGACCGGCGGCGCCTCGCCGACCCTGGCCACCCTCCTGCGCGGCCGCATCGAAGCGGCGCTCCCGGAGCGCCTGGGGGCGGTGGCGCGTCTCGCCGCCACCTTCCGCGCGCAGGTGGCTGCCCTGATCGCCGAGCCGGCCCGGCGTCGCGCCTTCTTTCGTCGCCTGGTCGAGGGACCGGCGGCGCGCCTGGCGCTCGCGGGCGACGATGCCGGCGCGCGCCGCGTCGCGCTGGGCGAGCTCGATGCCGCGCGCCGCCACATGGCGCCCACGGGCATCGCCCATATCGTCGGCGCGGGCCCTGGCGATCCCGATCTCCTGACCTTGCGCGCAGCGCAACTGCTGCAGGAGGCCGACGCCATCCTGCACGACGACCTCGTCCCGCCTGCCATCCTGGCGCGGGCGCGCCGCGACGCCGAGCTGGTGGCGGTCGGCAAGCGTGCCCTCAAGAGAAATGGGGGCCGCGCCAGCTGGGCACAGGCCGACATCAACGCCGAGCTGGTGCGCCGCGTGCGGGCCGGCCAGACCGTGGTGCGGCTGAAGGCGGGCGATCCGTTCGTGTTCGGCCGGGGCGGCGAGGAGATCGAGGCCTTGCGCGAAGCAGGCCTGCCGGTCGCCGTCGTGCCGGGCATCACTGCGGCATTGGGCTGCGCGGCATCGGCCGGCATTCCCTTGACCCACCGTCGCATCGCCTCCGCGGTGACCTTCGTCAGCGGTCACAGCGCCGCAGAGAACCAGGGGACCGGCCGCGAGGCGCAATGGCCCGCGCTGGCGGCGCAGGGCCACACGCTTGCCATCTACATGGGCGCCACGGAAGCCGCTTCCGTGCGCGACCGTCTACTGGGCGCCGGTGCTGATCTCAACACGCCGGTCGCCATCGTCGAGAACGGCACGCGACCCGACGAACGGGTGTCGCTCGGCCGTCTCGCTGACCTGGCGCGGCTCGCCGTTCCCCATAACTCCCGCGGCGACGCCGGTCCCAGCCTCATCATCGTCGGTGATGTCGCGGCCCTTGCCGCCAAAGCCGAGCAACCGCTTCTGGCAAAGGTTTCCTGATGGCCAAGAATCTCGCTGGCGACCTTCTGGTCGCGTCCGCCAACCGCCTCACCGACGGCGTCGTCGTGTTCCTCGACGATGCCGGCGAGTGGATCCAGCGTCTCGACCGCGCCGCCGTCGCCCGCGACAAGCGTGCCGGCGAGATCTTGCTGGAACGCGCCAAGGCCGAG
>DASZJU010000094.1:0-15191 GCA_035947815.1 Reyranella sp.
CCTCGAGCGTGCGCAGCCGCTCGGTCAGCATCTTGGCCGACACGCCCGCCACGCGCCGCTTCAGTTCGCCGAAGCGCTGCGGGCCGTGGGTCTTGAGGTTGTAGAGGATATACGTCGTCCACGGCCCCATCAGCATGCGCAAGATGAAGTCCATGGGGCAGGAGGCGCTCTCCTTGCCATGAGTCCGGGTGGCGTCCATGTGTCCAGCCTATAAGTTACGAATTGGTACCTACTGGCGAATATATAGTGCGCCTCCTAGATCTTTCCAGTCACCTTGGGAAAGCAACGCATCTTGGGAAACAATCGCTTGTTTTCTCGAGATAAATCGAAGGATTGGAGAGATCATGAGTAAGGTTGCTATCGTCTATCATTCGGGTTTCGGCCATACCCAGGCCCTCGCCGAGGCCGTCACGCAGGGTGCCAAAGCCGTTCCGGGCGCCACGGTCAGCCTCGTGCCAGTTGCCGAGGCGGAAGCCCGCGCGGCCGAACTGGACGCGGCCGACGCCATCATTTTCGGCAGTCCGACCTACATGGGCGGCGTCTCGGCCGAGTTCGCGAAGTTCAAGGATTGGACTTCCAAGCGCTGGATGGACGGCGCTTGGCGCAACAAGCTCGCCGCGGGCTTCACCGCTTCGGCGTCGTGGAACGGCGATAAGCACAACACGCTTTACCAGCTCCTCACGCTTGCCCTGCAGCACGGCATGGTGTGGGTCGGGCTCGGCCTGCCGCCGGGCTTCAATCACTCCAAGGGTTCGGCTGAGGACCTCAACCGCCTGGGCGCGTCGGTCGGCGCGATGGCGCAGGCCAATGCCGATCAGGGGATCGAGGGCATCGCCGCCAGCGACTTCCGCACCATGGAGTCGCTCGGCAAGAGGGTCGCCGAAGCGGCCGTGCGCTGGCAGGAAGAGCCGCTCGCCCAGGCGGCGTGAGTCTGCTCAGCAAGGGAGCGGACGCTCTCTCCCGCCGGGAGGGAGCGTCAATTCTTCTTGGTGATGTTCCACCACACCGGCACCGGGCCGGCGAGCCAGCCCGAGATGCGATCCTTGCGGTAGGCGCCGAAGGCCTTGTACTGGCCGAGCACGACATAGGTGCCCTGGTCCATCACCCGATCGGAGACGGCGAGCGCGATCTGCTTGCGCTTCTCGGGGTCGTTCTCGCGGCCGTAGCTGGCCCGCAGCTTCTCCATCTCCGCATCGCACGGCCAGCCGAACCATGCCTTGTCGCAGTCGCCGCTGGTGAAGGAGTTGCCGGCCGGGTTGTCGGCGTCGACGGTGACGGTGGTGGTGAAGAAGATGTTCCAGCCGCCCTTGTCGGGCGCTTCCTTCTTGGCGCGCCGCGCCACCACGGTCTGCCAGTCCATCGCCTGCAGGTCGACCTTGAAGCCCACCTTCTCGAGCGCCTGCTTGGCGACGGGCGGGAGCTGGTTGGACGATTGCAGGTCGGTCGCCTGCATCATGACGATCGGCGTGCCGTCGTAGCCGCTCTCCTTCAGGAGCTGGCGCGCCTTGTCGTAGTCGGGCTTGACCAGCAGGTCGCCGTAGCTCTTCTCATAGGGCGAGCCGCAGACCAGCGGCGCGTTGCACACGCGATAAATCGCGGGATCGCCGACCTGGGCGCGCAGGAAATCCTCCTGCGCGATGGCGTACATCGCCGCCTGCCGGGCCTTCAGGTTGTTGAACGGCGGGTGGAGGTGGTTGAAGCGCATGATGATCTGGCTGCCGAGCGCGTTCCAGCCGAACAGGGCGATGTTCTTGTCGGCCTTGAGCATCGGGAAGAGGTCGGGCACCGGCACCTCGATCAGGTCGATCTCGCCCTGTTGCAGCGCGTTGACCGCCGTCAGGGGATCGGCGATGGCGATCCATTCGACCCGGTCGATCTTCACGACCTTGCCGCCGGCCAGCATGGAGGGCGGCTCGGGGCGCGGCTTGTACTTGGTGTTCTTGACGTAGACGATCTTCTCGCCGGGCTGCCATTCATCCTTCTTGAAGATGAACGGGCCCGAGCCGGTATAGTCGTCGATCTGCTTGTAAGGGTCGGTCTCGGCCACCCGCTTGGGCATCATGAAAGGCACGGCCGAGGACGGCTTGCCGAGCGCCTCGAGGACGAGGCCAAACGGCTCCTTGAGCACCATGGTGAAGGTCTTGGCGTCGACCACCTTCAACTCGGCGACCGACGCCATGAGCTGCTGGCCAAGCGCGTCGCGCGCGCCCCAACGCTTGAGCGAGGCGATGCAATCCTCCGAGGTGACCGGCAGGCCGTCGTGCCATTCCAGGCCGTCGCGCAGGGTGAATGTCCAAGTGAGCTTGTCGGGCGAGACATCGTACTTGTCGACCATCTGGGGACGGATGCGCAGCTGCTCGTCCTTGGCAAACAGCGTGTCGTAGATCAGATAACCGTGGTTGCGGGTGATGAAGGCCGTGGTCCAGATCGGATCGAGCACCTTGAGGTCGGAATGGGCCACCATCTTGAGCGTCTGGGCGCCGGCCGGAGCGGCTGCCAGCAGGGCGAGGCAGGCCAGCGCCTGCAGTGCCGTGCGCAAAACCTGCATCATTTCAGCCTTCCCTTGTATTAAATGAGCCTGGGACCCCGATTGCATACAGGCTGCCACGGGCGCCATAAGGAATAAAGCGATGTCACTGCCAACGATCTTCGTCTCGCACGGCTCTCCGACCTTGATCCTGGAGGACGTGCCGGCGCGCGCCTTCCTGGCATCGCTCAGCCAGCTTCTGCCCAAGCCGAAGGCGATCGTCGCCGTGTCGGCGCACTGGGACACCGACGTGCCGGCGGTGTCGCTCGCCCGCAAGCCCGAGACCATCCACGATTTCTACGGCTTCCCCGAGGCTCTCTACCGCTTGCGCTATGCCGCGCCCGGCGCGCCGGAACTCGCCGAGCGCGTCGCCAAGCTGACCGGCGCCGCCCACGATCCGCACCGCGGACTCGATCACGGCGCCTGGGTGCCGGCGATGCTGGGCTGGCCCGAGGCCGATATCCCGATCTTCCAGCTGTCGGTGCAGCCCGCGGAGAGCCCGGCGCATCACATTGCGCTCGGACGCAAGCTCGCGTACTTGCGGGAAGAAGGCATCCTGGTGATGGGCTCAGGCAGCGCGACCCACAATCTGCGCGCCCTGGTGCGCGGGGGCGACGACGGCGAGCCCGAACCATGGGCCCAACGTTTCGACGATTGGCTGGCGGAGATTTTGGAGAAAGGCGACGAGGCGGCCTTGGCCGACTATCGCGCGCGGGCGCCTTATGCCCGCGAAGCCCATCCGACGGACGAGCATTTCCTGCCGCTGCACGTGGCCTATGGCGCGGCCGGCGTTGGCGCGCACGGACGCGCGCTCCATCGCAGCTTCACCCTGGGAAATCTGTCGATGGCGTCCTACGCGTTTGCGTAGGACGCGGCGGATCTCACGCGGCGTTGGCCAGCGTGACGCCCTTGTCCTTCAAGAGCTGCTCCAGTTCGCCGGTCTCGGCCATCTCGCGCACGATGTCGCAGCCGCCGACGAACTCGCCCTTGACGTAGAGCTGGGGAATGGTCGGCCACTGGCTGAACTGCTTGATGCCGTCGCGCAGTTCGGGGTCGACCAGGATGTTGACGCCGTGGAACTTCACGCCGAGCTCGCTCAGCACCTCGACGACGGCGGCCGAGAAGCCGCATTGCGGGAACACCGGCGTGCCTTTCATGAACAGCAGCACGTCGTTCTTGCCGATCTCGTCGCGGATGCGATCGAACACCTGGGGTTCGCTCATATCGATCTCTCCTGGGAGCGCCTGAGGAGGCGCGGGTCTGGACTCAATATAGGGCCGTCAGGGCCGTTGCGCCATGGTGGTCAATTTGAGGGCATGGAGAACGCCCCCCATGCGGCCGCCCAGGGCGCCATAGACCATCTGGTGCTGCTGCACCTTGGATTTTCCGGCGAAGGCAGGGGAAATAACCGTGGCGGCGTAATGGTCACCGTCACCAACCATATCCTCGATCTCGACCTCGGCCCCGGGAATGCCTTCCTGGATCAGGCGGATGATGTCTTGGGCAGCCATCGGCATGGTGTGTTCCGCTCCTAGGCGGCGCTGTTCATGTAATCGGGCAGCCACGCTTCGTGAGCCGCCCGGAGGTCGCTCAACGCAATCGACAGCAGGCCTTGGACGATCAGGTCGGGGCCGCCCGAATAGCCGAGCTGCACCGCCGGCACGCCGGCCGCCTGGGCCGCGGCCAGCAAGGCGCCGCCATCGTCGGTCGCCAACAGATACCGACCCTGGTCCTCGCCATAGAGGAAGGCGTGCGGCGGGGCGATGCTTTCGGGCAGCGTCACGGTGACGCCGGTACCGCCGGCCAGGCACATCTCGGCCAGGCCGACCAGCAGGCCGCCGTCGGAAAGGTCGTGGCAGGCCGAGATGCGGCGGCCGACGATCTCGCCCCGCACGAAGTCGCCGTTGCGGCGTTCAATCAAAAGATCGACCGGAGGCGGCGCACCTTCCTCGCGGCCAAGGGTCTCGCGCAGATAGAGCGACTGGCCGAGCCAGCCCACCGTCTCGCCCAGCAACACGATGGCAAGGCCCGCCTGGGTGATCCGCGAGCCGACGGCGTGGCCGATGTCCTCGATCACGCCGACCGCGCCGATGGTGGGCGTCGGCAGGATCGGTTTTCCCTCGGTCTCGTTGTAGAGCGAGACGTTGCCCGACACGACGGGGAAGTCGAGCGCGGTGCAGGCCTCGGCCATGCCCATGATGGCGCCGGCGAACTGGCCCATGATCTCGGGCTTCTGCGGGTTGCCGAAATTCATGTTGTCGGTCACGGCAAGCGGCGTGGCGCCGACGGCGGTGATGTTGCGCCACGCCTCCGCCACGGCCTGCCGCCCTCCGGTTTCGGGATGGGCCTGCACATAGCGCGGCGTGCAGTCCGACGTCATGGCGAGGCCCTTGTGGCCGACTCCATTGGCGCCAGGCGGCACGCGCACCAGGGCGGCGTCGCCGTCCTGCGGGCGGATCGCCGTGTTGCCCATGATCAGGTGGTCGTACTGGTGCCAGATCCACGCCTTGCTGGCGAGATCGGGGCAGCTCATCAAGGTGATCAACGAGGCGCGCCAGTCTTTGGGCATCGGCACATTCGCGGCGTCGAGCACGGCCGGCAGCGGCGTCAGCGTCCACGGCCGCTCGTAGACCGGTGCCTCGGTGACCAGCGGCGGGATCGGGATGTTGCCGACGATGTCGCCATGCCAGGAGAGCACCATGCGCTGGGTGTCGGTGAGATGGCCGATGACGGCGAAGTCGAGCTCCCATTTCTCGAAGATCTTGCGCGCCAGCTCCTCAGCTCCGGGCTTCAGCACGATCAGCATGCGCTCCTGGCTTTCGGAAAGCATGAGTTCGTAGGGGTTCATGCCGGTCTCGCGCATCGGCACCTTGTCGAGCTCGACGACCACGCCGAGCCCGCCCTTGGCCGCCATCTCGAACGACGACGAGGTGAGACCGGCCGCGCCCATGTCCTGGATGGCGACGATGGCGTCGGTCGCCATCAGTTCGAGACAGGCCTCGAGCAGCAGCTTTTCCACGAACGGATCGCCGACCTGGACGGTCGGGCGCTTTTCCTCGCTGTCCTCGCTGAATTCGGTCGAGGCCATGGTGGCGCCGTGGATGCCGTCGCGGCCGGTCTTGGAGCCGACATAGACCAGCGGATTGCCGACGCCCGCGGCCGCGGCGTAGAAAATGCGGTTCGACGGCGCGATGCCCACGGTCATGGCGTTGACCAGGATGTTGCCGTTGTAGGAGGCATGGAAGTTGGTCTCGCCGCCCACCGTCGGGATGCCCATGCAATTGCCGTAGCCGCCGATGCCCGCGACCACGCCCGACACCAGATGGCGGGTCTTGGGATGCTGAGGCTCGCCGAAGCGCAGCGCATTGAGGTTGGCCACCGGCCGCGCGCCCATGGTGAAGACGTCGCGCAGGATGCCGCCCACGCCGGTCGCCGCACCCTGGTAGGGCTCGATGTAGGAGGGGTGGTTGTGGCTCTCCATCTTGAAGATGGCGGCCTGGCCGTCGCCGATATCGATGACGCCGGCATTCTCGCCCGGGCCCTGGATCACCCACGGCGCCTTGGTCGGCAGCTTCTTGAGCCAGACCTTGGAGGACTTGTAGGAGCAGTGCTCGCTCCACATGGCCGAGAAGATGCCGAGCTCCACCAGGGTGGGCGTGCGGCCCATGATGCCGAGCACGCGCTGATATTCGTCGGGCGACAGTCCGTGCTCGGCGACGACCTGGGGCGTGATCGCGGGCTCGTTGGTTAGCTTGACGGGAGGGTTCTTCTCGACGGCTGTGGGCTTGCTGCTCATGTAAGGGCCTCGACCAGGCCCTCGAACAGCGCCTTGCCGTCCGTGCCGCCGAACATCGGCTCGACGGCGTTCTCCGGATGCGGCATCAGCCCCATCACCGTCTTGCTCTCGTTGAAGACGCCGGCAATGTTGCGGATCGAGCCGTTGGGATTGCCGGTGCCGTCGACCGTGCCGTCGGGCGCGCAGTAGCGGAACGCCACCTGGCCGCGATCCTCGATGCGCTTCAGGGTAGCCTCGTCGGCGAAATAGTTGCCCTCGGCATGGGCCACCGGCACGCGTATCACCTGGCCTTCCTGGTAGCGGTTGGTGAACAGGCTCTGGCTGGTCTCGACCTTGAGATGGACGTCGGCGCACACGAACTTCAGATGGGCGTTGCGCATCAGCACGCCCGGCAGCAGGCCCGCTTCGGCGGCGATCTGGAAGCCGTTGCAGATCGCCAGCACCGGCACGCCTTGCGCCGCCCGGCGCTTGACCTCGGCCATCACCGGCGACTGCGCCGCCATGGCGCCGCAGCGCAGATAATCGCCGTAGGAGAAGCCGCCCGGCACGACAATCAAATCGGTCTTCTCGAAATCGCCGTCGCCGTGCCAGATCATCTGGGGCTTGCGGCCGGTGACCAGCTCGATCGCCTGGGCGACGTCGACTTCGCGATTGGAGCCGGGGAAAACGAGGATCGCGGCTTTCATTGTTGTACCTCGCCGTCTTGCCGGACCGCGGGCCTCCAGGCCCGCTCAAGATCATGATGCGGGCCTGGAGGCCCGCGGTCCGGCAAGAGGATGAGGTTGGTATGTTTCATCAGCCGACCAGTTCGATCGAGTAGTTTTCGATCACCGTGTTGGCTAGAAGCTTGCGGCACATCTCGTCGAGCCGCGTTTTGGCCTTTTCCTTGTCGGTTTCGGCGAGCTCGAGCTCGATGAACTTGCCCTGGCGGACGTCGCCCACTTCGGCGAAGCCCAGCCGGTTGAGGGAATGTCCGATGGCCTTGCCCTGGGGGTCGAGCACGCCGTTCTTGAGGGTCACGTGAACTCTGGCTTTCATTTCGCCCCTTGTTACAAAGTCGTTTACTACTGCAGCGTGGTGGGGCCGCGCACGTCGCCCGGTCCCTGGTCGATCAGGATGCCGAGCCGCCGCGCCACCTCCTGGTAGGCTTCCTCGACCTTGCCGAGGTCGCGGCGGAAGCGGTCCTTGTCCATCTTCTCGTTGGTCCGAAGATCCCACAGCCGGCAGGAATCGGGGCTGATCTCGTCGGCCAGCACGATGCGGACCATGTCGTCCTCATATAGGCGGCCGAACTCGACTTTGAAGTCGATCAGCTTGATGCCGCAGCCCAGAAACAGGCCGAACAGGAAGTCGTTGACTCGAAGCGTGAGCGCCACGATGTCGTCGAGGTCCTGCGGCGTCGCCCAGCCGAAGGCGGTGATGTGCTCCTCGGTCACCATGGGATCGCCCAGCGCGTCGTTCTTGTAGAAGAACTCCATGATCGAGCGCGGCAGCTGGGTGCCTTCCTCGACGCCGAAGCGCGTGGCAAACGAGCCGGCCGCGACGTTGCGCACCACCACCTCGAGCGGAATGATCTCGACCTGGCGAATGAGCTGCTCGCGCATGTTCAGCCGGCGGATGAAATGGGTCGGCACGCCGATCTCGCCGAGCTTGGTCATCAGGAACTCGGAGATGCGGTTATTGATCACACCCTTGCCGGTGATCGTGCCCTTCTTTTTGTTGTTGAACGCGGTAGCGTCGTCCTTGAAGTACTGGACGATCGTCCCGGGCTCGGGCCCCTCGAACAAGGTCTTGGCCTTGCCCTCGTAGATGCGGCGGCGGCGGGACATTCTTTACTCCTGTGCGGGCGGCGCGAACCGCTCGCCATACGGCCGGAATATGGCGGAAGTCCCATGCGCCGGGACTGGGGAAAAATCCATTGAAAAAGGTGACGCCTCCGTCATATTGACCCTCGAATCGGAGGCTCCATGGCCCAGCAGATTACCTACGACCAAGCTTACGATACCGTGGCGCCCGAGGATTTCGCGGCGATGCTGGACGTGCCGCGCTACGGCCGCAGGACCGATGCCTTCGACAGCATCATATCGGCGACCCACGACCATTTCTGGGATCCTTTGGACAAGAGCTACATCGACTTCGACCAGCCCTTCGACCTGGCCACGACGCCGGTGATGCCCCTCGACACGATGGTCGAGCTCAGGAGCGCCGTCGCCGACCGGCTGGACGATCGCCAGAAGATCCAGCTCGCCAACGACGTCATGCACTGGTCGATCTCGAACCTGCTGCACGGCGAGCAGGGCGCGCTGTCGCTGTCGGCCAGCCTCTGCCACATCCTGGTCGACCCGGGCGCGCAGGAATATGCCGCCAACCAGGCGCGCGAGGAGGCCCGCCACGTCGCGGGCTTCACGCGCTACATCGCCAAGCGCTGGGGCGAGCCGCTGCCGGTCGGCAAGACCATCGCCACGGTGCTGGCCGACCTGGTGAGCACGCCCGAGGTCTACAAGAAGATCGTCGGCATGCAGATGCTGATCGAGGGGGTGGCGATGGGCTCGTTTGCGACCCTGAACGCCAAGACCAACGATCCCGTGCTGCGCCGACTGGTCCAGCTCGTGATGAGCGACGAGGCGTTCCATCATCGCTTCGGTCGCATCTGGGCCGCCAAGACCATCCGCCATCTCAACGAGGAAGAGCATCGCAAGGTCGAGGATTGGTCGGCGCAGATCTTCCAGATGCTGCTGTTCAACCTGATCAACACCGAGCAGAAGCAGGTCATCTACGCCAAGTACGGGCTCGAGTGGCAATGGGTGCGCGATGCGGTCAAGGAGATCTTCAGCGACGACGATCGCCGCGCCCAGCTCAAGGAAGGCACCAACATCTTCCGCGTGCTGATCAAGACCCTGCTGCATGCCGGCATCATCACGCAGCGCACGGCGCCGCTCTACGCGGTGTGGGTCGACATGAAGGAGCTCGAGGCCGAGGGCGAGGGCATCCCGGGCGACATCGTCGCCGAGGAGATGCTGGTGGTGCTGCGCGAGATCAATGCCAAGAGGAAGCGCATCGGGGCGAAGGAAGCGGCGCCAGCCACGCCTTAGGGACCGGCCCACGGGAATTTCCGCAATTTCCGCAAGCGCTACGCCAATTCCACGCCAAGGAAGACGACACGATCTTGCGCGGCGGCCAGCCGGGACGACCGGTAATTCTTTCGTACCGCTATAGGGCCTCGGAAAGGGGTTTCCGCCCTTTCCGCCCGTCATTTGGCCGCCGACGGAGCGCGTCGTGCAGGCGGCCGACGACGCGCGTGCCGCACTTCTCAAAGCGCCAATGTTGATGAAGGTCATGCCGATCCCTTGTCGACGAAGGTCGGCCGACATACGCCACAACATTGCTCAGGACTGTCAACCACAATCGAGTCACGGTACCTGCAGTACAGGCGCCAGCGGTGGCGCCCTAGAGCAGCGTCCGATCAGATGGAACCGCACGCGGTTCCATCTGATCGGACATAAGCTGCTCCAGAATCTATGTATTCTAGAGCACGACCTTCCGCTCGGCTGATTCCAGCCGAGCGGAACGTGCTCTAGCGGTCAGTCCTTGTAGACCTCGACCGACTGCATCATGCCCATCTCCTCGTGGTTCATCATGTGACAGTGCAGCATGAAGACGCCGGTGTAATCGAGGAAGCGCGAGCGGATGACGGTACTGCCGCCCTTGGCCATCCGCGGCACGGTCACCGTATCGCGCCACGGCCGATCGGCCTGCGGCTGGCCGCCCATCTCGACGACCTGGAACGGGTTGGTGTGGATGTGGAACGTATGGTCGTCGTGCTCGTGGGTGTTGCGGATCGTCCACTCCTCGACCGCGCCCAGCCGCACCCGCTGGTCGATGCGCGACGGATCGAAGACCTTGCCGTCGACGGTGAAGGTGTACTCCTGCCAGTGCCCCGCGACGTTGTTCTGCGGCTCGGTGGCCCCGAAAACGACCGTGCGCCGGCCGGTGATCTCGCTGTCGCGGATCGGCTCGAGCGGCGGCCTGGGCAGCGCGGCCGGCAGCTTCATCGCCAGTGGTTCGCCGGCCACGACCACGCGTGCCAGCGGCCCGGTGGGCGACGGATGGCCCTGGTCGTTCGGCAAGGCGTTCAGCTCGTAGGTGCCGGGGCCGCCGGCCTGCACCAGCACATCGGCGCGCTGTCCCGGCTCGATCAGCAGTTGCCTCATCTCGTGCAGGGCGCCGAGTTGAATGCCGTCGTAAGCGATGACAGCCAGCCGGTGCTTGTCGAGCTCGACCAGCATGTCGTTCTGGTACTGCGAGCCGACCAGGCGCCAGCGCTGCACCTCGCCCGGCCGCATGTCGATGGTGGGCCGGCGCTGGCCGTTGATCGCCAGGAAGCGGGTCGCGGTCTCCGGGAACAGGGTGCCGAAGTCCTCGACCATGCCGGACGCGTCGAACACGACCTCCGACAGGAGCATCACGCGCTCGCGCGCCCGGGCGATCTCCGGCACGTCGGCGAAGTCGCCCTCGACGACGATGGCGCCGGCCATGCCGCTCGCCACCTGTACGTCGGCCGAGCCATGGTGATGCGGATGATACCAGTAGGTGCCGCACGTATGGTCCGCGGGCAGCGTGATCTCGATGTCGTACGACTTGCCGGGCGGCATCGAGCGCATGACGTTGTCGGCGATGCCGCCCGGGCTGCAGTGCGCGCCGTGGAAGTGGAAGTTGGTGTTGTTCAACTGATGCGGATAGGAAGGGTTGCCGGGCGCCAGGTCGCGGTTGGGCGGCAAGTCGTTGACGAGGCGGATCTTCAGGGTTTCGCCCGGCTTCATGCGCAGGGTCGGGCCCACGCCGCCCTCGTAGCTGCGCAGGTAGAGATTCATGCCGCCGATGTCGCGCCAGGCGTAGGCGCAGCGCAGGCTGGTGCTGAGCACGCCGTTCGCCGAACGGCGGATCTCGGGTTCCCACAGCGGTTGGTCGCTCGCCGCGACGGCGGCCTTGATCAGGCCGGGGTCCGGCGCTTGTCCGTGCTGGTGCCCGCCCGCCGACTGGCCCAGCGCAATGCGCGGGCCAAGCGCCAGCGTGCCGATTGCGAGGCCGGCCTGCAGCACGCCGCGCCGTGAGGCACGCAGCCCAAGCCCGCGGCCTGTGCCGATGAAACGTTGCCCTCTGGCCATGACCCCTGCTCCCGCTCGGCGATTGTTCTGCCCGGATCCCTGTAACCGGACAGGTGCGCCAGCCTGCACGTGATTTCCCCCCGTCGCGCCGCCAGTATAACTGTGCGCGCAGGGGGCGGCCAGAGCCCGGTCAGTCCTTGTAGACTTCGACCGCCTGCATCATGCCCATATCCTCGTGGTTCATCATGTGACAGTGCAGCATGAAGACGCCGGTGTAGTCGAGGAAGCGCGAGCGTAGGACGACACTGCCCCGCTGGTGGGGCACAATCACCGTGTCGCGCCATGGCAAGTCGGCCTGCGGCTGGCCGTTCACCTCAGTCACCTGGAACGGGTTGGTATGGATGTGGAACACATGGTCATCACGCAAATCGGTGTTGCGGATCGTCCATTCCTCGACCGCGCCCAACCGCACGCGCTGGTCGATGCGCGAGGGGTCGAAGGTCTTGCCGTCGACCATGGATGTGAATTCCTGCCATAGGGCCCCGGGGTAGTTCTCCGGCGGGTCACCGATCTCCGACATGACCAGCGTGCGCCGGCCCGTGATCTCGCTGTCGCGGATCGTCTCGAGCGGCCGCTTGGGCAGTGCGGCCGGGAGCTTCATCGGCAGCGGCTCGCCAGAGACGACGACGCGCGCCAACTGTCCGGTGGGCGACGGATGACCCTGATCGAACGGCATGGAGTTCAGTTCGTAGGTGCCCGGACTGCCGGCCTGCACCAGCACGTCGGCGCGCTGTCCCGGCGCGATCAGCAGCTGCTTCATCTCCTGGAGCGCGCCCAGCTGAATGCCGTCGTAGGCGATGACATTCAGCCGGTGCTTGTCGAGCTCCAGCAGCATGTCATGCTGGTACTGCGAGCCGACCAGGCGCCAGCGCTGCACCTCCCCCGGCCGCATGTCGATGATCGGCCGCCGCTGGCCGTTGATCGCGAGGAACCGCGTCGAGGAATCGGGGAACACGGTGTAGAAGTCCTCGACCATGCCAGAGACGTCGAACACGACGTGTGCCAGCACCATGACGCGCTCGCGCGCCTGGGCGATCTCCGGCACGTCGGCGAAGTCTCCCTCGACGACAATGGCGCCGGCCATGCCGCTCGCCACCTGCACGTCGGCCGAGCCATGCTGATGCGGATGATACCAGTAGGTGCCCCGCGTGTGGTCCGCGGGCAGCGTGATCTCGATGTCATACGACTTGCCCGGCACCATCATGCGCATGACGTTGTCGGCGATGCCGCTCGGGCTGCAGTGCGCGCCGTGGAAGTGGAAGTTCGTGTTGTTGAATTGATGGGGACGCGACAGATCCTGCGGCACCAGATCGCGGTTGGGCGGGAAGTCGTTGGTGAGTCGGATCTTCAGGGTCTCGCCCGGCTTCATGCGCAGTGTCGGGCCGGGCGATCCGCCTTCGTAACTGCGCAGATAGAGGCGCTTGCCGCCGATGTCGCGATAGGCGTAGGCGCAGCGCAGGCTGGTGCTGAGCACACCGTTCGCCGAACGACGGGCCTCGGGCTCGACCAGCGGCTGGTCCATGGCCGGCACAACCGACACCTTCGCCACGCCGAGCTCGGGCATGTGGGCGTGCCCGCCGCCGGCCTGGGCCAGGGCGAGGCGCGGGCCGAGGGCTGCGGCGCCGAGCGCGAGACCGCCATTCAACAGGCCGCGCCGTGAAAGCTCGACCGCGCGCCTCCGGCCTGTGCCGGCGCGTCCCTGCCAATTCGCCATGACCCCCGCTTCCCTTTCCCCGGCCTTATCGCGCCGTTGCATCAACCTGCGAAACGTCTCCCGCGTCCGAGGATGATGCTGGCATTATTGCAGTCCGAGCGGCGGCGGCAAAGCCGGGAATCCCATACCCTCCGCATTATCGACCGCGGAAGCGAGGCGTGCGTCGCTGCCTCCAGGCTTCATGCGCCTCGGCCTTGTCCTCGCTCATCTCCAGCACCATGAAGCGGTAGGCGTCGACCAGGGAAGCGTCCGCGATGTTGGGGATGTCCTGTCCGCGGTTCATCGACTCCTTGACCATGCGTACGGCCAGCGGCGGCAGTCCGGCGATGTGGTCGGCGACCGCCATGGCCTGGGCCATCAGCTCGGCGTGCGGCACCAGCCACTGGGCGAGGCCGATGCGATGGGCCTCGTCGGCCTTGAGCGGGAAGCCCATGGCGACCCGCATCGCCAGGCCCTTGCCGACGATCCGCGCCAGCCGCGTCGCGCCGCCGTAGTTGGGCAGGATGCCGAGCGCCACCTGCGGCAAGCGCCACTCCGCCCGCTCCGACGCCACGATCAGGTCGCAGCAGAAGGTGACGATGCAGCCGATGCCGATGGCATAGCCGTTGACGGCGGCGATCACCGGCTTGGGGAAGTCGCTCACCAGGTTGGAGGGGAAATTGCGCGCGCGGCCGACGCGCTTGATGAAGGCCTCGGCCGAGCGGGTGTTGTGGGTCTTGGGATCCCTGAGGTTGGCGCCGGCGGAGAAGGCGCCGCCCGCTTCGTCGCCGGTCAGGATGACCGAGCGCACCTCGTCATCCTCCGCCGCCTCGTCGAGATAACGGATCAGGCCATCGGCATAGTCCTGACCCCAGCAGTTGCGGGCCTCGGGACGGCTGAGTGTCAGAATGCCGGTATGGCCCTGCTTTGTGTAAAGAAGCGGCATGGGTTCCTCCTCGCTGAAATCTTCCTGGCCCGTAGGAACGTAGGCCTATCGTTGATCAAAAACACCGTCATCCCGACCGGAGCCTCGCGCAGTGAGGCGTAGTGGAGGGACCTTTTCTGTTGTCTCGGCGATAAGAGGAGGTCCCTCGACTACGCCGCCCTTTGGGCGGCTTCGCTCGGGATGACGGAGAATTTAAGGCTTCTTCGCCAGCACGAAAGCCGACAGGCCGGCCAATCGGTTCAGCGGGAACAGCGGCAGCTCGGCCACGCAGATCGCGCTCAAGATGCCGTTGGTGATGACGCCGTGCTTCATGAGACTGCTCCGGGGTTCGGTTTCACCGCGTGTGGCCAGCCGCACCGCTGCGGCCAGCGGGAACACCAGGCCGAAGTAATAGGAACCTCGCACCACGTGCAGGCCCACATCGCGCATCGCCGTCTCGATCTCGGCGAGGCGATAGCGCCTCTTGTGCTCCAGGAACACGTCGTGGCCGCTCCACAGGAAGCCGAAGGCGGGCACCGTCACCAGGAAATGCGCGCCCGACGGCACCTTGGCGGCGTAGTGGCGAAGCAGCCCGCGGTCGTCGTCGACATGCTCCAGCACGTCCATCATCAGCACCAGGTCGCAGTCGGTCGGGCCGGTGTCGCGGCGGAAGAGCACGGGCTTGCCGGCCACGCTGTCGTCGCGCTCGCTTGGGTAGCCGATGTCGACGCAGAGCGCCGATTGCGCGCCGGTCTCGGCCAGCAGATGGCGCGAGAAGAAGCCCGAGCCCGCGCCGACATCGAGGATGCGCTTTGGCCCGAGGTCGCCGACGGCGCGGCGAAGCGCGGCCGCCTTGGCGCGGTAATACCAGTGTCGGCCGATATCGGCGCCTAGAATGTCCTCTTCCTTGAGGTCCATGCGGTCAGGACTTGTGCGTCAAGATTGGGGCGGCTGGACGGTCCCGTCCTCGTAGACGCCCTCGATGACGTAGATCGGCCGGCTCTTCACCTCGAGGAAGAGACGCCCGAGATATTCGCCGATGATGCCGAGCGACAGGAGCTGAATGGCGCCCATCAGCAGGACGA
>DASZJU010000095.1:0-35418 GCA_035947815.1 Reyranella sp.
GGTCGATCTGGTTCAGTTCCGTCACGCCTGCGATCTTTCTTGCCCTGTCCGCCCTGCAGTTTAACAGGGTTTGTGGCGAAATCAGGCCCCGCTACAGTCCCTGTTAACCAGTGGGAGAGTTGATGAGCGAGTCCCTGACACGTCAATGGAGAGTCACCAAGCAGCCAATTCGTGGCAAAGGCGTGGTGGTTGCGCAAAACTGCAGAGCAGCTGAGGTTGGCGCCGAGATCCTGCGCAAGGGCGGCAATGCCATCGACGCCGCAGTCGCCACCGGCATGGCCATCGGTACGGTCGAGCCGTGGATGAGCGGCATCGGTGGCGTGGGCTTCATGACGATCTGGAGCGCCAAGGAGAGCCGCGCCTGGACGATCGATTACGGTCCCCTCTCCGCCAAGAAGCTCGATCCCAAGAACTACCGCATCGTCGGTCCCGGCCCCGCCAATCCGTTCGCGTGGCCCGACATTCTCGAGCAGAGGAACGAGGTCGGCTATCACTCGATCGCCGTGCCCGGCCAGGTCGCCGGCATGGCCAAGGCGCTGGAGCGCTTCGGCACGCTCAAGTGGCAGGACGTGATGGCGCCTGCCATCCAGCTCGCCAAGCGCGGCATGGAACTCGACTGGTACATGCAGGTGATGATCGCCAACGGGGCGGAGCATCTCTCCAAGTTTCCGGCGTCCAAGGCCAACTACCTGCCCGACGGCGGTCGCGTTCCCACCAATGACTGGCAGGGCACGACGCGTTATCTGAAGCTCGGTCCTCTCGGCGAGACCTACCAGCGGCTGAGCGACGGTGGCCCGCGCGAGTACTATGAAGGCGCGCTGGCGCGCGACGTCGCCGCCGACTTGCAGGCCGGCGGCTCGGCCATCGACTACGACGATCTCAGATCCTATGAGGCGAGGATCGTCGAGCCGCTGTCGTTCGAGCATGGCGGTGCCACGATCAACGTCGCAGGCGGCTTGACCGCGGGCCCAACGCTTCGACGCACGGTCGAGCTGGCCGGCGCCGGCACTCAAGGCAAAGGCGCACCCGGCGCCGACTTCTTCGTCGCCATCGCGCAAGGCATGCATCAGGCCTACGAGGAACGACTCAAGACCATGGGCGACAAGCCCACCAATACCTGCACCACGCATTTCTGCGCCGCCGATTCCGAAGGCAACATGGTAGCGCTGACCCAGACCCTGATGTCGCTGTTCGGCTCGGGCGTCATGCTGCCCAAGACCGGCATCACCATGAACAACGGCATGCTGTGGTTCGACCCCGAGCCCAACCGGCCCAACTCGATCGCGCCGGGCAAGCGGCCGCTGTGCAACATCTGTCCCGTGGTCGTGGCCAAGGACGGCAAGCCGTGGTTCTGCATCGGCGCCTCGGGCGGCCGGCGCATCGTGCCGGCGGTGACGCAGCTTTCCCTGATGCTGATCGACCGCGGTCTCGATGTCGAGACGGCGTTCCATCAGCCGCGCATCGACGTCTCGGGCGTCGGCCCGATCCGCGTCAACCGCGAGCTGCCCGACGTGGTGAAGAAGGCAATTGCCGGCAGGCTGCCGACCGTCGAAGTCGCCAACCAGGTGTCGCCGCTCGGATTTGCCAACCCGTGCTGCATCGTGCGCGATCCCGCGACCGGCGAGCTGACCGGCATGAACGAGGTGATGTCGCCGTGGGCCGGCGGCGCGGCGCAATAAAAAAGAGTCCTTGAAGCCAAAGGCCGGAGCCCTCATCCGGCACCTTATGGGTGAGGGAATGGCATGGATCTCGAACAACTCGTCCGGCGCGCCACACAAGGCGATGTAAAGGCCTTCGTGGCGCTCACGCAGCGCTTTCAGCACTTCGCCTTCGGCTCGGCGCTGGCGCTGGTCGGCGATTTTCACCGGGCCGAGGACGTGGTCCAGGAGGCATTCGTGGCCGCCTGGGCCGCGCTGCCAAGCCTCGCCGAGCCGGCCGCCTTTCCCGGCTGGCTGCGCAGCATCGTGCGGCATCATGCGTCGCGCGTGCTGCGGCGCACGCATCTGGAACTTCTCCCGCTTGCTGCCGCCGAACAGGTGGCAAGCGACCAACCGCCGGCGGATGACATCCTGGATCGGCGCCATCAGACCGAAGCCGCCCTCTCGGCAATCACCGAACTGCCGCCGGCGCTGCGCGAGGCAGCGACGCTCTTCTTCGTGCACGACTGCTCGCACCAGGACATCGCCATCTTCCTCGGCATTTCCGCCGCGACCGTGAACAACCGCCTGCATGCCGCCCGTACCAAACTGAAAGAAAGGATGTTGACCATGGTGACGAACACCCTTCACGAGCATCGCCTGCCCGACGACTTTGCGAACCGCATCGGCCGGCTGCTCGAAACGCGCGGCGAGGTGGTCGAGGCTCTGTTCAATCCACAGTCCTTGCCCGACTTGCTGACCGAACTCGCCGTCAGCGACGAAGCAAACAAGCGCGCCGTCACCGTCCGGGTGGTCCAGCGGCCGGGCGGCGGCATCGTTCGCGGCGTCACCGTCTCGCCGATCGATGTCGTGCCGCGCGGGGCGACGGTGCTGAACTCCCTGCGCCACGCCGAAACGCCGATCGACCCGGCGACGTTCGAACGCGTCGTGACCCTGCTCGCCGGCCCGCCCCCCAAGGCCGGCGGCGCCGGCAAGCTGCTGGAGACGGGCATCAAGGTGATCGATGTCATGTGCCCGCTGGTTGCCGGCGGCACGGTTGCCATCGCCGGCGAGTTTGGCGCCGGCACGACCGTGGTCATGGAGGAGTTGGTGCGGCGCCTCAGCGACGGGGCGGAAGGTATTTCTCTTTTCACTCTCATGCAATGGCCGGCGGCGCGCGAACCTGGCTTCTCGCTCGCCGATGAACTCAAGAAGGAAGGATTCAGCGAAGGCACCGTGGGGGCGGTTCAAACTTTCTTCTTCCGTGCCGAGGACGGGCCCTGGACGGAGGATCGCCTCGCGGGCCTAACGACGGCCGATGTCGTCATCCACCTGTCGATCAAGGTCGCGAAGGCCAAGATCTACCCCTGCGTCAACCTGCAAAACTCGCGCTCGCGGCTGCTGGAAAGCAAGGCGATCAGCGGCGAACACGCTTCGATAGCAGAGCGCGCGCGCCAGGCCATCGCCCTGTTGTGGGACGAGGGCCTTGCCGCGGCGGCCGGCCCGCTCGCCGTCGAACGCGCCACCAAGCTGTCGAATTTCTTCGCCCAGCCCTTTTTCTGCGCCGAGCCCTGGACGGGCCGGCCCGGTTCTTACGTGAGCTTGAAGGACGCCCTCCAGGGGTGTGCTGAAATACTTGACGGACTGCATGACGACTTGCCGGCCGAGGCGTTCTATTTCAACGGCTCGATAGCCGAGATCCGCGCGAGTTGAACGGGCGGCGAAATGCTGGTCGTCGACTGGAGATGTGCAACATCGCTGTCATCCTGAGCGCAGCGAAGGATCTCATGCCCGTGGCAAGCGGCGATGAGATCCTTCGCTGCGCTCCAGCGCGGAGGTTACTCCGCGCGCGATGACAATGAATAGCGTGTTCATGATGCCGATCCTCTGCCCGTGAGTGTCGGCAGGCATACGCCACAACATTGCTCAGTTCTGTCAAGAGCCAAGCGTGAACGCCGAGCAGAACAATACTTGCGTACCGGCATAGAGGGCGCGGGAGAGCGCGGAACGTCGGTCGTGCACCACGAGTAGGCGCACGCTCGCCCGCAATGCCAGCAGAATGCTGTCAGCCTTCACCCGCACCCGAAGCGGCGGCGTCGGCCGAAGGGATTTCCGCAGTCACGCTGGAATAAACATGGCGCCGATCTACCCTTCAGCGCCACTTCGTTGAGCTTAGCTTCGCCCGTTGCCGCAGTGTCGCCATCGGGTGGTATTACTCTATCTTCCCTGACGGGCAGTTGTATCGGCGCTTGCGCCGTTTGGGCGGCTATTTCAAAAGTCAAAGGGGGACCATTTCCATGCCGCGCGCATCAGTGCACCTTGGCCAGACGTGAGGTGGAAGCCCGGCGTATGTCACCTCTAAGATAATCCTCCAAGCGGCGCTAGGACACTGGAATGGGGCCTGATACCAAATCGGACTCCGAGCATCACGAACTCCACGGCACGCTGCCGCCAGGAACTCGGCTGCGGAACTATGAGCTGATTTCCGTGCTCGGCCAGGGCGCTTTTGGCATCACCTATCTCGCGCGCGACACGCTGCTGGGCCGCGAACTGGCGATCAAGGAATATTTGCCGACGTCCTTGGCGGTGCGCGAAGGCGGCACCACGGTCGTCCCTCGCTCGACGCAACTTGCCGAAGACTTCGTCTGGGGCCGCGAGCGTTTCCTCGACGAAGCCCGCACCCTGGTGACGCTCGAGAGCGTCCCGGCGGTGGTCCGGGTCTACGACTACCTCGAGGCAAACGGAACGGCGTATATGGTGATGGCGCTGGCGCGGGGCGAGACGCTCGAGCAGCGCTTGAAGCGCGAGGGGTCGTTGCCGGCGGCGATCGTCGAGCGTCTGCTGGATCGGTTGCTCGACGGACTCGAGCAGGTTCATGCGACGGGGTTCCTCCACCGGGATATCAAGCCGGCCAACATCATTCTCGATGCCAAGAACAACCCGACCCTGATCGATTTCGGTGCCTCGCGGGCGTCGATGGCCGGTCGCACCACAGCAATGACCGCTGTTTTCACCCCGCGCTATGCCGCCGCGGAGCAGCATACGTCGGACGAACAGGGCCCCTGGACCGACATCTATGGCCTGTCGGTGACACTCTACTGTGCGGTGGCGGGCCGGCCGCCGCCGAGCGCTGTGGAGAGAATTCTCAACGATCGCTATCAGCCCCTGACCGAGCTTAGGCCGGCTGGCTTTCCGCATGAGATGTTGAGAGGGATCGATACCGGCTTGGCGGTGCGCGCCGCCGATCGCCCGCAATCGATCGCGGTGTGGCGCGCCAGCTTTGCCTCGAACCAGGTGTGGCCCGACGACACCACAGTGGTCGACCGTCGGCTACGCCGCGAGCCGGTGCCGGCAGTGCCGGCGACCGAGCTCCCGGGATCCGCGCCCTCCTCTGCAGTTCTATCCCGCGTCACCGGACGCAAGCGCGTCGCGCTCTATGCCGGCGGCGCGACCGCAGCGATTCTCCTCGCGGCGGGATATTTCATGTTTGTGTCGCAAACTGGACAGCCGGAGGCCGGGGGCAAGGTGGACACCGAATTGGCGGCGCGGCATCAGTCGGACGATGCCGCAGACGCCGAGACCAAGCGGCAGGCTGAAGCGGCGCTGGCCAAAGCGCAGGCTGAGCGACAACGAGCGGAGGCTGAAGCCAGACAGAAAGTAGAAGCCGAGGCGAAACGGAAGGCAGAGGCCGAGGCGCAGCAAAAAGCGGATGCCGAAGCCAAGCAGAAGGCCGATGCCGAGACGAAGCAGAAGGCTGATGCCGAGGCCAAGCAGAAGGCGGACGCCGAAGCCAGGCAGAAGGCCGAAGCCAAGCAAAAGGCTGATGCCGAGGCCAAGCAGAAGGCCGATGCCGAGGCGAAGCAGAAGGCAGACGCCGAAGCCAAGCAGAAGGCTAATGCCGAGGCGAAGCAGAAGGCGGACGCCGAAGCCAAGCAAAAGGCAGACGCCGAGGCGAAGCAAAAGGCAGACGCGGAGGCGAAACAGAAGGCAGATGACGAGGCAAAACAGAGAGCAGACGCCGATGCCAAGCAAAAGGCCGCTGCTGAAGCTGCGGCCCGAAAGGCCGCAGCGGAGACGGCCGAGACTGCGCTTCAGCTCACATCGGCCGACCGCCAGCGCCTCCAGATGGTCTTGACCGTGCTGGGCTTCGACACCCGTGGCAGCGATGGCGTGTTCGGACCTCGCTCACGCGAGATGATCGCGTCCTGGCAGCGCGCCCGCGGCCAGCCCGACACGGGCTTTCTGTCCGCCGCACAACAGGAGGCTTTGTTGCGCGAGGCATCCATAGACGCCGCGCGCAAGCCGGCCGATCAACAGCCTGTGACAATGAAGAGGCAGAAGGCCGAGGACACCAAGCCTGCGTTGTCGGCAAACGATCCGCGTTGCAAAAGTATACTGCAATACTCGCAACTAACAGGAGCACTCTCCGATGAAGACCGAGCTTACCTCCGGGATCGTTGTCGCTGACCCGATTGACGATGGGACGGTAAGCTGCCGGATCTTGCGCCGGACAGGTCTCGCCGTCAGCCTCTCGCTGCTGTGCGCCGGCCTGGTGGCCTGCGTGGAATCGGGGTCGACGCCATCCACCACGGCGCCGCAGACCGCGGCTGCTCCGGCGCCGCTCCCGCCGATCCTGCCTTTCGATCAGGCGGTGGCCAGCGCGGCCAACACCGTGTTCACCGCGGCACCGGCCGGATCCTATCGCGTGGTTATCGATCCCCTGGTCGATGGCGTCACCGGCTATGGTTCTCGGGCGACGGACGGTATCCAGGCCCAGGTCACGGATCTGGTGCAGCGGCAGTATCCCCGGTTCTCCATCGAGAAGTTCTCGCCGGACGCCTTGAAAGACCCGCCCTTGGTGCTCGTCGGGACCTTCACGCCGGTCAACGGCCAGAACCAGACGGCCGGACCCCGCGAGGCCTATCGCTTCTGCCTCGTGCTCGGCGACCTCAAGACGGGCAAGGTCGTCGCCAAAGGCGTCGCCCGCTCCCAGTTCGCCGGCGTCGATGGAACGCCGACCACCGTCTTCCGGGAAAGTCCGGTATGGACCACCGATCCCGCCACGCAGGCCTATATCAGCACCTGCCAGGCCACCAAGGTCGGCGATCCCATCAACAAGGAATTCCTCGATGGGCTTAGGACGGCGTCGCTCATCAGCCAGGGCGACCAGGCCTACAATGCCGGCCAGTATCAATCGGCCTTGAGCCTCTATACGGCGGCGAAGACGTCTCCGGCGGGCGATCAGCTAAAAGCCTACAATGGCATCTATCTCACGCGCTGGAAGCTGAACCAGGTGGCGGAAGCATCGACGGCTTTCGGTGACGCCATAGCCTATGGGCTCAGCAGGAACCGTTTGGCCGTCAAATTCCTGTTCCAGCCGGGCTCGACTCAGTTCTATCAGGATCCGCAGGTGAGCGGCCAATATCCCATCTGGCTCGAGCAGATCGCGCAGCAGGCGGCACAGCAGACGACCAAGGCCAACGGTTGCATCGAAGTGACGGGCCATACCAGCCGGACCGGTTCCCAGCAGATCAACGAGCAACTGTCCCTCCAGCGCGCAAATTATGTGAAGGGCCAGTTGGAACGCGACGCGCCGCCATTGAGTGGTCACTTGATCGCCAACGGCGCCGCGTCGAGCCAAATGATGGTTGGCACCGGCAAAGACGACCTCAGCGACGCGCTCGACCGCCGCGTTGAGTTCAAGCCGATCCCGAAGTGCGGTTGATTAGCCGCTTGCCACACCGTGCCCGTGGCGTCGCGCCGCCCTCAGCGACCACAGATGCCGGCATAATAGGCGTCGGCGGCGCATGACTTGCCGCCCGGCAAGGAGCAGACGCCCTGCTCGTCCGCGGCACCGCCTTTCGCGACCACGGCGTAGCGCCCGCCCGTGATGGCGCAGTAGCGCGCGGCCGGCGTTATGTATCCGGTGACGCGCAGTCCGCCGACCCGGCATTCGCCGCGAAACATCGCCCACTCCTCGCACTGGTAGTTGTCGGTGAAGACGCAGACGCCGTATTGGCCGCCATCGGGACGGCGCTCGAGTCGCAGCGTCCCGCCCTGCGCCACGCAGTTCTGCGACGCCGGATTGGCGAGTTGAGGCGCCGGCGTCTGCATTTGGGCCGAGGCTCTGGTGCAGCCGACGGTCAAACACATTCCCGCGGCGGCGAGACCAGCGAGGAACGATCTGCGCTGCATGCCAACTCCCTCTGGTCCAACCTTAGCGGACGATCAACTTCATTTGCACCTGCATCGATGCATGTTCAAACTGACGGCGATGTCCTCGCGCCGCGCTCTTCTCACGGGCGGTCTCGCCAGCCTGTTGCCAGTCACCGTTCGCGCACCGAGTCCGTCACGGGCTCGCGAGCACTAACGATGGCTGCGACAACCACCGTTCCGCCAGGCCAGGCCATCAAGCGGCTGCTGCCGTGGCTGGTCGCCGTTGCGTTCTTCATGCAGTCGCTCGACACGACGATCCTCAACACCGCGGTGCCGGCCATCGCGCAGGCGATGGACGTGATGCCGCTCAGCGTGAAGGCGGTGCTGGCGAGCTATACGCTGAGCCTCGCCGTGTTCATTCCGGTGAGCGGCTGGATGGCCGACCGGTTCGGCACGCGGCGCGTCTTCGCCTCGGCGATCGGCGTCTTCACCCTGGGCTCGGTGTTGTGCGGCCTCTCGACCAGCCTCGAGATGCTGGTGGCCTGCCGCGTCCTGCAGGGCGTGGGCGGGGCCATGATGGTGCCGGTCGGCCGCATGACGCTGGCGCGCACCTACGGCAAGGCCGATCTGGTCCGCGTCATGAGCTTCGTCGCGGTCCCCAGCCTGATCGGCCCGATGATCGGGCCCGTCACCGGCGGTCTGCTGGTCACCTATTTCAACTGGCGCGGGGTATTCTACGTCAACGTCCCGGTCGGCCTGCTGGGCGTCTACTTCGTATATCGCCACCTGCCCGACTACCGCGAAGCCGAGACCCATCCGCTGGACGTGGTGGGCCTGGTGCTGTTCGGCGGCGGCATTGCGCTCTTGTCCTACGTGCTGGAGGTGTTCGGCGACCACAGCTTGAGCGGGTCCGAGATGTTGGGCCTGCTCGCGCTCGCCGCCATCTTGCTCACGGGCTACGGCATTCGCGCCACCCGGACGGCGTTTCCGCTGCTCAATCTCGGACTGTTCAAGATCCGCACCTTCCGCGCGTCGGTGAACGGCGGCTTCGTCACGCGTCTGGGGCTGGGCGGCATCCCGTTCCTGTTCCCCCTGCTCTACCAGATCGGCCTCGGCTTCTCGCCGATCCAGTCGGGCCTGCTGGTCCTGCCGCAGGCCATCGCCTCGCTTGGGATGAAGACCTTGATGCCGGCGATCCTGGCGCGGCTAGGCTATCGCACCGTGCTCGTCGGCAACACGATCGTCGTCGGGCTGATGATCATGTCGTTCTCGACCGTTGGCGCCGACACGCCGATCTGGCGGATCCTCCTGCAGGCTTTCGTCCTGGGCTTCTTCACCTCCATGCAATACACCAGCATGAACACGCTGGTGTATGCTGACATCACGGGCCAACAGACCGGCGGCGCCAGCACGATCGCCTCCACCGGCCAGCAGCTCGCGATCAGCTTCGGCGTGGCGGGTGCCGCGTTGATCGCCGCCATCTTCGTTCCACCCGAGATGCATTCGCATCCCGACGCGATCATCCACGGCGCCCAGCAAGCCTTCCTGGCGCTGGGCCTATTGACCGTCCTGTCATCGGCGGTCTTCCTCGAGCTGAAGGCCGACGACGGTGCGGACATGAGCCGACACGCCGCGGGCCCTCGACTGCCGGCCAAACAATAGTCGCCGCCGGCTTGCGCTCAGACCGCCGGATTGAGGCGCCAGATCGCGATGTTGAGCACGGTCGCGAATGCGATCCACGCGACATACGGCAGCATCAGCAACGCAGCCAAGCGGTCGACGGCGCGGAACGCGAGCATGGTCACCAGGACGGCGACGTCCAGCACGACGATGGTAGCGACCGCCGAGGCAATCTTTTGCAGACCGAAGAACACCACGCTCCAGCCGAGATTGATCGCAAGCTGCAACGCGAACAGCGTCAACGGCCCGCGCGTGGTGTCGCGGTCGGCGCTGCGCCACACGCGCCACGCCGCCACACCCATCAGGATGTAGAGCACGGTCCATACCGGCCCGAACACCTCGTCGGGCGGATTGAAGGACGGCTTGACGAGCCCGGAATACCAGTTCTCGACGCTGGTCGCGGCGATCGAGGCGCCGAGCGCGCCGACGCCGAGGCACAGCGCGACGAACAGGGCCAAGCCAACGAGGTCGACCAAACGGCTGCGGACGGGCATGGCAGGACTCAATGAAGCAAGCTGGCGCCGACATTGATGGTCAGCGCGAGGATGGCGGTATTGAAGGCGAAGGCAACGACGCCGTGCACCAGCGTGAGCCGACGCATGATGGGCGAAATCGTCGCGACATCGCCGGTCTGGCAGGCACAGCCGATGACGAAGGAATAGTAGAGAAAGTCCTTGTAGTCCGGGGGCCGGTTGCCGGGAAAGTGCAGGCCGCCGGGACCGTCGTCGTCGGGCCTGTAGTAGACGTTGGCGTAGTGGAGCGTGAAGACCACGTGGGTGAACGTCCAGGACAGCGCGACGGTTACCGCCGTGATGACAAGTCCGAGCGCCAGCGGTTCGCGCTCGCCGGCAAGCGACGCCAACTCGGCGAAGATGGCGACAAAGCTGGCGGCGGCGCTGGCGACCACCAGGACAAGGATGACCCAGTCGCCCTCGTCGTAGAGCGCGGCGCGGCTATGGCAGGTCTCGACCGTCGACTGCGCCATCATGGTGAGGGTGAAGCTGACATAGAGCGCCGTCATGACATCCCAGGCGAAGATGAATCGCGTCGCCAGATAGAGCCTGTCCGGCAGCACGGCGAAGACGAGCAGGCCCGCGGCGAATGACAGCAGCAGGCGGCGGCGGCCAACGACGAAGCGGACCGTACGCCAGCGTCGGAAAGGTCTCTTAGCCATGTGTTCTCCCTTGCCGCACTCTGCCATCTCGGCGGGTCGCCGCAATCGGTGTAATGTCGAAACGATGCTGTTCGATGCGATGGATCTCGGCGCCACCTTCGTGTTCGCCATCAGCGGCGCCACACGCGGCGTGCGCCGCCGCCTCGACCTGTTCGGGGTGCTGGTGGTTGCCTGGGCCGCCGCCGTCGCCGGCGGCATTGCCCGCGATCTGCTGATCGGCGCCGTGCCGCCAGCGGCCATCGCCGACTGGCGCTACCTCGCCGCCGCTGTCGCCGCCGGCCTGCTGGGCTTCTTCGCATCCGACCTGATCGGCCGGCTGAAGACGCCGGTGCTGCTGTTCGATGCCGCGGGCCTCTGTCTGTTCGCCGTGACCGGCACACAGAAGGCGCTGGCTTACGGCCTCAACCCGGTCATGGCGGCGATTCTGGGCATGATTACCTGCATCGGCGGCGGCGTGGCGCGCGACCTTCTCACCTTGCAGGTGCCCACGGTGCTGCGCGCCGAGCTCTATGCCGTGGCCGCCCTGGCCGGCGCCGGCTCGATCTCCCTCGGGTTCATGCTGGGGCTGCCGACCCTGCCGGTGGCCCTGTTCGGGGCCGCGCTGTGCCTTTTCCTGCGGCTGATGTCGATCTACCGGGGGTGGCGCCTGCCGGTTGCTGGCTTGAATCGTCAGTATTCCAAAGAAACTGACTAATTTCGGATCGCCGATCAGCCCGAACTGCCGCTGCCGCCCTTGCCGCTCCTGTGGATGAACGCTAAACACACGACCGTCATATTGTCGCAAGCGGCGCGGGGGAAAAGCAGCATGGCGACGACGAAGAAGGCCAAATCGCCGGGCGCTGCAGCTGTGCAAATCCCGGCCAACAAGTTGAATGGAAAGGCTATTTCGGCGCGAGCCAGCGGTACGCCGGAGGCCCGCGACACGGCACGTCTGCTGCTCGACATCGAGGCCATCCACTGCCGCCCCGACAATCCCTATATTTTTACCTCAGGCCGGGCGAGCCCGGTCTACATCGACTGCCGCAAGCTGATCTCCTACCCCGAAGCGCGCGCCAAGATCATGAATCACGCGCTGAAATCGATCGACAAGCAAATCGGCTGGAACAAGATCGACGTCGTGGCGGGCGGCGAGACCGCCGGCATCCCGTTCGCGGCGTTCCTGGCGGCGCTGGCCAAGAAGCCGATGATCTATGTCCGCAAGCAGCCCAAGGGCTTCGGCCGCATGGCCCAGATCGAGGGTGATCTCAAGCCCGGCAAGCGCGTCCTGCTGGTCGAGGATCTCGCCACCGACGGCGGCAGCAAGCTGGTCTTCATCGAGGCGCTGAAGAAGGCCGAAGCCAAGGTCACCGACTGCTTCGTGATCTTCCACTACGGCATCTTCCCGCAGAGCGTGGAGATGCTGGCGGCGGGCGGCGTGAAACTCCACTCGCTCGCCACCTGGTGGGACGCGCTGGAAGCGGCGCAGAAGCACAAGTACTTCGACGAGCGCGGCCTCACCGAGACCAGGGCCTTCCTCGAGGCGCCCGAGCAATGGTCGGCCAACCACGGCGGCCGCCCGCCCGTGCCGCGCTCGATGATGGGGCGGTAATAGTCATTGGACCGCGGGCCTCCGGCCCGCTCGCGCATGTGAATGCGCTGACATGATCATGAGCGGGCCAGAGGCCCGCGGTCCCCTTGAGGTTGCCTCCTTCATCGACGGATGCGACGGTGCGGCGGACATGATCCGTCGCGGTCTTTCCCTCGTTCTCGCACTCTGCACGCTCGCCCTTCCCGCCTACGCCAAGGACGAGCTGGTGCTTGGCATGACGCAGACGCCGGGCACCTGGAATCCGCTGATAAGCTCGATGCTGGCCAAGTCGCTGATCAGCAACATGACGGCGCGGCCGCTGACGGCCTACGACGCCAACTCCAAACTCGTCTGTCTCGTCTGCACCGAACTGCCCACCATCGAGAACGGCAAGGCGCGCGTGATCGACCTGCCAGATGACGGGAAAGGGGGCGGCAAGAAAGGCATGGAGGTCGATGTCGAGATGCGCGACATGAAGTGGGGCGACGGCATACCCGTCACCGCGAAGGATGTCGCCTTCACCCTGGAGGTCGGCAAGCATCCGCTGTCCGGCGTCGCCTCGTCCGAAGGTTATAAGCGCATCCTCAAACTCGACATCAAGGACGACCGCCATTTCACCATGACGATCGACCGCGTGACGTTCGACTACAACAGCCTCGGCCTCAACCTCGTGCCGGCACACATCGAGAAGCCGATCTTCGACGCCAATCCGGCCGAGTACCGCAACAAGACCGCCTACGACACCGATTCGACCAACCCCGGGCTTGCCTTCGGCCCCTACCGCATCGTCGAGATCGTTCCCGGCAGCCGCATCGCGCTCGAGCAGAACGCGCGCTGGACGGGCGAGAAGCCGCATTTCAGGCGCATCGTCGTGAAGATCATCGAGAACAGCGCGGCGCTCGAGGCCAACTTGCTGTCCGGCAATGTCGACTACGTGTTGGGCGAGCTCGGGCTCTCGCTCGACCAGGCGCTGGCCTTCGAGAAGCGCCACCAGGACAAGTACGACTTCATCTACAAGCCGGCGCTGATCTACGAGCACATCGACACCAAGCTCGACAACGACCTTTTGGCCGACCGGCGCGTGCGCCAGGCCATCCTGATGGCGATCGACCGCAAGGCGATCTCCGACAAGCTGTTCGAGGGCAAGCAGCCGGTCGCCGACGGCCCGGTCAGCCCGCTCGACCCGATGTACAGCCCGGTGGCGCGCCAATACCCCTACGATCCGGCGGCGGCGCGCAAGCTTCTGGACGAGGCGGGCTTCGCCGACAGCAAGAACGGGGCGCGCCAGAATGCCAAGGGCGAGCGCCTCTCGATCGAGATCACGACCACCGCCGGCAATCGCGTGCGCGAGCTCGTGGCGCAGGTGATCCAGAGCCAGTTGCGCCAGGTCGGGGTCGAGGTGCGCATCAAGGCCGAACCCCCGCGCATCTTCTCGGAGTCCCTGAACCGGCGGCAGTTCACCGGGCTCGCGATGTATGCCTGGGTCGAGCAACCCGAAGGCGTGCCGCGCTCGACCCTTCATTCGGAGGAGATCCCCTCGGCCGCGAACGGCTGGAGCGGCCAGAACTATCCGGGCTACAGGAGTGCCGACATGGACAAGGCACTCGATGCCGCCGAGCGTGAACTCGATTCGACCAAGCGCCGCGCCCTGTTCGCCGACATCCAGCGCATCCATGCCGACGACCTACCCGTCCTGCCGCTGTTCTTCCGCGTCGACCCCTTCGTGATTCCCAAAGCGCTCAAGGGCGTGGTGCCGACCGGTCACCTCAACAGCTCGACCCTGTGGATCGAGCAATGGCGCTGGGAGGAGTAGATGGCGCTCGCCAAGGCAGCACTTGACGGAAAATTCGTGCGCCTGGAGCCGCTGGAAGAGCGCCATCGCGAAGCCATCAGGCCGGCGGCGCAACATCCCGAGATCTTCACCGTCACGACCTCGGCGCTGGGCGCGCTCTACGATCCCTACATCGACAATGCGCTCAAGCGCAGTGACGGCACGCACGATCTCGCCTTTGCCGTGCTGTTGAAGGCCGACAAGCGCTACGTCGGCATGACGCGCTACCTCAACATCGAGGAGGCGCACAAGAAGCTCGAGATCGGCTCGACCTGGTACGAACCCTCGACCTGGGGCGGCCCGGTCAATCCGGAGTGCAAGCTGCTCCTGATGCGGCATGCCTTCGAGACGCTGAAGTTCCATCGCGTCGAATACAAGACCGACGCGCGCAATGCTCGCAGCCGTGCCGCCATCCTGAAGCTCGGCGCCACCCAGGAAGGCATCTTCCGCAAGCACATGATCATGGCCGACGGCCATGTCCGCGATTCGGTCTACTTCTCGATCGTCGACACCGACTGGCCTGCGGTGAAAGCGGGCTTGGAGAAGAGGCTGGCGGCGTGATCATGGTCATCCGGACCGCTGGCCTCCGGACCGCTCGATCATGATGCAGGCTGGAGGCCCGCGGTCCCCATGACATGACCCGATATTTCGCGAGCCGCGCCGTTCAGACCATCGTCACGCTCGCCTTGATGAGCTTCGTGGTCTATCTGCTGATCGGGCTGATGCCGGGCGATCCGATCGACCTGATGATCGCGGGCGACCCCAAGATGACCAGCGCGGACGCCGCGCGGCTGCGTGCCGTCTACGGCATCGACAAGCCCCTGATGGACCGCTACCTCGCGTGGGCCGGGCAAGCGCTGCAGGGCAATTTCGGATACTCGCGCTCGTTCAATCAGCCGGTGCTGACCGTGCTGTGGCCGCGCCTGCTCAACACCCTGGTCCTGGCGGGGATCGCCTTCGTGCTGGCCACCGCCATCGCCCTGCCGCTCGGCATCTGGGCCGCCAACCGGCCGCGCAGCCGGGCCGACTATCTGATCAACCTGCTTTGCTTCGCGGGCATTTCGATCCCGCCCTTCTGGCTCGCGCTGCTGCTCATCACCTTGTTCGCGGTGACGTTGGGTTGGCTGCCGGCCGGCGGCATGGCCGAGATCAGGCCGCACACGCCGTCGGTAGCCGCGTTCATCGAACGCTTGCGGTTCCTTGCCCTGCCGGTGGTCACGCTGACCGTCGTCCAGCTCGGCACTTACACGCGCTTCATGCGCGGCGCGATGATCGAGGCGCTGCGTCAGGACTACGTTCGCACGGCCCGCGCCAAAGGCGCGCCCGAGGCTCGCGTGCTATGGCGGCACGCCTTCGCCAACGCCCTCGCTCCGGTGCTGACGATCCTGGCACTCTCCTTCGGTGGGCTGTTTTCAGGAGCGCTGATCACCGAGACGATGTTTGCCTGGCCGGGCATGGGCAAAGCGATTTATCAGGCCATCCTGGACAACGACTACAACCTGGCCTTGGTCGGCCTGTTGATCGCGACCTTCGCCACCGTGGCCGCCAATCTTCTGGCCGACCTCGCCTATGCCTGGGTCGACCCGCGCGTGTCGATTGCGGGGCAGGCGTGACGACCGCCAGTCCGAGCCAACTGGTCTGGATGCGCCTGGTGCGTCATCGCCTGGCGTTGGCGTCGCTGGCCTTCCTGGCCGCCCTGCTCGTGCTATCGCTGGCAGCCCCCCTGATCGCCGACCTGCGCGGTGTCGATCCCAGCGCGACCGACCTCTTCCGCCGTCTCGAGGCGCCGTCGGCCGAGCATTGGCTGGGCACCGACGATCTCGGCCGTGACCTCTTCCAGCGTCTGCTCGACGGCGGCCGCGTGTCGTTGCTGGTCGGCCTCACGGGCGCGCTTCTGTCGGCAGTTCTGGGCGCGGTGATCGGTGTCGTGGCGGGCTATCTTGGCGGTCGGCTCGACAGCTTTTTAATGCGCTTCACCGACGGCGTGATCTCGCTGCCGCTGTTGCCGCTCCTGATCGTGCTGGCCGCCATCGACCCGCGAAAGATCGGCGTGCCGGCTGAGATCGCCCAATCCGAGACCTTCTCGCTCTATCGCATCGTGATCATCGTGGCGCTGACCGGCTGGACGACGGCGGCGCGGTTGGTGCGGGCGGAGACGCTGTCCCTCAAGGCGCGTGATTTCACGCGCGCGGCGCAGGCGCTGGGGGCGGTGCCCTTGCGCATCATGTTCCGCCATATCCTGCCCAACGCGGCAGGATCGCTGGTCGTCGCCACCACCCTGTCGGCTGGCACGCTGATCCTCCTCGAATCGACGCTGTCCTTCCTCGGGCTGGGCACACAGCCGCCGGCGGCGAGCTGGGGCAACATGCTGACCGGCGCGCAGGAACTCTTGCAGCAGGCGCCGGCGCTGGCGCTGTGGCCCGGCCTCTTGATCTTCCTCACGGTGATCGCCTTCAATTTCGTCGGCGACGGCCTGCAAGACGCACTCGATCCCCGCAGCGAGAGGAGATGATCCCTCCCCACGCGCAAGCGTGGGGAGGTGGCCCGAAGGGCCGGAGGGGTCATGCATTTTCAACGCAGCCGCATGACCTCCGAGCGCCTGTGAAGGCGCGGAGTCCGCTGCGCGGACACCTCCCCAACTTCGTTGGGGAGGGAAATTCGTGTTAGGGTCGAGGCCGGGGAAACCATCAAGCGCGTATGACGTACAGTTTCCAGTTCCGCGACGTCTTCACCGCGTGGGAGTTCCTGCTCGACGGCCTGATCCTGACCCTCGAACTCTCGCTGGTCACCATGGTCGTGGGACTGCTGATCGGCCTGGCCGGCGCGGCGGGCCGCGTCTACGGCCCGTCCTGGATCCGCCGGCCGGTCGCGATCTATGTCGAGACGATCCGCAACACGCCGCTGATCGTCCAGCTTTTCCTGATCTTCTTCGGCCTGCCCAGCGCCGGCATAAAATTCGACGCTGACACGGCGGCGTTCATCGCGCTGTCCATAAATCTCGGCGCCTATTCCATAGAGATCATCCGCGCCGGGCTGGAGGCGATCCCGCGCTCGCAGATCGAGGCCGGCCAGTCGCTCGGCCTGTCAGGCCTGCAGGTCTTCCGCCACGTCATTGTCTTTCCCGCGCTCAAGCTGATGTATCCGGCGTTGGCCAGCCAGTTCGTGCTGCTGATGTTGGCCACCAGCGTGGTGTCGCAGATCTCGGCCCAGGACCTGTTCCACATGGCCTCGATCATCCAGTCGCGCACCTTCCGCGACTTCGAGGTCTATATCCTGGTGGCCGCGGCCTATCTCGCCCTGGCGATGATCTTCCGCCTGCTATTCGCCGGCCTCTACCAGCTCGTGTTCGCCCGCCGATGATCCGCGAGCTCAGCTTTATCGACGTGCTTTACCTCATCGCGGCGACGCGCTGGACCCTGGCGCTGACGGCGATTGCCTTCGTGGGCGGCGGCCTGGTCGGCCTGGCGATCGCGCTGCTGCGCGTCTCCGCCGTGGCCCCGCTGCGCTGGCTGGGCACGATCTACGTGCTGGTCGTGCAGGGCACGCCATTGCTCGCCTGGCTGTTCGTGTTCTTCTTCGGCCTGTCGATCTTCGGCTTCACCGTCTCGCCCTGGATCGCCGCCGCCGCGTCATACTCGATCTATGCCGGCGCCTTTTTGGGCGAGATCTGGCGCGGCTGCCTGCAGGCGATCCCGCGCACCCAGTGGGAGGCCGGCGCCTCGCTGGGCCTCAGCCTTACTCAGCAACTCCGCTACATCATCATGCCGCAGGCGCTCCGGCTCGCCATTCCGCCCACTGTCGGCTTCCTGGTCCAGCTCATCAAGAACACCTCGCTCGCTGCTGTCATCGGATTCATCGAGCTCACCCGCGAGGGCCAGCTCACCACCGCCACTACATTCCGTCCCTTCACCGTCTACCTGATCGTGGCCGCCATCTACTTCGCGCTCTGCTTCCCGCTGACGCAAGTGTCCCGGCGGCTCGAACGGAGGCTCCATGTCGCTCGTTGAACTTTCAGACGTCGTCAAGCGCTACGGCACGCACACCGTGCTGAACGGCGTGTCGCTGAAAGTCGAGAAAGGCGAGATCATCGCCATCATCGGCCGCTCGGGCTCGGGCAAGAGCACCATGCTGCGCTGCGTGAATGGCCTCGAGCCGATCCAGGGCGGCACGGTGACGTTCGACGGCACGGTGGTGAACGATCCCGGCACCGACCTGCGCAAGCTCCGCCAGCATGTCGGCATCGTGTTCCAGAGTTTTAACCTCTTCCCGCATCTCAGCGTCGAGAAGAACATCACGCTCGCGCCCAAGGTGGTGAAGCACGTGCCAACCGCCGAGGCGCGCCAGCTCGCCGAGGCGGTGCTGCGCAAGGTCGGACTGGCCGAGAAGATCGACGCCTATCCCGACCAGCTCTCGGGCGGCCAGCAGCAGCGCGTGGCGATCGCCCGCTCGCTCGCCATGCAGCCGGTGGTCATGCTGTTCGACGAGATCACTTCGGCGCTCGACCCCGAGCTGGTCGGCGAAGTGCTGAAGGTTCTGGAGGAGATGGCGCGCGACGGCATGACCATGATGCTGGTGACGCACGAGATCGGCTTCGCTCGCAAGGTGGCCAACCGCGTCGTGTTCATGCACGAGGGCAAGATCTGGGAGCAAGGCCCCGCCGCCACGACCCTCGCCCAGCCGCGCACGCTGGAGCTTGAGACGTTTCTAAGCGCGGTGCTTCACTAGGGCGTCTTTTCATTTGCCTCCCCAACGAAGTTGGGGAGGTGGCCCGAAGGGCCGGAGGGGTCATGGTTTTTATCGACGAGTCATGACCCCTCCGTCCGCTGCGCGGACACCTCCCCCCGCTTCGCGCGGGGAGGAAAGGAAGATGCGCCCCCAGCCTAGAGTTCAGGCATAGGCCGGGGTGAACGGATCGAGCGGAATGACCGGCTGCTTGTCGGTCGGCACGCCGCCGCGCCGCGTTCCCACCTCGATGTTGATCCACTTCTCCGCCAGGGCGGGCGGCAGGAGCCGGCCGTCGGGCAGCGACAGCCAGATGCGCATGAGATGGCGTCGCTGGGGTCCCGGCCGGTCGACATAGGCAGTGCGCGAGTGGAAGACGACATGGTTCTGCAGGAACTGGATGTCGCCTGGCTCGAAGTGCAGGCGGAGGCAGAACGCGTCCTCCTCGCAGATCGCGTAATAGAGGTCGAGCGCCTCGCGCTGGGCGCTCGACATGCGCGGCGCGTCGGGAAAGCGCGCCAGCGAGTCGATGTACTGGCGGACCGGGGAGTAGCCGGTGAACAGGCCGCGATGCCAGGAGAACAGCGGCATGCCGAACCACGGCATCTTGCCCGCCGGCACCTCGCCGCGGCGGTCCATGTAGATCGGCTTGTAGAGCTCGGCGAGCAGGTCCGGCCGGCGCCGCAGCAACTCGTCATGGACGGAGATGCCGCTGACGATCATGCTTTCGCCGCCGGTCAGCGCCCGATTGAGACAGAGCAGGGTCACGACATCGCAGGAGTCGGTGTGGAAGCAGAGTTCGGCGCTGGTCTGGGTGATGCGCTTGTTATGGTCATTGACCGTGTCGCCAACGTCGATGACGTGGCCCACCAGATGGCCGTTGCGGTTCTGCGTCACCGGGTCGCCGACATGGCGGCAGAGCCCCCAATAGATGCGGATCAGCGTCTCGCGATCGTAGCGCTCGACCGGCAGGCCCTTGATGTAGCCGAAGCCGAGGCCGGAGCGGATCTGCGCCCGCAGCGCCCCCAGCCGCATCGTCAGGCGGCCGAGCGGAAAGTCGTCGCGGCCGATTTCCTGGATCGCCAGACCGCGCGTTCGCGTCAGCCGCACCGCTTCGTCGATTTCGGCGACGTCGGCCTCGCCGAGCCGGCATATCCAGTCGTCGCGCTCCATGACCTGCGGCACCGTCCACGCGAAGCTGCCGCCGATCGGCTGGGCTGGTATGGCGGGGGTCTCGAACATGTCCATCACCGGTCTCCTGTGGGGTTCCAGCCGCCATTACGAAGCAATCCGAGCTATTTCAGAAATTTTACTTTTTGATCCGAATCATTTCTAAAACTATGATCGGCGATCATGGTCCGCCGACATTTGCCGAACCTGGAACGGCTTCGCGCCCTGCGCGAGGTCGCGCGTCTCGGCGGCTTCTCGGCGGCGGCGGACACGCTCGGTCTCACGCAGCCGGCCGTCAGCAACCAGATACGCCAGCTCGAACAGCAGCTCGGGACGCGCCTTCTCGAACGGATCGGCAAGGCCAGCAAACCAACGCCTGAGGGCCTCGCCCTGATCGCCGCCGCATCGCGTGCTTTCGCTGAACTGGACACGGCAATCGACGAGATTGCCCGCATGCGTTCCGACATCTCGGGGACGCTGGTCCTGGCCACGGGGGCGACCGCGACGAGACACCTGCTTCCCCCGGTCATGGTCGATCTGCGGGCGCGCCATCCCGGCATCGAGCTGCGCGTGTTGACCGGCAACACCCAGGACATGATCCCGGGCCTGCTCGACGGTTCGATCGACCTCGGCCTGCTGACCGCGCCGATCCGCGAACCCCACCTGCAGTCGCGTTTCTTCTTTCGCGACCGGCTGGTGTGCATCACGCCGCCGGCCGAGGCGCCAACCTCGAGAACGATAGGGCCACGCGATCTAGAAAACCGCCAGCTCATTCTCTACGATCGCGGCGGATCGATCCGGCGCGCCATCGACTCCTGGCTCGCGCGCGTCGACCGGCGCCGTATCCGGGTGACCGACATCGGCAGCGCCGAAGCCCAGGTGGCTTTCGTGCGCGCCGGCCTCGGCTGGTCGATCGTGTCCGAGATCGCCGCCCGCGAGGACGCCGCCGCCGGACGGGTCGACCTGTTCAGCCTCGACCCGCCGCTGTTCCGTGACCTCGTCCTCGTCTGCCGCTCCGATCGTGCCAACCGGCCTGTCATCGCCGCCGCGCGCGCCGTCTTCGCGAGCCACGTCGCGCCACTGGTCGGCTAGAACGTCAGGCGGCCACCGGCTCTTTGCGCGGCACCCAGCTTTTCTCTTCGCCGGCATAGATCGCACCGGGATTGCCGCGCACCGTGGTGCGCCACATCATGCGCTGTTCCTTGTCGGCGTCGTACCAGGTCGCGGCGTGGACGAGGCAGCGATTGTCCCACACCACTAGGTCGCCCACCGTCCATTCATGAACATAGACGAACTCGGGGCGCGTCATGTGGGCCATCAGCTCGTCCAGCAGAGCGGCGCCGTCGCCATGCGGGCCGGGCTGCATGCCGACGAACGGACCCTCATGCCAATCCATCTGGCCCCATTCGCAGATGTATAGCGCCGGCTTGCCCGTGACCGGATGGATACGCACGACGGGTTGACGTTGCGAGCGTGCATGCGGCGGCGGCTCTTCGACCTGCCGGCCCGCCAGCACGGCGTCGCGCGAGCGGCTCATGCCGGGCTGGCAGTGCAGCCCCTGCAGCCCCTCGACCTTCGCCTTGAGATGCGACGGCAGGGCTGCGTAGGCCGCGGTGCAATCGGCGAACAGGGTCTGACCTCGGTCGCGCGCAACCGGCGTCACGGCATAGAACAGCGAGATGTCCGGCGGCGGCCGGCGATAGCTTTGGTCGGTGTGCCAGCCCTTGCGGTGCGGATACTGCACCGGCAGGCCGCCGTCGGCGGTGAGCGGCGGATCGGGCCGCTTGGGCGGTGGGCGGTTCACCGGCGCCATGTTCGAGACCATGAAGATCTCGGGCACCGTCGTATGCACCGAAGTGACCGAGGTCAGCGTGTAGCGGTAGTCCTCGACCTCGCTCCCGAACAGCCGGCTGAGACCGACCAGCAGCTCGGGCTCCGCGACGATCTCGTGCAGGCCCGGAATCAGCAACAGCCCGCTCGCCGCCGCCAGCGCCTCCGGCAATCCCTCGGGCATCTTCTTCGAAAGCGGCTTGGCAAGCTTCACCGCCGCGCCGAACGCGGCGCCGGGCAAAGGCCGGGCAATTTCGAATTCGGCGCTCATACACGCTCCTCCAGCCACTGCGTTGTGGACGACCTCGCGCATAGTAATTCAAAATCCATGCCGGGGATAAGAAGGGAGAACCAATATGAAGCGCTTTCTCGTGGGCCTGCTGGCCCTGAGCCTTGCCGCCTTCGGCGGTCAGGCAGCCAAGGCCGACCGTCTGGAGGACATCCTCAAGAAGGGCGTTGTGCGCATCGCCGTCCCGCTCGACGTGCCGCCGTTCGGCTCGCAGAACCAGGCGCGCGAGGCCGAAGGCTTCGACGTCGAGCTGGCTGGCATGGTCGCCAAGGCGCTGGGCGTGAAGCTCGAATTGCAGCAGGTCACCGGCGCCAACCGTATCCCCTTCCTGCTGACCGACAAGGTCGACATCGTGATCTCGGTGATGGGGCTCACGCCCGAGCGCGCCAAGCAGGTCATGTTCACCTCGCCCTATGCCGACACCAACCTCGCGGTATTCGGCCCCAAGAGCGCCAACGTGAAATCGGCCGCCGACATCGGCAGCCTGAAGGTCGCCGCCGCCAAGGGCACGACCCAGGAGCTGGCGCTGTCGGCGATGGCGCCCAAGGCCAACATCATGCGCACCGAGGACGACGCCACGGCGGCCGCAGCCTATCTCTCCGGCCAGGCCGAGCTGTTCGCCACCAACAATTTGATCATCCCCGACCTGCAGAAGCGCAATCCGGGCAAGGAATTCGAGATCAAGTTCGTGATCCGGCGCAGCCCCGCCCATATGGGCGTGCGCATGGGCGAGCACAATCTGGTGCGCTGGCTCGACAGCTTCATCTTCTTCAGCACCATGAACGGCGAGCTCGACCGCCTGCACCAGAAATGGCTGGGCATGCCGATGCAGCCGATGCCCTCGCTGTAAGATCATGAGCGAGATCGAATGGTCGAGGCTGAAGGCCTCGCAGATCAAGGCGCTGGCGGCGCGCAACGCCGTCGTGATCGTGCCGATCGGCGCCACCGAGCAGCACGGGCCGCACCTGCCCAGCATGGTCGACTGGCGCTGCGTGCACGAAGTGTCGCATCGCGCCGCCCGAATCATGGAAAAGACGACACCGACGGTGGTGGCGCCGACCATTCCCTATGGCATGTCCGAGCACCACATGTCGCTCAACGGCACCATCACGCTCGACTATGCCACGATGTACGCGGTAATCCGCTGCGTGGTGACCTCGGCGGTGCGCCACGGCTTCAAGCGCATCTTCGTGCTGAACGGCCATGGCGGCAACACGACGGCGCTGCAGAACATAATCGGCGAGCTGACGGTCGAGTACAAATTGCCGTTCGCCACCGGCACCTACTGGGACATCGCGGCCAAATCCATCGCCAGGCTTTTGGAGAAGCAGAAGGCGCTGCTGCATGCCTGCGAGGCCGAGACCTCGATGATCATGGCGATGGCGCCCGAGCTGGTGAATCCCGACGAACTGTCGCAGATGCACGGACCTTATATTCCGGGCCTCGCTGCCATCCCGACCGTCAACGAAGGCGTCTACCGCTGGCGGCAGCTTTCCAGCCGCTCGCCGATCGGCGTCATCGGCGATGCCGGGGCGGCGAGTGCCGAGAAAGGCGAGAAGCTGCTGGCCGCGATCTCGGCCGACGTCGCCGAGGCGCTGACGAACGACCGACTGTGGAGTGAACCGATTTGAGCACCACGACGAAGCAGGCCGATTTCTCGGCCATGAGCCGGCTCATGGCCGACATCGACCTTTTGGCCGACGGCAAGGCAATGGGTTTCGTGCGCGTGCCGCATTCGGTGCACCGCTCGGCCTATGGCTGGATCCCGATCCCCATCGTGCGCATCAAGAACGGCGATGGACCGAGCGTGCTCCTGCAGGCGGGCACGCACGGCGACGAATGGGAAGGCCAGATCGGTCTCGGCAACCTTTTACGCGCGCTCGAACCCAAGGACATCAGGGGCCGGCTGGTCATCCTGCCGTCGGCCAATTTCCCCGCCGCGATGGCCGGCCAGCGCACCTCACCGATCGACGAAGGCAATCTCAACCGCCTCTATCCCGGCGATGCCGAAGGCACCATCACCCAGCAGATCGCCTACTGGATCGAACACGCCCTGCTGCCGGGCTTCGACTACAGCTTCGACTTCCACTCCGGCGGCAGCTCGCTCACCTACATTCCGAGCGCGCTCGCGCCGCGCCACGAAGATCCGGCACGCATGCAGAAGGTCGTCGGCATGCTGAAAGCCTTCGGCGCGCCGGTGTCCTACATTGCGGCCGCGCCTCAGGGCGGCGGCCGCACCTTCACCTCGGCGTCGGCCCGCCAAGGCGTGGTCTCCATGGGCACCGAACTGGGCGGCGGCGGGCTGGTGACGCCCGCGTCGCTCAAGGTCGCCGAGGATGGCATGCACCGCGTGCTGGCCCATATCGGGCTGCTGCAGGGTCCCGTGCCTGCCGCCTCGCCGACCCGCCTCACCGAGATCGGCGGCGACGACTACTATGTCTATGCGTCGGACGGCGGGCTGTTCGAGCCGCTGGTCGATCTCGGCGCCGAGGTGAAGGCCGGCCAACCGGCGGCGCGCATTCATTTCCACCACACGCCGTGGCGCGAGCCCGACCTTTTGACCTTCAAGCGCGACGGCCTGGTGCTGTGCAAGCGCGTGCCGGCGCGTTGCGAGCGCGGCGACTGTCTCTTTCACCTGGCGACGGATATCGACGGCTAAACCCTCAATTCCGCGAGGCCGACCATGACGTACTACGATCTCGGTGCATACACCCGCCCGATCACGGCGAAATCTCCGGATGCACAAGTCTGGTTCGATCGGGGACTGAACTGGGTCTTCGCCTTCAACCACGAGGAAGCGATTGCGTGCTTCGGCAAGGCGCTGGAACACGATCCCGGCTGCGCCATGGGCCATTGGGGAATCGCCTACGCGGCCGGGCCGAACTACAACCTGCCATGGCGTCTCTACGATCCGGCCGGAAAGGCCAAAGCGCTCGCCGCCGCCTATGATGCCATGCAGGCGGCGTTGGCCTGCCTCGACCAGGCGACGCCGGTCGAACAGGCGCTGATCCGGGCGCTGCCGGCTCGTTACCCGCAGCGCGAGCCAATCGAGGACCAGTCGGCGTGGGACGCCGCCTTCACCAACGCCATGCGCACGCTCTTCAAGGCGAACCGCAACGATCTCGAAGTCCGCTGCGTCTTCGTCGAAGCGATCATGAACGAGACGCCCTGGCGGATGTGGGATCTTTCCACCGGCGGCGTCGCCGAGGGCGCCGGCACCGCCGAGGCGGTCGAAGTGCTGGAAGAGGCTTTTGGCGACATCCCTGCGGCGTGGGATCATCCGGGCCTGCTGCATCTCTACGTTCACCTGATGGAGATGTCGCCTTTTCCGCAGCGCGCGCTGCGGGCCGGCGACCGGCTGCGCGACCTGGTTCCCGATGCGGGCCACCTGATCCACATGCCGACCCATATCGATGTGCTGTGCGGGCATTACCGCGACGTCGTGGTCTACAATCAGAAAGCGATCGTCGCCGACCGCAAGTTCCTGGCGCGCCAGGGTCCGATGAACGTCTATGCGCTGTACCGCAGTCACAACCATCACTTCGTGATCTACGGCGCGATGTTCCTCGGCCAGTACACGCCGGCCCTCCAGGCGGCGGAAGAACTCATAGCCACCACGCCGGAGGCGTTGCTGCGCATTCCCTCCCCGCCCATGGCCGACTTCATCGAGGGCTACATCCCCATGAAGCAGCATGTGCTGGTGCGGTTCGGAAAGTGGCGTGAGATCCTCGACGAGGCGCTGCCGGAGGATCGCGAGCTCTACTGCTCGACGACGGCGATGATGCTCTACGCCAAGACGGTCGCGCACTCGACCCTGGGCAACATCGCCGAGGCGGAAAAGACCCGGTTGGCATTTCTCGAGGCCAAGGCCCGGGTGCCCGAGAGCCGGCGCGTCCACAACAATACCGTCGTCGACCTGCTCGCCATCGCCGAGGAGATGCTGAACGGCGAGCTCGAATATCGTCGCGGCAACTTCGACACAGCCTTCGCCCATCTGCGCCGCTCGGTCGCGCTCGACGACGCATTGCCTTATGACGAGCCGTGGGGCTGGATGCAGCCGGCGCGCCATGCGCTGGGCGCCCTGCTGCTGGAACGCGGACATTTCGAAGAAGCGGAGGCGGTCTACCGCGCCGATCTCGGTTTTGACGGCACGCTCAACCGGGCGTGCCAGCATCCCGACAATGTCTGGAGCCTGCACGGGCTCCACGAATGCCTCATGCACCGGAACGACAAGGTCGAAGCGCCCTTGATCAAATCCCGGCTGGATCTGGCGCTGGCGCGGGCCGAAATGGCGGTCCGAGCGTCGTGCGCTTGCCGCCGGCAATTCGCCGCGGCGGCCTGAAGCGACTAAGTAGCCCGTCTTTTCATGCTCATCCGGACCGCGGGCGGGACGCCCGCGGTCCGGAAGACTCTGACGTGCCCTAACGGCTTCGACAGTTCGTGCAGGAGAGCTTGGACGCGGTCTTCCGGCCGTCCTTGCGCGGCCGCTGCTCAGCGTGGCCGCACACCGAGCAGCCGTCGATCTCGAAATCGACCCAATGCGTGGGCTGGCCGCAACACTCGCAAGGCAGCCCGCGTCGCGCGCCGATCGGACCGAAGCCCGGCATATGGCATTTCGGACAAAGCCGCTCCAGCCGCTTGGCGAGCTTCCATGACAGAGCGCGCAGCACGCGCATGCGCGTCGGGTTGCGATTGGCGCGCATGTCGGCGATCACAATGGCGAGGCCGTCGTCGGAGCGTTTGGCCTCGCGGTTCACGGCGGCCACCACCTCGTCCATGTTGGACAGGTCCTTGACCGGCCGGCTGGGGTCGCTGCTGCTGATCACGAACACGCCGTAGCGCGGGAAGCCCATTGCCTTGACCACGGCAGGCACGCCGGGATCGCCCGCCTTGAAGCGTCGCAGGCGCCAGTTGGTGCGATGCGTGCCCAGCGTCTCGATGAGCCGGAGCCCGCGCTTGCGGTCGATGAAGGCCATGATCTCGACGCCGCTCGCCACCAGCGGCACGCGGTCGATCGGCCCGTAGCTGCCCTCGTTGGCGACGGCGCAATCGACGTCGAGGGAGCGGAAAGCAAGCTCGGCCTTGAGGAGGCAGGTCTCGACCAGCGCATCCGGACGCGGCACCTCGCCCGAGAAGGTGCCCAGGGCATCGGTATCGAGGCCGTGCGCGACCACGACCTCCGCCCCCAGCAGGCGGCGGAACGGGGGCGCGATCGCCAGTTCCTTGGCATGGATCGTCGCCAGGCCGATTCGCGCGTTGGCGTAGGGATGATCAATCACAGACACGGCGGGGCCGCCGGTGAACAGACGATGGCTACTCCGCGGCTTGCGGCACGGCCTGGCGGGCGAGCTGCTGCTCGACCAGGGTCGCCCAGTATGACGCGCCGATCGGCAGGATCTCGTCGTTGAAGTCGTAGCCCGGGTTGTGGACCATGCAACTGCCCTCGCCGTCGCCGTTGCCGATCCAGATGTAGCAGCCCGGCCTCTTCAGAAGCATCCAGGCGAAATCCTCGCTGCCCATGGCGGGCGTCGGGTTGCGGTTGACGTTGTCCAGCCCGACCAGCGCCCCGGCAGCCTTGGCGGCGAACTCGGTCTCCCGTTCGCTGTTGACGGTCGCGGGATAGCGCCGCTCATAGCGCCACTTGATGACCTCGGCGCCGAAGCCCGCCGCGACGTTGCGCGCGATCTTCTCGATGTGCTTTTCGATCATGTCCTGCACCGACTTCTTGAAGGTGCGGACGGTGCCGCGCAGCGTGCATTCCTGCGGGATGACGTTCCAGGTGTCGCCGGCATGGATCTGGGTGGTCGAGACGACCGCGGTATCCATCGGATCGACGTTGCGCGCCACGATCGACTGCAGCGCCGTGACGATGTGTGCGCCCACCACGACAGGATCGATGCCGTGATGCGGCATGGCGCCGTGCGCGCCGACGCCCTTCACCACGACCTCGAAGATGTCGTAGGCGGCCATCATCGGGCCAGGCCGCACCGCGAAGCGGCCGACCGGGATGCCCGGGATGTTGTGCATGCCGTAAACGCCCTCGACCGGGAACTTGTCGAACAGCCCCTCCTCGACCATGACCCGGCCGCCACCCTCGTTCTCCTCGGCGGGCTGGAAGATGAAGTAGACGGTACCGTCGAAATTCTTGGTTTCGGCCAGGTACTTGGCCGCACCCAGCAGCATCACCGTGTGGCCGTCGTGGCCGCAGGCGTGCATCTTGCCGGGGATCGTCGATTTGTGGTCGAAGCTGTTGGTCTCGTGCACGTCGAGCGCGTCCATGTCGGCGCGCAGCCCGATCGCCCGCTTGGACGTGCCCGACCGCAGCACGCCCACGACGCCGGTCTTGGCCAACCCGCGGTGAACTTCCAGACCGAACTGCTTCAGCTTGGCCGCGACCGTGTCGGCGGTGCGCACTTCCTCGAATGCCGTCTCGGGATGGCTGTGAATATCATGCCGCCAGGCAGTCATATCCTTGTGAAACGACGCAATACGATTAATGACCGGCATCCGGGACTCTCCAAAATATGGGAGCGGATCGTAAGGGAGCGCGACGACGGGTCAAGCGCGCCGAGCATGCGCCGGCGCACATCATGGCCCGTGCGGCAAGTTGTCGGGAGCCAGACCGTCAGCCGGCCGGAGCGTAGCTGCGTTCCTCAACCGGAAGGCGACCCTCTTGGATCGCATGGCAGGCGACCGTGCCGCCTTCGATGGCCAGCGCCTGGGGCCGCTCGACCTTGCAGCGTTCGTTGGCGAAGGGGCAGCGCGGATGGAAGGTGCAGCCCGAGGGCGGGTTGATCGGGCTCGGCACCTCGCCCGCCACCGGTGCGCGCTGGCGGCCGGTCATGTCGAGGTCGGGGATCGTGTCCAAAAGCATCCGCGTATAGGGATGCTTGGGCCGGCGGAACAACGTATCGGTCGGCGCCACCTCGACCAGCCGGCCGAGATACATCACGCCGACCCGCGTCGAGATGTGATAGACGACCGCCAGGTTGTGCGAGATGAACAGATAGGTGAGCTGCAGCCGGCGTTGCAGGTCGACCATCAGGTTGAGGATCTGGGCCTGTACCGAGACGTCGAGCGCCGAGGTCGGTTCGTCGCACACCAGGAACTCCGGCTCGCTGGCCAACGCGCGGGCGATCGAGATGCGCTGGCGCTGGCCGCCCGAGAATTCGTGCGGGTATTTGCGGCCGTCGGCCGGGGTCAGCTTGACCTGTCGCAGCAGTTCGCCGACCCGTTTCTCGAGATCGGCCTTGCTGCTCGACAGCCCGAAGGCGCGGATCGGTTCGGCGATGATGTCGAACACGCGCCAGCGCGGATTGAGGCTGGCGAACGGATCCTGGAAGATCATCTGCATGCGCCGGCGCAGCGCCGCCATGTCGCTCCGGCTGTGTCGCGCGGCCATGTCGTTGCCGTCGAACTCGATCGAGCCTGCAGTCGGCGCGTAGAGCCCGACCACCAGCCGGGCCACCGTCGATTTGCCGCAGCCCGATTCGCCCACCAGGGAGAAGGTCTCGCCCTTGGCGATCTCGATGTCGATGCCGTCGACCGCCTGGACGATCTGGCGCGGCCTGCTCTCGAGCGTCCGCACCAGCCACGGCGCCGATACGTCGAAGTAGCGCTTCAGCCCGGCGATGCGGACGAACTGGGCAGCACTCCCCGTCGGCAGTGGGACGTCAGGCATCGGCCAGCTCCTTGGCCACCGGCGCGCCGACGCCGGCGCGATCGTGCAGCCAGCAGGCAGCGCGGCTTGTGCCGGCCGACATCAGATCCGGCCGTTCGACCAGGCAGCGTTGTCCGCGCTCGGTGCAGCGCGGATTGAAGGCGCAGCCCGGCGGGATCTCGGTCAACCGCGGCATGGCGCCGTCGATTTGCATCAGCCTGTCATGGCGCACGCCCAGGCTCGGGATCGAGCCCATCAGCCCCTTGGTGTAGGGATGCTTGGCGTGCTTGACCACGTCGCGCACCGGCCCGATTTCGACGATGCGGCCGGCATACATCACGGCGACACGGTCGGCGGTCTCGGCGATCACGCCCATGTCGTGCGTCACCAGCATCACCGCCGTGGCGTGCTCGCGGCACAGTCGCTTCAGCAGGGCGATGATCTGGGCCTGGATGGAGACGTCGAGCGCCGTCGTGGGCTCGTCGGCCACGATCAGGCGCGGCCCGGCGCAGAGTGCCAGCGCGATCACCACCCGCTGGCGCATGCCGCCGGAGAACTGGTGCGGATAATGCTCGATGCGGCTCTCCGCGCCCGGAATGCCGACCTCCTTCAGGAGATCGAGCGCGCGCCCGCGCGCTTCGGACGCCGACAATGGCAGATGGGTCTGGATGGTCTCGACGAGCTGGCGGCCGACCGAATAGAGCGGATTGAGGCTGGTCAGTGGATCCTGGAAGATCGCGCCGATGCGGGCGCCGCGCACCTTGCGCATCTCCTCGTAGGGCAGCTTGTCGATGCGCCGGCCTTCGAGGCGGATCTCGCCGGAGGCGATACGGCCGGGCGGCTCGAGCAGGCCGATGATGGCGTTGCCGGTCAGCGACTTGCCGGCACCCGATTCGCCCACGACGCCCAAAACCTCGCCGGGGGCGATGTCGAACGACACGTCGTCGACCGCCAGCAGGGTACCGCGCCGTGTCGGGAATTCGACGCGCAGGTTCTTGACCTCGAGCAGCGGCGGATTGTTGGACGGAGTGGCCATCAAAGCCTCACTGTCATCCCGAGCGCAGCGCCTGCCCCGAGCGAAGTCGAGGGGAGGGATCCTTCCTGATCCCGCAAAGGTCCCTTGGCCTTCGGCCTCGGGATGACAATCGCGATGTACACGCGGCCTCCAGTCATGATGCTCATCGCAACTTCGGATTCAGGGCGTCGCGCAGCCAGTCGCCCAGAAGGTTCACCGCCAGCACCAGGGCCGCCAGCGTGACGGCCGGAAACACGGTGATCCACCATTCCCCGGACTGCAGCAGCTCGTTGCCGAGACGAATGAGCGTGCCCAGCGAAGGCTGCGTCGACGGCAGGCCGACTCCCAGGAACGACAGAGTCGCCTCGGTGATGATGGCAAGGCCGAGGTTGATGGTGGCGATCACCAGCACCGGCCCGGTGACGTTGGGCAGGACATGGCGGACCATGATCAAGAGCGGCGACAGGCCGATCACCCGCGCGGCCTGCACATATTCCTTGTTCTTCTCGACCATCACCGAGCCGCGCACCGTGCGCGCATACTGCACCCAGAAGGAGAGGCCGATGGCGCCGACGATGACGAAGACGGCGACTTCGTCATGGCGTTGCACCGAGATCAGGCCGCGCACGATGCCGTCGATCAGCAACGCCACCAGGATGGCGGGAAAAGTGAGCTGGACGTCGGCGATGCGCATGATGACGGCATCGATGGTGCCGCCGAAATAGCCGCTCACGAGGCCCAGCGCGATGCCCAGCACCATGGCCACGATCACCGACGCAATGCCGACCTCGAGCGACAGGCGCGTGCCGTACATGATGGACGACAGGAGATCCCTGCCCTGATCGTCGGTCCCCAGGGGGAAGGTCCAATCACCGTCGTCCGAGACCAGCACCGGTGGCTTCAGGCCGTCGCTGAGGCTGAGCGTCGCCGGATCGAACGGCGTATGGGGCGCCAGTACCGGCGAGAGGAAGGCCACGACGACGATGAAGAAAGTGGCGGCTGCGGCGATCACCGTCATCGGCGATGACCTGAAGCTCCACCAGATGTCGCTGTCGGTCATCCGATGCAGCCATTCCGGCAGGGCCGAACGCGCCGCCATCTCAGTGGCCCGCCACGCGCGCGCCGCCGCCCTGGGCACGCAGGCGCGGATCGACGGCAAAATAGAGCAGATCGACCGTGAGGTTGATCAGCACGAACAGCAGCCCGATCAGCATCAGGTAGGCCGCCATCACCGGGATGTCGGCGAACTGCACGGACTGGATGAAGAGCTGTCCGACGCCGGGCCAGGCGAACACCGTCTCGGTGACGATGGCGAAGGCGATCAGTGCGCCCAGCTGCAGGCCCGCGACGGTGATTACCGGGACCAGCGTGTTCTTGAGCGCGTGGCCGAAATTGATGGCGCGGTTGGTGAGCCCGCGGGCGCGCGCGAACTTGATGTAGTCGGTGCGCATCACCTCCAGCATCTCCGAACGCACCAGCCGCATGAGGAGCGTGAGCTGGAACAGGCCGAGCGTGATCGACGGCAGGATCAGTGCCTTGATGCCGGACCAGGTCAGGAAGTTGGTCGTCCACCAGCCGATCTGCACGGTGTCGCCGCGCCCGAACGATGGCAACCAGTGCAGGCTGACGGCAAATATCAGGATCAGCAGGATGCCGATCACGAAGGTCGGGAGCGAGATGCCGATCAGCGAGACCACCTGCAGGGCGCGGCTGGTCCAGTGGCGTGGATAGAGGCCGGTATAGACGCCCATCGGCACGCCGACGAACAGCGCGAACACGGCGGCGCAGAACGACAGTTCGAGCGTGGCCGGCATGCGTTCGAGGATCAGGCGGCTGACCGGCTCGGAGGTCCGATAGCTGAGGCCGAACTGGCCCTGCGCTGCATTGCTGATGAAACGGATGAACTGGACCGGCGCGGGATCGTTCAGGCCCAGCTTCTCGCGCAGCGCCTCGCGCTCCTGGGCGGGCGTGTCCTGGCCGACCATGCCGTTGATCGGGTCGCCGACGTAGCGGAACAGGGAGAAGGACACCAAGCCCACCGTCAGCAGGACGGCGACGGACTGGGCAAGACGTCGGAGGATGAAGGCGAGCATTTGTTGCCGGATTTTAGCGCAGCGCCAGCCGTAGCAGGATTGACGCCAAAACGGAACCGGCCCCCTTCGGGTGCTGCGCGCCACCTTCCCCCGCGAGCGGGGGGAAGGCATGACGGTCATCACCCTCCGCCATCATATGGGGGAGGTGGCCGAATGGCCGGAGGGGGCTACTTCACCGTGACGAAGCGCAGCGGGAAGCTGTTGTCGGCCGGCTGGACCAGGTCGACGTTCTTGCGCGACGCCCAGACCAGCGCCTGCTGGTGCAGCGGGATATAGGCGTAATCATCGACATAGATCTTGGTCGCCTCGCGGATCATGGCATCGCGCTTGGCCTTGTCGGTCTCCTGCTCCATGGCATCGGACAGTTCATCGATGCGCTTGTTGGAGTAGCCGCCGGTATTGAACAGGCCCTTCTTGCGCGCCGCATCGGGCGTCTGGATCAGCGATTCGAAGACATTGTGCACGTCGTACGTCGTGGCCGGCGACCAGCCCAGCATGAAGAAGCTGGTCTGGCCCGGTTTGCCATCCGACGTGTTGCGCAGGATCTTCGCGAAGTAGAGGCTGCGCGTCTGGGCGCGCAGGTTCACCTTGATGCCGATCTTGGCCAGCATCGACACCACGGCCTGGCAGATCTTCTCGTCATTGACATAACGGTCGTTGGGGCAATCCATGCCGGTCTCGAAGCCGTCGGGATAGCCGGCGTCGGCCAGCATCTTCTTGGCCTCCTCGGGCTTCAAGAGCGCCGGCCGCTTATCGAGATCCTTCATGTAGCCGTTGATGCCCGGCGCCACCATCAGGTCGGTCGGGAAGGACTGGCCGCGCATCACGGTCCGCTTGATCGCTTCCACATCGATCGAACGGTGCATGGCCTCGCGCACCTTGGGATTCTTGTATGGATTCTTGCCCTTGACGTTGGACTCGAGCAGTTCGTCGCGCTCCTGGTCGAAGCCGAGATAGACCACGCGGGTCTCGGGCCCTTCGAGCACCTTGATGTTCGCGTCCTTCTTGAGCGTCTCGGTATCGGCCGGCGGCACCTCGTACATCATGTCGATGTCGCCCGCCTTGAGCGCGGCCACGCGGGTGGCGGCGTTGGGCACCGGGGTGAAGATCACCTCGGTTAGATTATGCACCGGCTTGTCCCACCAGGTCGGATTGGCGGCCAGGATGGTCTTCTCGCCGGCGCGCCGCTCCTTCAGCACGAACGGCCCTGTCCCCATGGCGTTGCGGGTCGCGAAGTTCTCCTCGTTCTTGAGCATGTCGGCCGCCTGGACGGCGTTGTTCTTCTCGGCCCATGCCTTGGACATGATGCCGATCGACGCCCATTTATCGGCCAGCAACGGATCGGGATAGAGCGTCGTCACCTCGACGCGCAGGTCGCCGACCGCCTTGAGTGCCTTCAATGACGCGAAGTTGCCATTGACGTTCGAGCCCGGGCCATTGGCGCGATTGATCGAGAACACCACGTCGGCCGCGGTGAAGGGCGTGCCGTCGCTGAACTTCACGTTTGGCCGCAGATCGAAGAACCAGCTGTTTTTGTCGATCTGGCCCCACTTCACGGCGAGCGCGGGCTCGAGTTTCAGTTCCTTGTCGCGGCGGACCAGCGGCTCGTAGATATTGGACGTGAAGGTCAGGAGGAAGGTCTCCTGCCGGGCATAGGGGTCCATCGAGCTCACGTCGCCCGAATTGGCCCACTTGAAGGTCTTGGCGTCCGCCATCGGCGCCATCGCGAGACCCGCGCAGGCGACCGCCGCCAGCGCAAAAGAATGCCGGAAACTGAAGTTCATCTGTTACCCCTTCGTGGCGCCACACCCATGTCGCGCCTTACGGTCTCCCCGACCCTGGAGCTATGCGCACGCGCATACCTGGGGCGACGTTGCACCGGCTGTGAGTTGGCGTCAATTGCCCAAATTTTTTGCATGGCTGACGCAGTTGGACATCCCCAGGCCGGGGCCGCTATCGTGTCGATCCCGGTATTTTTTCTCAGGGTGCGGCCATGAACGACGTCTCACGCAGCTTCCGCGGCAATTCCAACGCGGCCCGCGATATCGCGCACCACCTGCACCCTTACACCAATTTCAAGAAACACGAGCAAACCGGCCCGCTCACCATCGTGCGCGGCCGCGGCATCTACGTCACCGACGACGACGGCAAGGAATATATCGAGGGCATGGCCGGCCTATGGTCGGCGGCGCTGGGCTTCAGCAACGAGCGGCTGGCGACGGTCGCCTACGAACAGATGAAGCAGCTGCCGTTCTACCACGCCTTCAACCAGCGCAGCCATGAGCCGGCCATCAATCTCGCCGAGAAGCTCAAGCAGATGGCACCGGTCGAGATGTCGAAGGTGTTCTTCGCCAACTCCGGCTCTGAGGCCAACGACACCGTCGTGAAGATGGTGTGGTACATGAACAATGCGCTGGGCCGGCCGCAAAAGAAGAAGATCGTCTCGCGCCTCAAGGGCTATCACGGCATCACCGTGGCGTCGGGCAGCCTCACCGGCCTGCCCAACAACCACCGCTCCTTCGACCTGCCGATCGCCGGCATCCTGCACACCACGACGCCGCACTACTATCGCGGCGCCAAGGACGGCGAGACCG
>DASZJU010000096.1:0-6838 GCA_035947815.1 Reyranella sp.
AAAAAACACGCGATATTCAGGGAGAATCACGCATGCTCACGACTTCCCGGCGGACGATCTTGGCGGGCGCGACCCTGGTCGCTCTTGGCTTTGCAACAGCGGCCGCCGCCCAGGAGACCGTCAAGATCGGCGCCGTCTATCCGTTGAGCGGCAACTCGGCGAGCGCCGGTGAATACTCCCGGAAGGCGATGGAAGTCGGCGTCGACGTCATCAACAACGGCAATGCCGATCTTGCCAAGATCATGCCGCTGGCCAAGGGCGGCGGGCTGCCCGGACTGAAGGGCGCCAAGATCCAGCTCATCGTCGCCGACAACCAGGGCACGCCGGCGGCCGGCCAGAACCAGACGCTGCGGCTCATCTCCGAGGAGAAGGTGGTCGCGGTGATCGGCGCCTATCAGTCGGGCATCACGCTCACCGCCAGCGCCATCGCCGAGCGCTACGGCATTCCTTTCCTAACGCCGGAATCGGTGGCGGCCAATCTGACCGAACGCGGCTTCAAGTGGTTCTTCCGCACGACACCGGTCGCTGTCGATTTCGCCCGCGCCTATTCGAAGTTCCTGAGGGAGCAGAAGGCGGCCGGCCGCAAGGTCGACTCGGTCGCCATCGTGCATGAGAACACCGAATACGGAAATTCGGTCGCCAGCGTGATCGCCGAGGTGTTCGGCAAGGACGGATTGTCGGTCACGCAGAACATCGCCTATTCAGCCAATTCGACCGACGTCCAGCCGCAGGTGCTGCAGCTCAAGGAGAAGAATCCCGACGTCGTGATCTTCATCTCCTACACGTCGGACGCGATCCTCTACACCAAGACCATGAAGGAGTTGAACTGGAAGCCCGGCATCATGATCGCCGACGATGCGGGCTTCAACGACCCGTCGTTCGTGAAGACCATGGCGCCGATGGTCGAGGGTCTGGTAAGCCGCTCGGCTTTCGCTTCCGGCAAGCCCGGCACCGTGCCCTACATCTTCAACGAGCTCTACAAGAAGAAGACCGGCGGCGACGACCTCGACGACGTCTCGGCGCGCGGCCTCGAGGGTTTCCTGGTGCTGGCCGATGCCATCAACCGCGCCGGCTCGACCGATCCCGCCAAGATCCGCGACGCGCTCAAGGCCACCGACCTCAAGGCCGACCAGATCGTCACGGGCTATGACGGCGTGAAGTTCGACGACAAGGGCCAGAACATACTGGGCTCCAGCCTGGTCACCCAGATGCGCGGCGGCCAGTACGTCGCGATCTGGCCGAAGGACCGCGCGACGGCCGACGTCATCCTCCCCTACAAGGGCTGGTAAGCAGCGCTCGGCCCAGGCGGCGTCACAAGATGTCGATGACGCTCCTGCAGGTCGTGGTCAGCGGGCTCTTGTTGGGCGCGGTCTACGCGCTGTTCTCGTCCGGCCTGACCCTGATCTGGGGCATGATGAACGTCGTCAATTTCGCGCACGGCGACTTCGTCATGCTGGGCATGTACACCGCCGTCGTGATCTGGACGGCGCTGGGCGGCGGGCCGTGGGCCTCGGTGCCGGTCGCCGCCATCCTGATCGCCACCCTGGGCGTGGTGAGCTACTTCCTGCTGGTCCGCCACATCATGAAGGGGCCGATGCTGGCGCAGATCCTGGGCACCTTCGGGCTGGCGCTGTTCCTGCGTTATGCCGCCTTCTGGACGTTCGGCGCCAACTTCAAGACCTTGCCCGACACGCTGGTCGGCCACTCCTTCGTGCTGGCCGGCATCCGCTTCGACGGCCCGCGCCTGCTGGCGGGCGTCGTCGGACTCGTCGTCACCCTGCTGCTGCACCTTATGCTGACGCGCACGGCGCTGGGCAGCCGCATGCTGGCGGTGTCGGAGGATGCCACGGCGGCGCAGCTCATGGGCATCCGGCCGCAGCGCATGCAGGCGCTCGCCTGGGCGCTGGCGGGTGCCGCGACCGGCATCGCCGGCGCGCTGATCGCCACCTTCTTCTATACCTCGCCGACGGTGGGCGAGACCTTGGCCATCGTGGCCTTCGTCACCGTCTCGTTCGGCGGCTTCGGCAGCGTTTTGGGCGCGCTGGTCGCGGGCCTGATCATCGGCGTCGTCGAATCGCTGTCGGCCTATCTGATCGGCCCGGTCTACAAGGACGTGATCGTCTACGTGCTGTTCGTGCTCGTCCTGTGGTTCCGCCCGCAAGGCCTGATGGGCAAGGCATGAGCCCGCGCCGCATCCTCCAGCTCGCCTTTCTCGTGCTGGTGCTGGTCTATCCGCTGCTGGCCGGCAACTCGCCGGTCTATGGCCGGCTGGGCGCGCTCGTCCTGCTGGCCGCCATCGGCGCCTCGGCGTGGAATATCGTCGGCGGCTATGCCGGCCAGGTGTCGGTCGGCCATTCCGTCTTCTTCGGCGTCGGCGCCTATTCGGCGGTCGTCGTCTACAGCCATCTCGGCTGGCCGCCGATCGCGGGCGCGCCGCTCGGCATGGCGATCAGCGTCGGCATCGCCGCCGTGATCGGCGTGCCGACGCTCAGGCTCTCCGGTCACTATTTCAGCATGGCCACCATCGCCGTTGCCGAGCTGGTGCGCGTGCTGAGCTCGACCAGCGAATTTTTGGGCGGCGCGCAGGGGCTGAGCGGCCCGCCGGTGCCGCGCAGCGTGCTCGACCTCTCCTTCATCTCGGCCACGCCTTACTACTACATCTTCCTCGCGGTGCTGGTCGGGTTGTTGGGGCTGACGCGCTGGATCGAGGGTGCCCGCATGGGCTTCTATCTGCGGGCCATCAAGGACAGCGAGCGCGCGGCGCGCTCGCTCGGCGTCTCGGCCGGCCATTACAAGCTCTACGCCTACATGCTGAGCGCGGCCTTCACCGCGCTTGCCGGGTCGCTCTATCTCACCATGTTCGGCTTCGTCGATCCGGAGTCGGGCTTCGGCATCCTGATCTCGGTCAAGATGCTGGTGATGGCGGCCCTGGGCGGCGCCGGCCAGCTGTTCGGGCCGCTGGTCGGCGCGCTGATCCTGGTGCCGCTGGAGGAACTCTCGAACAGCCTGCTGGGCGGCCAAGGCGCGGGCCTCACCTTCGTGGTCTATGGCGCCATCATCGTGATCATCGCCCGCTTCCTGCCCAGCGGGCTTCTCTCGCTGTTCGAGCGCCGGCCGGCTCGCCGCGATCCCGTCAAGTCCGCAGTAGTGGGCGGCCATGCTGATTGAAGCCAAGGACGTCACCAAGGCGTTCGGCGCCTTCAAGGCGGTCGACAACGCCTCGGTCGCGGTCGAGGAGGGCGACATCCTGGGCCTGATCGGACCCAACGGCGCGGGCAAGTCGACCTTCTTCAATTGCCTGACCGGCGATCTGCCCGTGACGTCGGGCACGGTCATGTTCAACGGCACCGATGTGACGGCCTTGCCGCCCGAGGCACGGGCGCGGCTCGGGCTGGCGCGCAGTTTCCAGGTGCCGCTCACCTTCGACTCTATGTCGGTGCTGGACAACGCCACCATCGGCGCGCTGCTGCGCCATCCCAACGCCCGCGACGCGCGCACGAAGGCACGCGCCGTGCTGGAACGGGTCGGGCTTGGTCCGCTGGCCGATGCGCCGGCCAAAAGCCTTGGCACGCCCGGCCGCAAGCGGCTCGAGATCGCCCGCGCGCTCGCCTCGGAGCCCAAGGCGCTGCTGCTCGACGAGGCGATGGCCGGCCTGACGCCGACCGAGGTGCGCGAGGCGATCGAGCTGGTGCGCCGCATCCATGGCGGCGGCATCACCATCGTGATCGTCGAACACATCATGGAGGTGATCGTCTCGCTCGCAGCCAAGGTCGTGGTGTTCCACCAGGGCCGCGAGATCTCGCGCGGCACGCCGCGCGAGGTCACCAGCGATCCCCGGGTGATCGAGGCCTATCTCGGCCGCCGCAAGGTCCGGCACGCGGAGGACACATGAGCGCGCCGTTGCTCAGGATCGAGCATCTCGAAGTGCGCTACGGCGACCTGATCGGCGTGGCCGACGTCTCGCTCGAAGTGCCGAAGGGGTCGGTCGTGGCGCTGCTGGGGTCCAACGGCGCCGGCAAGACGACGACGCTGAACGCCGTCGCCGGCATCGTGCCGGCGTCGGCCGGCACGGTGGAATTCCACGGCGAGAACATCGCCGGCCAGCCCGCCTACGCCATCGTGCGCAAGGGCCTGGCGCTGTCGCCCGAAGGCTGGCGGCTGTTCACGCAACAAAGCGTCGAGAACAACCTGCTGCTGGGCGCCACGCCGCTGGCCGACCGCACGCGCATCCCGCGGCTGCTCGAGCGGGTCTATGCGGTGTTCCCGCGGCTTGCCGAGCGGCGCGCCCAGCGCGCCGGCACCATGTCGGGCGGCGAACGCCAGATGCTGGCGGTCGGCCGGGCGCTGATGAGCGAGCCCGAGCTGCTGCTGCTCGACGAGCCCAGCCTCGGCCTGGCGCCCGCCATCGTCGATGCCATGTACGACGCCTTCGCCAACCTTCACAAAGACGGCCAGACCATCCTGCTCGCCGAGCAGTCGGTCGATCTCGCGCTCGAGGCGGCCGAGCACGCTTACGTGCTGCAGGTCGGCCGCACCGTGCTGCAGGGACCGGCCCAGGAGATGGCGCACAATCCCGACGTCCAGAAAGTCTATCTCGGCATCGAGTAGCGCGGGATGCGTTTAACGAGGTTGCACATCTTCGCTGGGGGCGCGCCACTCCAGTGGCGCGTCTTTTCATGCTCTTCCGGACCGCGAGCGTCCCGCTCGCTCATGATCTTGAGCGGGCGGGACGCCCGCGGTCCAAAAAAGACGCGCCACTGGAGTGGCGCGCCCCCAGCAATGACATGATTCCGATCGATCGGAATCCGCTTCAGCCTCAGGTGCTGAAGTTGACGGCGCGGAACTCCATCGCGAAGGAGGGCGAGGCCTTCCAGCCTATGTCCTTGCGCTTGGCGGTGAAGGTCGCGTTCTGGTGCAGCACGGTGTAGGCCGGGTCCTCGCGCTCGCAGATTTCCAGCATGCGCTTGAACATCGCCTTGCGCTTGGTCATGTCGGTCTCGATCTCCATGGCGTCGGAGAGCTTGTTCATCTCCGCGTTGGTCCATTCGCCGGTCTGCTGCTGCTGGCCCTGCGGCCCGTGCTGGGCGACGATCGAGGAGATCGGATCGTTGAAGCCCGCGCTGTTCGACCAGTCGCGTACCGCGCGCTGGCCGTTGCTCTCGAAGATCTGCTGCCAGTTCTCGCGCATCTCGATCTGCACGTTCAGCCCGGCCTGGCGCCACATCTCGACCAGCACCTGCGCCGTCGCCACCTGGTTGGTGTAGTAGTTGCTGAGCAGGCGGTAGGGAATCGGATCGCCCTTGTAGTTGGCAGCCTTCAGCAGCGCCTTGGCCTTGGCAGGGTCGTAGTCCGGCACCGTCCAGTTCTCGACGAACATCGGACCGTAGAATTCCCATTGCAGCCCGGCCGGTACGCGCGTGCGGCCCGACCACAGGCTGTCGACGATCGCCTGGCGGTCGATCGCATGAGTGAAGGCCTGGCGGACCCGCGGATCGGCCAGGGTGGCATGGTGGCTGTCGAACACCGTGAGGCGGTGGTTGACGATCGGGCTGCCTAAAACCTCGAACTTGGCGTTCTTCTCGATGCCCGGGATCTGGTCGGGCGGCACGTCGCAGATGAAGTCGAACTGGCCGGCCAAAAGGCCGTTGATGCGGCTCGCCACCTCGGGAACCACGACCAGTCGCACGCTCTTGATTGGCGGCTGGCCGCCCCAATAGTCGTCGTGGGCGTCGAGCAGCAGCGATTGGTCGACCACGAACTCGCGCACCTTGTAGGGGCCGGTCGCAACCGGTGCGCGGGCCCAGTCCATCCAGGTCTTGGCTTCCTCGTAGGCGCGGCGGCTGATGATGTCGCTGCCCAGGCGGCCGATGCGGCCCTCCAAGGTGGCGTCGGGGGTGCGGTTGGTGAAGCGCACGGTGTATTTGTCGATCGCCTCGACCTTCTCGAGGGCGGGGAAGCCGCGCTTGGCGACGGCCGGCACTTCCGGCGGCAGCTTCTTGCCCTCGACCGAATCGCGGACCCGCACCGAGGTGAACAGCGTCTTGGTGTTGGTGATGTCGTAGTCCGGACCGAACATGCGCTCGCGGCTGAAGGTGAAGACGACATCGTCGGCCGTCATCTCGTCGCCATTGTGGAACTTCACGCCCTTGCGCAGCGCCAGCTCCACGGTGCGCTCGTCGATGCGCTTCCAGCTCTCGGCCAGGCCCGGCACGGGCTCGAGCTGGCCCATGAGGTTCTGCATGATCAGCGTTTCGAAGATGAACGAGAAGGTGCGCGAGCCGACGTTCGATTGCTCGCGCAAGGGTTCCAGCGAGGCGCTGTTGGAGATCTGCTGCACTGCGATGGTGATGCTGGGGCGGCGGTCGGCCTGGCCGATGGCCACGCGCGGCAGGGCGGCGCTGGCGGCGGCAAGCCCGGAAGCGGCGATCAGACGGCGGCGACGCAGGAACATGGTGCGAACTCTCCTTGGCGAGGGCCGCACGCTAGGGACCGCGCATGAACGCGCGGTGTCGATTTGATGACGCTTCGCTTGTGCGCTGCGGTGGATAAGCCGCCGGGCGTTTCGGGCTAAATTACTGTAAAATCGGCGCGAGAAATCCTCGGGAGAAACAATCATGCCGATTGCCAACCGCCTTTATGCCGAGTTTTTGGGAACCGCGTGGCTGGTCCTGGGCGGCTGTGGCAGCGCGGTGCTCGCCGCGGCGTTTCCCCAGCTTGGCATCGGCTTCCTGGGCGTGGCCTTGGCCTTCGGCCTCACCGTACTGACCATGGTTTATGCGTTGGGCCCGGTGTCGGGTGGCCATTTCAATCCGGCGGTGACGGTGGGCCTGGCCTTCGG
>DASZJU010000097.1:0-2398 GCA_035947815.1 Reyranella sp.
GATGCCGCGATAGGCGGAACGCCAGCTTGCGGCGTGGAGAGCCGCGATGGCATCGGCGTCGGCGATGGTTGCCGGCCGGATCGGCGGGACGATCAAAGTCCCGCCGACCGCGTCGTCGGATAGGCAGGCAACCCGTCCTCGAGCGTCACCCAAGGAAGCTTCGACCGCACGAAGGTGTGATCCCTGGGCGCCGCCTGGTCGGGCTCGTCGAGCGAGCAGGTCGTGATGTCGAGGTCGCCGGGCGTCCACGTCGATTGATAGGTCAAGGTCGTGCCGCAGTCGGGGCAGAAGGAGCGCGTGGCGTGCTCCGACGACTTGAAGCGCTGCGGCTCGCCGGCCACGAACCGGACCGAGTCCGGCGGCACGCTGAACCAGGCCACCGACGGGGCGCCGGCGGTATGCCGACACATCGTGCAATGACAGAGCGTCTGGTTGGTGGGCTCGGCGTCGATCTCGTAGCGCACCGCGCGGCAGAAGCAGCCTCCTCGCAGCATCGTCGCCTCCTGTCATCGCCTTTGGGGCCAGCGCAGCATGGGCGTGATCACGGGCGAACTGCCGGCCTGGATCTTGCCCATGACCTCGAAGCCGTGCCGCTGGTAGAGCGGGACGTTCCGCAGATTGGACGATTCGAGATAGGCCGGCACGCGCTCGCGATCGCAGATCTCCGTCGCATGCCTCATCAGGGCGCCGCCCAGTCCCCTGCCCTGGTGCGCCGGGTCGATGCCGATCAGCGGCAGGTACCAGTGCGGCTCCTTGGGATGATAGCGCGCCATCTGCTGCATGATCTGCGGGCCGTCGGCCGCCGTCTTCACATCGGCCGTGCGCTGCATCAGCGCGCCGATCGCCGCCTCGTCCGATCCGACGCCCGGCGGCAGCCAGAGCGCCGCCCCGGCCGAGCCGATGCGATGGGCGCTACCGGCCCCAAAGGCCGCTCCGCCGAAAGCCTTGGCGAAAGGCGGGAAGGCCTCGAGATATGTCTTGGGATCGGGCCAGGTCCAGCGGGTCGCCGGATCGCCACTGAAGGCCAGGGTCAGGACGGCGAAGACGGCGGCCTCCTCGGCAGCCGTCGCCGTTTCCACTTTTTGCGTCGTCATCGCCTCAAGATTGGGGTCGCCGACGACGCGCGCAAGTCGCTTTCGCGACCGGTCACTTCCCGCAATGCGCCTCGAGGCGATAGCCGTCGGGATCGATGGCGAAGGCGGCATAGTATTTCGGACCGTAGTCGGCGCGCAGGCCGGGCTTGCCGTTGTCCTTGCCGCCGGCCTTGAGCGCCGCGGCATGGAAAGCGTCGACCGCGGCGCGGTCCGGGGCGACCAAGCAGAAATGCAGGCCCGACTCGGTGTCGGGCTTCACCGGCTTCTCGGTGGCGCCGAGCCACAGCGCGACCGCCTTGTCGCCGTAACCCAGCGAGGTCTCGCCATCGCTGAGGCGGCTGTAGCCCAATGGCTTCAGTGCGGCGTCATAAAACTTCTTCGAGCGGGCGATGTCGGCGACGCCGATCGAGACATGGTCGAACATGGCTTCCTCCTCCTGTATAACTTGATAACTGGTTATATGGTTACGGAGAAGGATCGCGCTTGTCAACCGGTCAACCGGTTATTAAGTCCTGACGATGAATCGCCCCGATCTCTGCCTGGAGTTCGTCAACACGCGCTTCTGGCGCGGCCAGGCCGAGCCCACCGAGACGCTCCGGGCGCCGGAGGATCTCGCGGGGTGGACGGCCGCCAATGGCGGGCCGCGGCTGGTTAAGCCGCCGGCGCGGCGTGAGTTCGAGCGGGCAATCGAGCTGCGCGAGACCCTGCACCGCCTGTTCGACGCCGAGGCGCAGGACAAGACGCCGGCCGCCCGCGACCTTGCCGCCCTGAACGAGGCGCTGGCGGCAGCGCCCAGCCGCACCTCGCTCAGGCGCGAGCGCGGCGCCTATGGCTGGGATGTCGATGTGAAGTCGGGAACGGCGCTGGTGCTGCTGGCGCCCGTGCTGTGGTCGGCCGGCGACCTTTTAGCCGGCCCGCGCCTCGATCGCGTCCGGCGCTGCGCCAACCCCGAATGCGGCTGGCTGTTCCTCGACGACAGCCGCGCCGGCAAGCGGCGCTGGTGCTCGATGCAGAGCTGCGGCAACCGCGCCAAGGCGCGGCGTCACTACCATCGCAGTCGCGAACAATAATCTGACGCGTGGGGAAATGTCTTCGCTCAATATCCCTGCTGGCCTGCTGCAAGCGATCGCGCGGGGGCGCATCTCATGGGACGTTTCGCAACCACGGTTCCGCTTTATGAGAAGTTCCGGCCGCCCTATCCGGCCGAATTCTTCCGTGCCGTTTCCCGCAGATTGGGACTTCACAAGAAGCATCGCCTGATCGACCTTGGCACGGGGCCCGGGCTGCTTGCGCTGGGCTTCGCC
>DASZJU010000098.1:0-14228 GCA_035947815.1 Reyranella sp.
GTGTCGCCGACCTTGAACGCGGCGTGCATCACCTTGTTCTCGGAGCCGGGCGGCACCATGCCGGGTTGGGGTTTTTCGGGGCTCTCGCTGAAGCGCATCATCATGTCGACCGTGGCGCCGATCGCACCCTTGTAGAATTCCAGCGCTTCCTCGCATTTGCCGTCGAAGAACACGTAGGGTTGCACGTTCATCGCTCTCTCCTTTCAGTCATCGATCGATTGGTAGGCCGTCGTCCAGAAGTCGCTGAACACGCGCGGCGGCTGCGGCGAGTCCATCATGCGCTGGGTCAGCAGGATGCCGACCATGTCCTCGGCCGGATCGAGATGGCCCGACGTGCCGTAGCCGCCGTCCCAGCCGTAGCGTCCCGGCGTGGTCGACAGGTCGGTGCGGCGCGTGACGACGGCGCCGCCCATGCCCCAGCTCGCGCCGTGGCCGAAGAACAACGCGGTGCCTTGCTTTTGTTCCGCGGTAAGTTGGTCCGACATCATGAGCTCGACGGCAGGCCGCGACAGGATGCGGTTGCTGCCCTGCAGGCCCTTGTTCAGCATCATGCGGCAGAAGGCAAGATAGTCGTCGGCGGTCGAGACCAGCCCCGAGCCGCCGGCCGCGAAGGAGGGTGGCTTGCTCCAGCGGCTGTTGCGGGCGTCGTCGAAGAAGGTGAGCTCCTTCTTCTGCGGATCCATCATGTAGGCGCTGGCCAAGCGGCCGAGCTTGTCCGCCGGCACCTGGAAGGCGGTGTCGCGCATGCCGAGCGGCTCGAACAGATGGTCGCGCAGGAAATCGCCGAAGGACTGGCCCGACGCGCGCGCAATCAGCACGCCTAAAACGTCGGCGCCGGTGTGATAGAGCCAGCGTTCGCCGGGCTGATAGATCAGCGGCAGGCTGCCCAGCCGCTTCATGAAGTCGTCGGCCGAGAAATCGGGTTGAAACGGACCGAGCGCGAGACCGGCATCCGCCATCGCCTTCTGGATCGGATGCCTGGCCGGCCAGACCATCACCGCGCCCAACCCAAAGGTGAAGGTCAGAAGATCGCGCACGCTGATCGGACGCTTCGCCGGCACCGTGTCGTCGACCGGCCCCTCGAGGCCTTTGAGCACGCGGCGGCCGGCGAGCTCCGGCAGAAGATCGTCGACCGGATCGTCGAGTCGGAGCTTGCACTGCTCGACCAGGATCAGGGTCGCCGCCGCGGCGATCGGCTTGGTCATGGAGGCAATACGGAAGATCGTGTCGCGGCGCATCGGGGTGTCGCTCTCGAACGACTGCCGGCCGATCGCCTCGACATGGGTTTCGCCGCGCCGGCTTACCAGCGCCACCAGGCCGGGCATGGCGCCGCGCGATACATGAGCGGCGAGGGCGTCGTGCAGGCGCGCCGATCGCATCCTGCTCATGGCGCAGCACCATCCGTCGCGATGAAAGTCCCCAGGCGCTCCAGGGCGCCGGTCCAGCCGCCCTGGTGGTCGAGCCGCGCGGCGTCGGTTGCGAACGCGGTATGGCGCAGCGTGAGCCGCGTGCGGGTCCCTAAGTCGGCGAAGGTCACCGTCACCAGGGTCTCGGAATCGATGACGCCGGCGCTCTCGGTCCGATAGGTGAAGACGAGCCGCTCGGGCGCCACGACCTCGCGATAGACACCCCACTTGGTGACGACGGTCCCGTTGGGCGCCCGCATGCGGCGACGCCAGGCGCCGCCCGGACGCACATCCATGTCGCAGGACAGCGGCGTACAATCCTGCGGCGCCCACCAGCGGGATGCTGCCCGGGCGTCGGTCCAGGCGGCGAAGACGCGCTCGCGTGGTGCTGCGATGTCGCGTGTCATGACGAGTTCGTTCGCGACTGGCTTCTCGACAACGTTCATGGGTTCCTCTGGAATTCGGCATCGACCACGATCTCAATCGCGTCGCCCAGAAGCGGCGGCAGGCCGAAATCGACGGGGTTGATGCTGGTGCGGGCGTTCATGCCCATGCGCGGCTGCCCGGCGAAGCCCTTGCCGGCGCCCACGAGCTCGACATCGAAGGTTACCGGATGGGTCTTGCCCATCAGGCTGAGCTGGCCCTCGACCTTGCCGCCGCGCGCGCTCGTTTGACGGAACGCCGTCGAGGTGAACGTCGCTTCGGGGAAAGCTTTCGACTTCAGGAACTCATCGCCTGCGAGCTGGTCGCCGAAGCCTTTGACGTTGGAGGTGATCGACGCCGTCTCGACCTTGGCCGACAGCGAGCCCGCGGCGGTGTTGGCGGGATCCCAGCCAAGTGTCGCGCCCAGGCGCTCGAAGCGGAAGATGCTGTAGGAGTAACCGAGGTGCGACACGCGCGCGATGACCGAGGCGTGGTCGGGATCGAGCGCGTAAGTGCCGGCGGTCGCCTGCTTGTAGTCGGGCTCGCCCATGTACACGCCCGGCGGCAGGCCGGTTGGCGGGCTGGACTGTGCCAGGCCGGCGGAAGGGGCCGCCGCCAGGAGCAACAGCAGCAGCGGCGCGCGAAGGGCGCTCATTGCGCCGGGACGTTTCCCGTCGCTCATCGTCTACTCCGTCGATTGCGTTACTGCTTTTCGGCCGCAGTCTTGAGGTCGGCGAGGCCTGCTTCGAAGTCCTTGCCGATCATGGTGTCCATGTCGAGGAAGAGGCCCATCACCTTCGTGACGAACGCGCTGGGACCATAGATTGCCCAGGTGGCCAGCGTCGTGTCGCCTTTGGGCTCCAGGGTGAACTCGGCGGTGTTGTGCGCCTCGAACGGCTTGATGAAATCGAGCTTGATCAGGACCTTGTTCGGCTGGGTGGCCTCGAGGATCTCCATGCGTCCCTGGCCGACATTCTTGTTGCCCTCCCATTCGTAGGTGGCGCCCTTGCCGGCCGTGATCGGGCCGAACGACCGCTTCATGGCCGGGTCCTTCTTTTCGTAGGGCGACCAGCCGGCCCATGCCTTGAGATCGTCGATCAGCGGGAAGATCTTCTGCGGCGGCGCCTTGATGCTGGCCGAGCGCTGGACGCGGAAGGAATCCGGCCGGGTCGAGGCATAGATCAGGATGCCCGCGACCACGACCAGGACGACCACGACGATGATGGCGAGGATTTTCAGCATGAATTACTTAACCTCTGAGTTAAGTATTAGGAAGAACAGCCGATCCTGTCAACTATTCCGCAACGCGCATTTGCCAAAGACAAACTCAACCCGGTCACAAATTCGCCTCGCCCTTCCCCCCGCACTCCTCCCCTTCGCGGGTTCCGCGAAGGGGAGGTGCCCGCGCAGCGGGCGTAGGACGCCGACACCTCCCCAGCTTCGCTGGGGAGGAAGTGATTACGCCATTTCTGAATTTGCTGTAGTCACGAAAGCATCATGATGGACATCCGCGCCGGCCGTCCGGCCACTCTTGCGTCGAACGGCATGGTGACGTGCCCGCATGCGTTGGCCTCGCAGGCCGGCGCGGAAATTCTGCGCGAAGGCGGCTCGGCGATCGATGCCGCGGTCGCCGCCAGCGCCGCCCTCTCGGTCCTCTATCCGCACATGACGGGTGTCGGCGGCGATGCCTTCTGGCTGATCTACGACGCGCGCACACGCGCCGTGCGCTACATCGACGGCGGCGGCCGGGCGACCTCGCGCGGCACCGTCGAGGCCTTCGCAAGACGCGGGCTCCGCGAAGTGCCCTATCGCGGCGTGCTGCCCGGCACGCTGACGGTGCCCGGCGCGGTCGCGAGCTGGAGCATGGCGCATGCGGCTTATGGACGGCTGCCGCTCAAGCGCTGTCTCGAAAGCGCGATCGGCTACGCACGCAGCGGCTTTCCGGTGACGGCGCGGCTCGCTCATTGGCGTGAAATGGCGCGCGCGGAGCTGGCGAAAAGTCCCGAAGCGGCCGCGATCTTCCTCAAGGAAGGGCCCACGCTCGCCAACCCTGATCTCGCACGCACGCTGGAAGCCATCGCCAGCGACGGCTGGTACGGCTTCTACGACGGCGAGGTGGCGCGCGAGCTGGTGCGCTATTCCGACGCCAACGACGGCTTCTTCACGCCGGACGATCTTTTGGCGCAGGTGGCGCGCTGGGGCGAGCCGCTAAAAGGCACCTATCGCGACGTCACGATCTACGAGACGCCGGCGCCGACCCAGGGCTTCGCGGTGCTCGAGATGCTGAACCTGCTCGAGCCCCTCGAATTGCATCGCAAGCCGTTCCTCGGGCCTGACTCGGTGCATCTGATGGTGCAGGCCAAGCAGCTCGCCTATCACGATCGCGACCGCCATCTCGCCGATCCGCGTTTCGCCCAAGTGCCGATGGAGCGGCTGATCTCCCGGAAATATGCCGACGAACGGCGCGCGCTGATGGATCCGGCCCGGGCGCTTGCGTGGGACCGCATCCCGTCCTACGGCAGCCTGACGGGCGACACGGTCTACATCGCCGCCGTCGATCGCCAGGGCAACGCGGCGTCGCTGGTCCACTCGGTCTATGGCGGCTTCGGCGCGGCGGTGGTCGCGGGCCGCACCGGCGTGGTGCTGCAGAATCGTGCCGCCTATTTCTCGCTCGATGCGAAAAGTCCCAACAAAGTCGAGCCAGGCAAGACGCCGTTGCATACCCTGATCGCCTCGCTCGCCTTCCGGAACGACAGGCTGTGGGGCGTGCTGGGCTGCATGGGCGCCGATGGCCAGCCGCAGATCCACATGCAGGCCTACAGCGCCATGATCGACCACGGCCTCGACATCCAGCAGGCGCTCGACATGCCGCGCTTCCTGTCCGGCCGCTTCGGCCTGCTCGAGGCGCGCGACACCTTGCATATCGAAGGCCGTTTCCCGGCCGAGACGATCGCCGAGCTGGAGCGGCGTGGGCACACGGTCGATCGCTGGGGCGAGTGGAACGAAATGGCGGGTCACGCCAACGGCATCACCATCGATCCCGCTACCGGTCAGTTGGCCGGTGGGGCCGATCCGCGCAGCGACGGCGAGGCGGTTGGCGTCGACTCGTCGTCCTGAGCGTAAGCGAAGGACCTCATCGCCGCTCGCCACCGGCATGAGATCCTTCGCTGCGCTCAGGATGACAAGGAAAAGCCTTCGTAGCCGTTCTTCACCACGGCCTCGCAGCGTTCGATGTAGGCCGGGAAGCCGCCGATATAGGGCATGAAGACGCGCGGCTTGCCGGGGATGTTGGCGCCGACATACCACGAGCTGCAGGTCGAGCGCAGCGTGCCATCCGCCGCCGCGCCGACATGGCCGACCCAGGCCTCCTCGGCCTCGCGGCTGGGCTCGATCGCCGTGGCGCCGCGCGAGCGCATGTAGTCGATGCACTCGGCGATCCATTCGACGTGCTGCTCGATCGACGGCAGCATGTTGGTCAGCACCGACGGGCTGCCCGGACCGGTGATGGTGAAGAGGTTGGGGAAGCCCGCCATGGTGAGACCGAGATAGGCCTTGGGGCCCTCCTTCCACTTGTCCTGCAGCGAATGGCCAGCGCGGCCACGAATGTCGACCCTGAGCAGCGCGCCGGTCATGGCGTCGAAGCCGGTGGCGAGCACCAGGCAGTCGAACGTGTAGTCCTTGCCTTTGGCACGCAGCCCATTGGCCGTGATGCGCTCGATCGGTTGGTCGCTCACATCGACCAGGGTGACATGCGGCTGGTTGAAGGTCGCCCAATAGCCGGTATCGACGCAGAGCCGCTTGCAGCCGATGACGTTGGTCGGACTCAATTTTTCAGCGAGCGCCGGGTCCTTCACCACGTCGCGGATCTTGGCGCGCACGAAATCCGCCGCCGTCCGGTTCGACTCGGCGTTCAGCAGCAGGTCGGAGAACGAGCCCATGAAGCCCAGACCGCCGTAGTTCCAGCGCTCCTCGAAGAGGCGCCGGCGCTCGGCCTCCTCGGTCTCGATCGCCGAGGCGGGATTGAAGGCGAAGTCGATGCCGGCCGGCATTTTCCGGGCGCGTTGGCGCATCGCCTCGTAGTTCGCCTTGACCTCGCTGACATAGGCCGGATCGAGCGGCTTGTTGTGCGCCGGCACCATATAGTTGGCCGTGCGCTGGAACACGGTGAGGTGCGTGGCCTGCTGGGCGATGATCGGAATCGACTGGATCGCCGACGAACCGGTGCCGATCATGCCCACGGTTTTGCCAGTGAAGTCGACGCCTTCATGCGGCCAGTTGCCGGTGTGATAGGTCGGTCCCTTGAAATCCTCCAGGCCGGGAATGTTGGGCGTGTTGGGCGACGACAGGCAGCCCATCGCGGTGATGACGAAACGGGCGGTGACGCGATCGCCTCTATCCGTCTCGACCGTCCAGGCATGCGCTTTCTCGTCGAACCGGGCCCGGGTGACCTTGGTCTCGAACTGGATGTCGCGGCGCAGGTCGAAGCGGTCGGCGACGTGGTTGGCATAGCGCAGGATCTCGGGTTGGGTGGCGTAGCGCTCCGTCCATTCCCATTCCTGCTGCAGTTCGGGCGAGAACTGGTAGGAATACTGGACGCTTTCGACGTCGCAGCGCGCGCCGGGATAGCGGTTCCAGTACCAGGTGCCGCCGACGCCCTTGCCGGACTCGAACACCCGGACCCTGAAACCCTTCAGGCGCAGGCGGTGCAGCATGTACATGCCGCCGAACCCGGCGCCGATGACCACCGCATCGAAATCGAGCGACATACTTCCTCCGGAATGAGCCGATCTTTAGTGCGACAGAGCAGGTGACCGCGCAAGCCTTCCCGTGTCACCTCTTGTCGCGGAGATAGACCGCAGAATGGACGACACCGACTATCCGGCAAGCTGGTATGCCGCCACGCGAGATTCGAGTCCCGATCGGGCGCCGCTTTCGGGCAGGACCGAGGCGGATGTCGCGATCGTGGGCGGCGGTTTCGCCGGCCTGCACACGGCGCGGCTGCTGGCGATGCGCGGACGCAAGGTCGTGCTTGTCGAGCGGCGGCGCATCGGCTGGGGCGCCTCCGGCCGCAACGGCGGCTTCGTCGGCGCGGGCTTCGCCGCGCGGTCGGGTGCGCTCATAGACAAATTGGGACTCGATCACGCGCGCCAGCTCTACGCCCAGTCGCAGCGCGGCGTGGCGATCGTGCGCGCCGCCATCGACGAGCTGGGCCGGCCTGATATCCTCATGGGCCCGATCCTCATGGGTACCGGCAAGCTCACGGTGTCGCGCACCGATCAAGGTATAGGCTTCGCCGATCGCACGCGCGCCCTCGCGACCAAGCTCGGCGCCAGCTTCGAACCGTGGGACACAAAGCGCGTGCGCGCCCTGATCGACAGCGAGCGCTATCACCAGGCGATCCACGATCCGCAATCGTTTCACATCCATCCGCTTAATCTTGCACTGGCCCTCGCCGGCGACATCGAACGACGGGGCGGCGCGGTGCACGAGCGCACCGAGGCGACCGGGCTGGAGCGGCAGGGCGCTGGCTGGCGCCTGCGTCTGGCCGATGGCGAGATCGCGGCGCAGCACGTCGTACTGGCGGGCAACGCCGATCTCGGCCGGGTACAGCCGCGCATCGCCCGCGCCGTCCTGCCGGTGGCGACCTATGTCGCCGTGACGGCGAAGCTCGGGCGCAGGCTGGCCGAAGCCATCCGCTGGCGCGGTGCCATCTCCGACACGCGCCGTGCCGGCGACTATTATCGTATCGTCGACGACGACCGGCTCCTCTGGGGCGGACGCATCACCACCGACACGCGCGAACCGCCCAGGCTGCGCGAGCTGATGCGGGGCGACATCCTCTCGGTCTATCCGCAGCTCGGCGACGTCAGGACCGACTATGCCTGGCCCGGCATCATGGGCTATGCGCCGCACCTGATGCCCCAGGTCGGCGAGATCGAGCCCGGGCTTTGGGTGTGCTCGGCCTTCGGCGGCCACGGGCTTGCCCAGACGGCTGCGGGCGCCGATGTTTTAGCCGCCGCTATCGTCGGCGAAGACGACCGTTATAAGCTGTTTCAGCCCTTCGGCACGGAATGGGCCGGCGGCCCGCTGGGACGCATCGCCACGCAACTGGTCTATTGGCAACTGCAGGCCCGCGACTGGTGGGACGAGAAGCGGCAGGCCAAGAACGCGGAGACGCTCAGGACATGACGAAATCCACGATCGGCGATTCGCCCAAGCGACGGGAGGATGCGCGCTTCATCACCGGCGGCGGCGCCTATCTCGACGATCTGCGGTTCGACCGGCTGGCGCACGCCGTCGTCCTGCGCTCGCCGCATGCCCATGCGTGGATTCATGCCGTCAAGGTCGACGCCGCCAGGCGCGCGCCGGGGGTGCTGGCCGTCCTCACGGCGGTCGATGCGGCAGCCGACGGGCTCGGCCCGCTCCGCCCCTATGCCGAAGCCAATGTGCAGACTGGCGAGCCCTTCACCTTCGCGGTCCAGCCGCTGATGGCCGGCCGCAAGGCGCGCTTTGCCGGCGAACCGGTGGCGCTGGTCGTGGCGGAGAGCCATGCCCAGGCGCTCGACGCGGCCGAACTTATAGAGGTCGACTACGAGCCGCTGGCGGCCGTCACGTCGGGTGAGGCGGCACGGGCGCGCGGCGCGCCGCTCATCTCCGACGAAGTGCCGGGCAATGTCTGCATCGACTGGCACACCGGCGACGCCGCCGGCGCCGATGCGGCCTTCGCCCAGGCGGCGCACATCGTGAGCCTCACGCTCGACAACCATCGCATTGTCACGAACCCGATGGAGCCGCGCGGCTGCGTCGGGCAGTTCGATCCGGCCAGCAGCCGCTATACGCTCCATGTCTCGAGCCAGAACATCCATATCAACCGCAACCACGTGGCGCGCGCGCTGGGTGTCGAACCGAAGGATGTGCGCTTCATCGCGCCCGACGTCGGCGGCGGCTTCGGCGCCAAGAACTTCGCCTATGCTGAGCACGCCCTGATCCTGTGGGCCGCCCGGCGCACCGGCCGGCCGGTGAAATGGATCGCCAGCCGCAGCGAAGTGTTTTTAGCCGACCACGCCGCGCGCGACACGCAGGCCGAAGCCTCGCTGGCGCTCGACGCCGCCGGCAGGTTCCTGGCGCTCAAGGTCGCCAGCGTCGCCAATCTCGGCGCCTACATGGCGGGCGCCGGCGGCGGCGTGCAGACCTACCAGTACGTCCATCTGCAGGGCACGGTGTACCGCATCCCCGCAATCGCGCTCCATGTCGTGGCCGTCCTCACCAACACCGCACCGATCGGCGTCACGCGCGGACCCGGTTTCGCCGAGACGGTGAACATCCTGGAACGCCTGATCGATGCCGCGGCCCAACAGCATGGCTTCGACCGCGTCGAGCTGCGACGGCTCAACATGGTGCCGGCCGACGCCATGCCGATGACCAACAGCTTCGGCTTCCAAGTCGACAGCGGCACCTTTGCCGAAACATTCGACCAGGCGCTGGTCCGCGCCGACTTAGATGGCTTCGCCGAGCGACGCCGGCAAAGCGAGGTGCAGGGCAGGCTGCGCGGCCTGGGCTTCGCCTACCACATCAAGGGAACCGGCGGCCCGCCGGACGAGAACGTCGACATCCGCTTCGAGCCCGACGGCACGGTGTCGCTGATCACCGGCACACAGCATATCGGCCAGGGACACGAGACGACGTTCCCGCAGATCCTCGCGCATCGGCTGGGCGTGGCCAACGAACGCATCCGGCTGCGCCAGGGCGACACCGACCTGATCGTCGCGGGGGGAGGACACGGCAGCTCGCGCGCGACCTTCATGGGTGGCACCGCGATGTGGCGCGCCTCCGACGAGATCATCGCCAAGGGCACGGCGCTGGCCGCCGATGCGCTGGAGGCTGCCGAGGCCGACATCCGCTTCGAGGACGGACGCTTCGTCGTGTCGGGCACCGACCGCGCCGTCGGCCTGCTCGAAATCGCCGCCCTCGGGCGCGAGAAGAACAAGCCAATCGACACCTATCATGCCTGGACGCGCGAGCACCTGACGTTTCCCAACGGCGCCCATGTCGTCGAGGTCGAGATCGACCGCGACACCGGGCGGGTTTCGCTGGCGCGCTATACCGCGGTCGACGATTACGGCGTGCTGGTCAACCCGATGATCGCGTCCGGCCAGGCCCACGGCGCCATGGCGCAGGGTGTCGGCCAGGCGCTGCTGGAGCACGCGACCTACGACGCGCAATCCGGGCAGATGGTGGCCGCCTCGTTCATGGATTACGCCATGCCGCGCGCCGACGACCTGCCGTCGTTCGATCTCGGCTTCAATGGCACGCCCTGCACGACCAATCCGCTGGGCGTGAAGGGCTGCGGCGAGGCGGGCGCGATCGCCGCCTTTCCCGCCATCGCCAACGCCATTCTCGACGCCCTGGCGCCGCTCGGCGTCACGGGCTTCGAGGGGCCGGCCACGCCGGCCCATGTCTGGCAGGCCATGCGGTTGGCACGATGAGGCGCCACGCACCGGCGGCGGCGCGCAACCGCCAGCCCATCCTCGACGTGCTGCGGCAGCACCTGCCGGACGCCGGCCTGGTGCTGGAAGTCGCCAGCGGCTCGGGCGAGCATGTCATGCACTTCGCCGCCGCCTTGCCCCACCTCGTCTTCCAGCCCAGCGATCCTGACGGCGACGCCCGCGCCAGCATCGACGACTGGGCGCGCGAGACCGGCCTCGCCAATGTCCGTCCCGCCGTGGCGCTCGATGCGCAACAGGCGGCATGGCCCGTCGAGCAGGCCGATGCGGTGCTGTGCAACAACATGATCCACATTGCGCCCTGGCGAGCGGCGACCGGCCTGATCGCCGGCGCCGGCCGCCTGCTGTCGGCGGACGGACTGCTCTATCTCTACGGGCCTTACCGCCGCGGTGGCCGGCACACCGCGCCGAGCAACGACGCCTTCGACCGCGACCTGCGGCGACGCAACCCGGCCTGGGGCGTGCGCGACCTCGAGGAGGTGGCGGCCTGCGCGAACGAGAACGGCTTCGGTGCTCCCGAAATCGTCGAGATGCCGGCCAACAATCTCTCGCTGATCTTCCGGCGGAGCTGACCATGTTGCTGGCGCAGATCTCCGATCTTCACGTGCGGCCCGTAGGCGAGCGCTACAAGGACGCCGTCGACTCCAACCGCATGTTCGCCGACGCCGTCGAGCATCTCAACCGGCTCGACCCCCGTCCTGACCTCGTGCTGATCACCGGCGATCTGGTCGATGAGGGGCTGCAGGCTGAATACGACTCGTTGCGGGCGCTGCTCGGTGGCCTCGAGCTGCCTTACCTGCTGATGCCGGGCAACCACGACGACCGCGAGAGGCTGGCGCGATGCTTCCCCGAACACGCCTATCTGCCCGCGAATGGCCCCAAGCATTACGTCATCGATCAATTTCCCGTGCGCGTCGTTGCCCTCGACACGACGGTGCCGGGCGATCACCACGGCGAGGTCGATAACGCAGGCCTGGCGTGGCTCGCGACGACGCTCGCCGCCACGCAAGGTGCGCCGACCGTCGTGCTGATGCATCATCCGCCGATCGCCTGCGGCATTCCCTATCTCGACAAGTACATGTGCCGGCGGCCGGAGCGCATCGCCCAGGTGATCGTCCGCTTCGCCAATGTCGAACGCGTGCTGTGCGGCCACGTCCATCGGCCCATCCTGCAGCGCTGGGCGGGCACCTTGCTCTGCTCCTGCCCGAGCACGGCGACACAAATTGCACTCCAGCTTCGGCCCGACGCTCGGCCGGCTTCCTTCCGCGAACCGCCGGCCTGCCTGCTGCACTGGTGGCGCGACGGCGCGATGGTCACGCACACGAGCTATATCGGCCGTTTCGACGGGCCGTACCCTTTCGCCTGAGGTCTCCGCGGTGGCATTCCGTGATGGGATGCGCTAACGCTTGCGACCAGTATCGCGGGGAGCGTCGTCCGAACCATGCTGTATCGCAGCCTGATTTTGCTGCCCTTGGTGGCCGCCGCCCTGGCTGGCTGCAAGCCCGACAACAAGTTCCAGCCGCCGCCGCCACCGGAGATCAGCGTGGCCAAGCCATTGCATCAGGAGGTGCAGCCTTATGAGGTGCTGACCGGCAACACGGTGGCCTTCAACACCGTCGATCTGGTGGCCCGTGTCGAAGGCTTCCTGAGCTCGATCAACTACACCGACGGCGGCTACGTGAAGAAGGGCGACCTGCTCTTCCTGATCGAGCAGACCATGTACCAGGCCAAGGTCAAGGAGGCCCAGGCCGAGCTCGATTCGGCGAAGGCCCAACTGTTGAACGCCGAAGCCGAGTTCACCCGCCAGGAGACGCTGTTGCGCCAGAACGTCACGGCGCAGAACACCTATGACCAGGCCAAGGCCAAGCGCGATTCGGCACGCGCCAACGTCGAGAACCAGGAAGGCAACCTCGTCATCGCCCAGACCAACCTGGGCTACACCAGCGTCACGGCGCCGTTCGACGGCGTCGTCACCAAGCATCTCGTCTCGGTGGGCGAGCTCGTCGGAGCAACCACGGCGACCAAGCTCGCCACCATCGTCCAGCTCAACCCGATCTACGTCGAATTCAACATGAGCGAGCAGGACGTGCTCCGGATCCGCGACAATCTCAAGAACCGTCTGACCGTCGAGGATCTCAGCAAGATACCGCTCGATATCGGCCTGATGGACGAAGAGGGCTTCCCCCACAAGGGGTTCCTCAACTACGTCTCGCCTGAAATCGATCCGATGACCGGCACGATCCTGGTGCGCGGCCTTTTCAATAATCCCAATCGCGACCTGCTGCCGGGCTTCTTCGCCCGCATCAGGGTCCCCACGGCATTGACCGCCACGGCCGACTTGCTGATCCCCAACCGCGTCGTCGCCGAGGATCAGGCCGGCAAGTATGTGCTGGTCGTCAACAAGGACGACGTCGTCGAGCAGCGCCGGGTTACCACCGGTCAGCTGCTGGTCGGTGATCTGCGCGTGATCGCGACCGGCCTCACGGCCGACGATCGCGTCGTGCTGACGACCAACGGGAAGGCGGTCCCGGGCGGAAAGGTCGTGCCCAAGGAAACCACCATCGCCGCGCCGCCGGCGGCGGCAACACCGGCCGCTACGCCACCGGCTGCCGCGCCGCCCGCCGCCGCACCGCCTGCCGCCCCGACCAAGTAACCGGCCCGAATTCCGATGATCTCCGCGTTCTTCATCAATCGGCCGGTCCTCGCCAATGTGCTGGCGATCGTCATCGTCCTGATCGGCGGCGTCGCCTTGGCCACCCTGCCGATCGCCCAGTATCCCAATATCGTGCCGCCGACCGTGCAGGTGACCACGACCTATCCGGGCGCCAGCGCGAAGACCGTCGTCGAGAATGTCGCCCTGCCGATCGAGCTGCAGGTGAACGGCGTCGAAGGCATGATCTACATGCAGTCGTACAGCACGGATGCCGGCACCTACACGCTCACCGTGACGTTCCAGATCGGCACCGACCTCGATTTCGCGCAGGTGCTGGTGCAGAACAGGGTCAGCACGGCGCTGGCCTCGCTGCCGGCCTCGGTGCAGGCGCAGGGGCTCACGGTCGAGAAGAAGTCGACGTCGATCCTGCAGATCGTGTCCCTGAGCTCGCCGGACGGGCGGTACGACAGCCTGTATCTCAGCAACTTCGCGACCATCAACCTGGTCAACGAGCTGTCGCGTCTGCCGGGCGTTGGCAACGTCAACGTGCTGGGCGTCGGCCAGTATTCGATGCGCGTCTGGCTCGATCCGCAGAAGCTCTATACCTACGGCCTGACGCCGGCGGAGGTCAGCAAGGTCATCCAGGAGCAGAGCCAGCCGGTGACGGCGGGACAGGTCGGCACGCCGCCGGCGCCGAAGGACCAGGACTTCCAGTTCACCGTCGACATCCAGGGCCGTCTCAGCACGCCCGAGGAATTCGGCAACATCATCGTCAAGACGGTCCAGGGCAACGGTGGCCGCATCCTGCGATTGAAGGACATCGGGCGGGTCGAGCTCGGCGCCCAGACTTACTCGCAGACCTCGAAGATAAACGGCAAGCAGAATGCCAGCATCGCCATCTACCAGCTTCCCGAGGCCAACGCGCTGGATGTCGCCAACGCGGTCAGGGCCAAGATGGCCACGCTCGCCAAGGCGTTCCCGCCGGGCCTGGCCTACGACGTGCCGTTCGACACGACGAAGTTCGTGACGGCCTCGATCAACGAGGTGTTCCTGACCTTGGGCGAGGCCGGCATCCTGGTCCTGATCGTGATCGTGATCTTTCTGCAGGACTGGCGCGCCATGCTGGTGCCGGCGACGACGATCCCGGTGACGATCATCGGCGCCTTCGCCGCCATGGCGGCGCTCGGTTTCACGATCAACACGACAACCATGTTCGGCATCGTGCTGGCGATCGGCATCGTC
>DASZJU010000099.1:0-20910 GCA_035947815.1 Reyranella sp.
CGAGCGGGTGGCGGCCGACGGCGCCGTGCTTCTGGCGCTCGACGAGCAGGCGGTGCGCCGCGTGGCGGCCGATCTGCGCCTGCGTCGGATCGAGGCGGTGGCCGTCTGCTTCCTGCACAGCTTCACCAACGAGGCGCACGAACGGCGCGCCGGCGCCATCCTGGCCGAGGAGCTGCCGGGCGTGGCGATCTCGCTCTCCTGCGATGTCTGCCCCGAGATCCGCGAGTACGAGCGCACCTCGACCACCATCGCCAATGCCTACGTCTTGCCGCGCATGGCGGGCTATCTCGGCGAGCTCGAGACCAAGCTCAAGCAGGAAGGCATCTCAGGCCCCCTACTGCTGATGATGTCGTCGGGCGGCATCACCACGGTCGATACGGCGCGACGCTATCCCGTGCGCCTGGTCGAATCGGGCCCGGCGGGCGGCGCCATCCTGGCCTTGACCGTCGCGGCGGAGAACGGACTGGCCAAGGCCGTGGCCTTCGACATGGGCGGCACCACGGCCAAGCTCACCCTGCTCGACGATCTCGGCCTGCAGCGCTCGCGCCAGTTCGAGGTGGCGCGCGCCTACCGCTTCGTGCAGGGCAGCGGCCTGCCGGTGCGCATCCCCGTGATCGAGCTGGTGGAGATCGGCGCCGGCGGCGGCTCGATCGCCCGCCTCGATGCGCTGGGCCGCCTGCAGGTTGGTCCTGATTCGGCGGGCAGCGCGCCCGGCCCCGCCTGCTACGGCAACGGCGGCACCGAACCCACCGTTACCGATGCCGATACGGCGTTGGGCCGCCTCGATCCCAAGCGCTTTGCCGGCGGCGCGATTCCGCTCCATCGCGACAAGGCCGAGGCGGCGCTGCAGTCGCTCGCGGCGCCACTCAAGACCGATGCCCAGGGTGCCGCGGCCGGCGTGGCCGAGATCGTCGACGAGACCATGGCGAGTGCGGCCCGCGTGCATGCCGTCGAGAACGGCAAGGACACCGCCGAGCGCACCCTGATCGCCTTCGGCGGCGCGGCACCTCTGCATGCCGCACGGCTCGCCCGCAAGCTCGGCATGAAGCGGGTCGTCGTGCCGGTCGGCGCCGGCGTCGGCTCGGCCTTCGGCTTCCTGCGCGCGCCGATCGCCTACGAGGTCGTGCGCACGCGCCATGTCCGGCTCGACATGTTCGACGCCAAGATGCTGAACGAGCTGTTCGCCGCCATGCGTACCGAGGCCGAGGCGGTCGTGCGGCCGGCGGCGCCTGGTGAGACGCTGGTCGAGACGCGGCTCGCCTTCATGCGCTATCGCGGCCAGGGCCACGAGATCGCGGTGGCGCTGCCCAACCAGCCGTTCAGCGCCGATGCCGCACCCGACCTGCGCCGCCGCTTCGAGGCGACCTATGAAACGGTGTTCGGCCGCGCCATTCCCAAGCTCGAGGTCGAGGCATTGACCTGGACCCTGTCGATCGCCACCGACCGGCCGCTGCCCGAGCCCGTCGGCGCACCCGCGAAGGCAGCTGCGCCCGCGCCAAGTGGCCATCGAGCTGTGCTGGACCCGGCATCGGGCCGGCACGACAACGCCGCTTTGCATGAACGTGCCGCGCTCGGCCCCGGCATGTCGCTCGACGGGCCGGCGCTGATCGTCGAGGATGGCACGACCACCGTCGTGCCGCAGGGTTTTAGCGCCCGCATCAACGCCCTGGGCCAGATCGTGCTGGAGGATGTGACATGAGTACTCCTGCTGATATCCGCCTGCAGGTGATGTGGAATCGCCTGCTCTCCGTCGTCGAGGAGCAGGCCCGCGCGCTGGTGCGCACCGCCTTCTCGACCAGCGCGCGCGAGGCGGGCGATATCTCGGCTGGCGTGTTCGACCTCGAAGGCCGCATGCTGGCCCAGGCCGTCACCGGCACGCCAGGCCACGTCAACTCGATGGCCAGGAGCGTCATCCATTTCATCCGCGAGTTCCCGGTCGAGACCATGAAGCCGGGCGATGCGTATGTGACCAACGACCCGTGGAAGGGCACCGGCCATCTCTACGACATCGTCGTCACCTCGCCCGCCTTTCACAACGGCAAGCTGGTGGCGCTGTTCTCCTGCACCACGCACGTCGTCGATATCGGCGGGCTGGGCCAATCGCCCGATGGGCGGCAGGTCTTCCACGAGGGCCTGTTCCTGCCGCTGCTGCCGCTGATGCGCGAAGGCAAGATCGATGAAAGCGTGATGCGCATCGTGCGCGCCAACGTGCGCGAGCCGGTACAGGTCGAGGGTGACATCCATGCCCTGATCGGCTGCAACGGCATCGGCGAGAAGCGGCTGAGCGACATGATGGCCGAGCATGGCATCGACAGTCTCGACGAGCTGGGTGGCCACATCATCGAGAAGAGCCGCGCCGGCATGGTGGCCGCCATCGGCAAGCTGCCGCGCGGCACCTGGAAGGGCCATATGCGCATCGACGGCTACGACGCGCCGATCGACCTGCATGCCGCCGTCACCATCAACGCCGACCACATCGCCGTCGACTATGCCGGCACCTCGGGCTCGTCGATCTACGGCATCAATTCGCCAATGTGCTACACCGAGGCCTATACCGCCTTCGGCATCAAGTGCGTGGTGGCGCCCAGCATTCCCAACAATGCCGGCACGCTCGATTCGATCCTGGTGACGGCGCCCGACAACACCATCGTCAACGCGCTGTGGCCGGCCGCGGTGAACGCGCGCAGCACGATCGGCCACATGCTGCCCGACGTCTGCTTCGATGCGCTGCACCAGGTGATCCCGGGCCGCGTGCCGGCCGAGGGCACCAGCAACCTGTGGAACCTGAAGCTCGGCGCCGGCCACGGCATGACCGGCACGGTCGGCAACAGCCGGCCCTTCATGGTGACGACCTTCCATTCCGGCGGCGCCGGCGCGCGGCCGACGCTCGACGGCCTCTCGGCCACGCCCTTCCCGTCGGGCGTGCGCAACGTGCCGGTCGAGATCACCGAGACCATCGCCCCCGTCGTGGTGTGGAAGAAGGAGTACCGCCAGGATTCGGGCGGCGCCGGCCAATATCGTGGCGGGCTCGGCCAGGTCATGGAAGTCGAGCATCGCGAGGGCGCGCCGTTCGGCATCTTCGCCACCTTCGAGCGGGTAAAACATCCGGCGCGCGGTCGCGACGGCGGTAAGCCCGGCGGCAACGGCCGCCTGTCGCTGGCGTCGGGCCAGGAGCTCAAGGCCAAAGGCTTCCAGACCATCCCGGCCGGCGAACGCCTGGTCGTCGACATGCCCGGCGGCGGCGGCTTCGGCGATCCGAAGAAACGCGACCGCGCCCAGGTCGCGCGCGACGTGAAGCTGGGACTGGTCAGCAGGGAGCAGGCGAAGGCGGCGTACGGGGTTGAGGGAAACTGAGCCGCCTTGTCGGAAGTCCAGTATTGGCATATTATGCCAAAGGTGCTCAGGAGCTGTTCATGCCGACGCGTAATGTCGTCCTTACGGAACATCAAGCAGACCTGATCGAAAAGCTTGTCGATTCCGGTCGATATCAGAATGCCAGTGAGGTCCTGCGCGAAGGGCTCCGTTTGGTGGAAAGTCGGGAAGCCGAGGATCGCGCGCGTCTAAAAGCGCTTCGTGAAGCGGCCAAGGTCGGCCTGGACGACCTGCAGGCTGGCCGCTACCGGCAATTCGATTCATTTGACGATCTGGAGACTTACGTCGGCGAGATCGCCGACAGGGCAATCGCCAAGCATCGTGCCGGCCAGAAGCGGAAGTGAGCCGTCACGCCGCGCGTGGGACGTCCGGCTGTCGTTTGCCGCCGAAGCGGATCTGGAGAACATTGTGCTTTGGACAGCGGACCAATTCGGCGAGAGACAAGCGCGCGCCTACGAAAGCATCCTCAAGAACGCGCTCTCGAGTTTGCGTGAAGGTCCTGCGGTCGCTGGCGCGAGACCGCGCCCGGAAATCGCCCACGGCCTCTATTCGATGCATGCCGCAAGAAGTTCGCGCCGCGCCCGCCATTTCATCTTCTTCCACGTCGTAAACGACGGCTGGATCGAAGTCGTCCGCGTTCTGCACGACGGCATGGATTTTCAGCGACATCTCTCGTCAGACGAACCGGGAGAGACTTGACGTAACATAAATTGTAATCTCTGCCGCCGAAATGAAGCCGAGGAAACTCCGATGTGGCAACCCAACGAGCGTTATCCCGACGCGTCCGTGCGCGTGCTCGATCCGTCGTTCAACAAGTATCGCCTGCCGCTCGCCTCCGTGGAACGGCTCTACACTGGCTGCCGCTGGGCCGAGGGGCCGGTCTATTTCGGCGACGGCCGTTATCTCCTGTGGAGCGACATCCCCAACAACCGCGTGCTGCGCTGGGACGAAGAGAGTGGCGCGGTCTCGATCTTCCGCAAGCCCTCGAACAACGCCAACGGCCACACCCGCGACCGGCGCGGCCGGCTGATCGCCTGCGAGCACGACGCGCGCCGGGTCGTGCGCTTCGAGTATGACGGCGCCATCACCGTGCTGGCCGATTCCTACAACGGCAAGCCGCTCAACTCGCCCAACGACGTCGTGGTGAAGTCGGATGGCTCGGTGTGGTTCACCGATCCAACCTTCGGCATCCTGGGCTACTACGAGGGCCACAAGGCGGAGAGCGAGAACAAGCCCGCCGTCTATCGTCTCGACGCCGCGACCGGCAAGCTCACTATGATGACCGACGAGGTCGCCGGCCCCAACGGCCTCGCCTTCTCGCCCGACGAGAAGAAGCTCTATATCGTGGCCTCGCGCGCCGAGCCGCACCGCACCATCGTCGCCTACGATGTCTCGGCTGACGGCACCAAGCTCAGCGGCGGCTCGGTGCTGATCGATGCCGGGCCGGGCGGCTCGCCCGACGGCTTCCGGGTCGATGTCGACGGCAACCTGTGGTGCGGCTGGGGCATGGGCTCGCCCGAGCTCGACGGCGTGCGCATATTCAATTCATCGGGCAAGCCGATCGGCCATATCGACCTGCCGGAACGCGCGGCCAACCTCTGCTTCGGCGGCCGCTACCGCAACCGGCTGTTCATGGCCGCGAGCCATTCGCTCTACGCGCTCTACGTCAACACCCAGGGCGTTGCCGGCGGCTGATCGCGGTGCACGGTATCGATTCGGCATACGCCTGGCGGCGGCTGGCCGCCAGCGTGGCTTTGAGCACGGTCGGCGGCATCGGCATGTGGTGCCTGGCGGTGGCTTTGCCGACCGTGCAGGCCGATCTCGGCGTCAGCCGCGCCGACATCTCCTTTGCCTACACCATGAACATGCTGGGCTTCTTCGCCGGCGGTGTCGTGGCGGGCCGGCTGGTCGATCGCCGCGGCATCGTCGTCACCTCGATCCTGAGCGCCATCGGACTCTCGCTGGGGTTTGCGCTCGCGACCACGATGTCCTCGCTGGTGTTGTTCGCGGCCGCCCAGATCCTGATCGGCTTCAGCGCGGCCGCCACTTTCGCGCCCCTGGTCGCCGACATCTCGCACTGGTTCGAGAAGCGACGCGGCGTCGCCGTCGCCATTGCCGCCTCGGGCAACTACATCGCCGGCGCGATCTGGCCGCCGATCGTCGGGCTGTTGATCCGCGACCACGGCTGGCGTCTCGCCTATGGCGCAGCCGCCGCCTTCTGCCTGCTCACGATGATACCCTTGGCGCTCACCTTGAAGCGCCGGCCGCCCGACCACGAAGAGACCCAGATCGCCAACGTCGCGCGCCGCTCGCAGGCGGCGCTTGGCCTGTCGCCCAATGCGCTGCAGGCGCTGCTGGGGGTGGCGGGCGTAGCCTGCTGCGTCGCCATGTCGATGCCGCAGGTCCACATAGTCGCCTACTGCGCCGACCTGGGCTACGGCGTGGCGCGCGGCGCGGAGATGCTGTCGCTGATGCTGGGCTTCGGCATCGTGAGCCGCGTCGGCTCGGGCTGGATCGCCGACAAGGTGGGCGGCGTCACCACCCTGCTGCTGGGTTCGACGCTGCAATGCGTGGCGCTGGTCGTCTACCTGATGGCCGACGGCCTGACCTCGCTCTACCTCGCCTCGGCGCTGTTCGGCCTGTTCCAGGGCGGCATCGTGCCGTCCTACGCCATCATCGTGCGCGAATATTTCCCGCCGCGCGAGGCCGCCACCCGGGTTGGCCTCGCCGTCTCCTCGACCATCGTCGGCATGGCATTGGGCGGCTGGATGGGCGGCGTGCTGTTCGACATGACGGGCTCGTACCGCGCCGCCTTCATCAATGGTATTGCGTGGAACGTGCTGAATGCCGCCATCGCCATGTGGCTACTGATGCGACAGAACAGCCGTGCCGCGGCCGCCTGAGGGAGTTTTTATGCGCATCGTCGACATCCGCGACATCGTCTCGCCGATCCGCTCCAACATCGCCAACGCCTACATCGACTTCAGTCAGATGACGGCGAGCGTGGTGGCGATCGAGACCGACCTTAGGGTCGAGGGCAAGCCGGTGATCGGTTACGGCTTCAACTCCAATGGCCGCTACGCCCAGCACGGACTCCTGAACGAGCGCTTCATCCCGCGACTGAAGCAGGCCAAGCCCGACTCGCTAATCGATGCCGAGGGCCTGCTCGACCCGGCCAAATGCTGGGCGGCCATGATGGCCAACGAAAAGCCGGGCGGCCACGGCGAGCGCTCGGTGTCGGTGGGCGTGCTCGACATGGCGCTGTGGGACGCGCTGGCCAAGGCCAAGCGGGTGCCGCTGTGGAAGCTCTTGGCCGACCGCTACAACGGCGGGAAATACGACGACAAGGCGTGGGTCTATGCTGCCGGCGGTTATTACTATCCCGGCAAGGACCTCGACGGGCTGCAGGACGAGATGAAGCACTATTTCGACCTCGGCTATTCGTGCGTGAAGATGAAGGTGGGCGGCGTGCCGCTCGCCGAAGATCTCAAGCGCATCGAGGCGGTACTGAAGATCGTGGGCGCCGGCGATCGGCTGGCCGTCGACGTCAACGGCAAGTTCGACCTGCCGACCGCCATCGCTTTCGGCAAGGCGATCGAGCCCTACGGCCTGCGCTGGTACGAGGAGCCGCTCGATCCGCTCGACTATCTGGCGCACGCCGCCCTTGCCACCCAGTACACACCGCCGCTCGCCACCGGCGAGAATCTTTTTTCCATGCAGGACGCGCGCAACCTCGTGCGCCATGGCGGGCTGCGGCCTGATCGCGATATCCTGCAATACGACCCCGCCTTGTCCTATGGCCTGGTCGAGTACCTGCGCACGATCGATATGCTGAAGGCCAACGGCTGGTCGCCGCGACGGTGCGTGCCGCATGGCGGCCACCAGTTCGCCCTCAACATCGCCGTCGGCCTGCAATGCGGCGGCAACGAATCCTACCCGCAGGTGTTCGCCCCCTTCGGCGGCTTCGCCGACGACTGCGCGGTGGTCGACGGCAAAGTGGCGCTGCCCGATGCGCCCGGCATCGGCTTCGAGCGCAAGGCCGACCTGTGGGCCGTCATGAAGGCCGTATGAGCGGCGCCGCCGGTACCTCCGCACGGGTGTTGCTGCGGCCGCCGTCGTGTATCTGGTAGCGATCGTCGTTGGGAATGCCGGGGCATCCCGCAACGAGCAGAGCCATCGCCGTCGCGGCGAGGCCCGCCAGCACATTTGAACGACGAGCTTTCATGCGCGGAAATTGCTGCGGCCGCCGTCGTGATCCTGGTAGCGGCCGTCGTTGGGAATGCCGGGACAGCCGGCGAGCAACAGCATCATGACCAGCACGACACCCCCGGCCAGCGTCTTGAGAAAAATCGCCTTCATGCGACCGACGCGTGCCTCGGTTCCGCTGTCAGCGCCTCGGCGCGGAAATTGTCCCAGCCACCCCGCGGGTCGGTCTGGTACCTGCCGTCACTGGCGGTCGAGACGCATCCTGCGACGAGCGCTGTCGCAATCAACGCGGCAAGGGCCCTCAGTCGCCTGAGGCTGAATGTCTTCATGCCTTCGACATGGCGCCCGCCTACTCGGGCTTCAACAGGCCCGACTTCACAAGTTCGCTAACGCCCGCTTCCTGATCCTTCATGGAGGCGGCAGATTGCAGCTATTCCGCCGGGCAGACCGCGCCGCTCTCGAACCACGCCCGCATCAGCGCGCCGAACTCGGCCTGCGTGCCGGGCGCGGGCGTGCGTTTGCCGCCGGGCGCCCATGCCCAGCCGACGAGCGTGTCCTCGCTCACGTGGCGCAGCAGAGCCGCCATGTCGCGCCCGCCATTCAGCGCCGGGTCCTTGATCTGTCGGCAGATCTCGCCCAGCGAGCGGCCGGCCCAGGCCATCGATGCCGGCGCCAGGTGCCATAACGGATGGCCGGGCACGCCCGATTCGTCGTAGTTCGCCGCGTGATGACAGGCATTGCAGGGCAGGCCCGGCGCACCGTGTCCGTCGGCGCCGCGGATGACCATCGGCCGGTGCGGCGTCATGCGATCGGTCTGGGTCGGGCGATCGCCGACGGGATGACAATTGAGACAGCGCGGATGTTGCAACACTTTGCCGGCCTCTCGGAACAAAGCGATCGATCGTGTGGCCGGCTCCGATTCGCGCGATTGACCAAACGCGCCGGCCGCTGCCACGCAGGCCGAAAGCCCGAGAAGCGCCACGAGACGTCTCGGCATCATCTCAACCCCCCAACGCGCGCGCCGCGTCGTGGATCGCGGCACGGATTCGGACATAGGTGGCACAGCGACAGAGATTGCCGCTCATCGCGAGGTCGATGTCGCGATCGGAGGGTCTGCGGATCGCCTTCAGGAGCGCGATCGCGCTGATGATCTGCCCGGACTGACAGTAGCCGCATTGCGGTACGTCGCCCGCGATCCAGGCGTGCTGCACCGCCGCCGCCTCCGGTCCGGTGACGCCCTCGATGGTGGTGATTTCGCTGATACCGACCGCCGACACCGGCAGCGAGCAGGAGCGTGTGGGAACGTCGCCCACGAACACGGTGCAGGCGCCGCAGAGGGCGGCACCGCAACCGAACTTGGTGCCGGTGAGGCCGAGATCGTCGCGCAGCACCCAGAGCAGCGGCGTGTCGCCGTCGACATCGACGCTGCGGGTCGTGCCATTGAGACGAAGGGTGAAGCGGGCCACGTCTATCTCCTGAACGCTTCGGCGGGCAGCGGCATCGTATCGATGCGCCGGCCGCTGGACTGCAGCAGGGCCTGGGCGATGGCCGGCGCCACCGGCGCCAGCACGACCTCGCCGAAGCCCTGGGGCGGACGGTCGCTCGGCAGGATGATCGGCACGATCTCCGGCATCTCGTCGATCGACAGCAGCGGATAATCGAGAAAGTTGGTCTGCTCTGCACCGCCATCCGCGAAGGTGATGCGGCTATGGAGCGCCGTCGTCAGGGCAAAGCCGATGCCGCCCTCGATCTGCGCCGCGAGCGTGTTGGGATTGACCACCAGGCCGGGATCGACGGCGCAGAAGACGCGCTTGAGCGCCAGCCGGTCGCCGGCCGGCACCAGCTCGACGACCTGGGCGACGTAGGTCTTGAAGCGGCCGCCGCGGCCGATATAGCAGTTGTAGGCAATGCCGCGGACCGTGCCCGGTATCGGCGGCGTGCTCCAGCGCGCTGCCTCGGCCACCGCATCGAGCACGCGCAACGCCAGCGGATTGCCGGCCAGCAGAGTCCGCCGGTAGGTGTACTGGTCGATGCCGGCACGGTGCGCCAGTTCCGAGATGAAGCTCTCCCAGAAGAACACGGCCGCGGTCGAGCCGACAGAGCGCATGAAATAGACCGGCACCGGCAGCGGCGTGTCGATGGTCTCGACCAGGAAGTTGGCTAGCCGGTAGTCCTGGTTATAGATGCCGTCGACCATGCTCTCGTCCCAGGCGCCCTCCGGCGTCTGGTCGAGCCAGCTCTTCCGTGTGGCGCCGAACAGGGACTGGCCCACCACCCTGGCCTGCACCGCCAACGGATAGCCCTGGTCGTCGAGCACGGCGCGAAAGCGGCCGCCGGCATTGACGCGGAAGATGCCGTGCCGGAGATCCTGCTGGCGCGTGCGCAAAAGCTTCACCGGCCGGCCGACCGCCTTTGAAGCAAGGACCGCCTGCACGACATAGTCGGGCACGATCTTGCGGCCGAAGCTGCCGCCCAGGAAGGTGACGTTGATCTTGATCGCCTCGGCCTTGACGCCGACGGACGCAGCGATGGCGTCCTGGCAGGCCGCGACCGCCTGGATCGGCCCCCAGACCTCGACAGTGCCGTCCTTGTAGGATGCCGTGGCATTCACCGGCTCGAGCGGCGCGTGGGCGATATGGGGCAGCACGAAGCGCCGCTCGATCACCGAACCCGCGCGTTCAGCCAGAATCTCGCGCGGCCGGCCGGTCTCGACGGCGGTGACGGCCTTTTCGACATCGAGCGCCTGGTGCAACAGGCCGTCGATACCGGCTGTCGACAGATCGCCGCCGGCGCCGGGATCGAAGGCGAGATCGAGCGCGTCGGCGGCGCGCTTGGCCTGCCAGAATCGATCGGCCACGACGCATACCGCATTGTGCCGCGCCTCCTGTGCCAGGCCGGGATGTTGCGAACCGGGTTCCTCGTTGGCGACGTGCACGGCGGGCAGCCGGACCACGGCGCGCACGCCCGCCATCCCGAGGATCTCTGCTTCGTTACGGATCGCGGTGAGCGACCCGGTGAAAGTCGGCGCCGAGCGGATGGCTGCGTGCAGCATGTCGGGCACCACGACATCGATGCCGAAGATGGCGGTGCCGGTGCTCTTGGCCTTGCTATCGAGCCGCGGCAACGGCTTGCCGACCAACGTGAATTGCGCGCGATCCTTGAGGTGCGGCGCAGGGTCGAGCGGCAGCTTCGCGGCGTCGGCCGCCAGCGCGCCGTAGGACAGACGTTGTCCGTTGGGGCCGATCACGAATCCTTTCTCGGCGCGGCATTGATTGGCCGTGACCTTCCAGTGATCGGCGGCGGCACGGATCAGCACCCCGCGCGCGGCAGCGCCGGCGGTCCGCAGGCGAGAGTAGAGGACGGTGGTCGACATCGAGGCGCCCTCCTTCTGGACGGGCGGCTCGTTCTTGAAGGCGATCTTGTAGGTCTCACGGCCGGTCACGAAGCGGACTTTCACCCGCTGCCAATCGGCGTCGAGCTCGTCGGCCAGGATCTGCGGCAGCACGGTGTAGGAGCCCTGCCCCACTTCCGGCTGCGACAGGCCGAGCGTGACGTCACCGCTCGAGGCGATCAGGATCCAGTCGGTGATTTCGTGATCGGCACCCGCCTCGGCGGTCTGGCTGCGCAGCGGTGCAATGGCGAGAGGAACCAGCAGAGAGGCGGTCCCGGCAAGCAGAAAGCGGCGCGGCAAGGCGGACGTCACCGGGCTGAGTCTAATGCAATTCCTTCCCGCGATCACTTCAAGCGGCCAATTGGGCTGCCAAAACTTGAACGAGTATTCATACACTGCCCACATCCCGCCCCAATTTCAGCCCACTTGGCGACGCTAGTGTTCGCGAGTTGTCGGCATAGCGTTGGAGAGTAACCATGTTCACACGTCGCAATGTTCTGATGGTGATGGCAGCCGCCACCGTTGTAGGCGGGGCCGTCGGATCGATGGGCGCGCTTGCCGAGGTTCGCGCCATTGCGCAGGCCAACCCGCCGGCGACGGTACGGCTTGGACTGAAGGGCTATGACCCGGTCGCCTATTTCACGCTCGCCACACCGACGCCGGGCCTTGCCGAATACCAGTACGTCTATGACGGCGTGCTTTATCGCTTCGCCAACGCCCGGCACCGCGACCTGTTCAAGGCCAATCCGGAGAAGTACGCGCCGCAGTTCGGCGGCTCCTGCACCATGAACATGTCGAACGGCGTACGCCGCGAAGCCGACCCCACGGTCTGGGTGATCTCCAACGGCAATCTATACGTCTTTGCCGGGGCCGGCGGCGCCGAGCGCTTCCGCCAGGATCCGCAGGTCGCGGCAAGCAAAGCTGCGGCCAATTGGAAGAACCTCAAGAACACACCGAGCCAGTAATCGAATCGCTCCTCCCCACGACGTGGGGAGGTGGCCGGAAGGGCCGGAGGGGTCAAACTCATGACCCCTCCGCCCGCTACGCGGGCACCTCCCCTCGCAAGACGAGGGGAGGAAAAGGAAGCTCAGTTCAAACCTGCCTTGCGCAGGCTTTCCTCGACCCGGTGCTGCAGCACCGGGTCCTGGAAGCGCGAGCCGAAGCTCGCCAGATCGAAATGCGGATTCTTGCGCTTTCCCTGCTCGACGGCATCCAGCGCGTCGTTCGTTCGGCCGAGCTCGGCGTAAGCGGCGGCCAGCGGGAAGTCGAGCAGCGGATGCGTCGGATAGCGCGCCCGCGCCGCTTCGAGCAGCCGCACGGCGTCGGCGTAGCGGTGGCTTAGCAGGTAGGCGAGGCCGAGATTGAGCGCGGCCTCGGAGCCGATATTGACGTTGAGACGCATGGCCGCTTCGGCGGTCGCGATCGATTCGTCGATGCGGCCGGTCCATAGCAGCACGGCCGACCGCGTGAGCAGCGCCTCGGTGTCGCTCGGATTGATCTGCAGCGCCCGCTCCGATTCGGCGAGGCCGATATCGTACTTCTGGATCGACGTATAGGCGCGGGCAAGGACGCCGTGGGCCATCACGCATTCCTCGTCGAGCTCGATCGCCTTCCGGGCGAGCCGGATCGCCGTCTCGACGTCGGTCTGGGCGAACTCCGACCAGCCGAAGGCGGCCCGCTGTAAATAAACGTCGGCAAACTGAGCATAGGCGTCGGCGTAGCCCGGCGCGAGCTGGGTCACCCGCTCGAGCAGCTCGCGCGCCGAACGATTGGCGAGCCGCGTCGGATCGGCGGCCAGCGCACGAGCGCGCAACACCAGGTCGTAGGCATCGAGGTTGTCGGTCGGCTTGCGCAGGCTCTGCTGCAGAGCGATCTGCTGCAGGCTGGAGGCCAAGGTGCCGGCGACGCGGCGGGCGATGCGCTCCTGGACGGCGAAGATGTCGCTCAGCTCGTCGTCGTATTGCTCGGACCACAGCTGGGTGCCATTGGCCGCGTCGCTCAGCTGCGCGGTCACCCTGACGCGCGGGCCCATGCGGCGAACGCTGCCGCTCACGAGATAACGGGCGTTCAACGCGCGGCCGATCTCCGACGGCGGCAGCTCCTTGTTGCGGAAGGGCAGTACCGCGCCGTAGGCGATCACCGTGAGTTCCTTGAAGCGGCCAAGGGCGCGCGTGATGTCCTCGGTGAGGCCGTCGGAGAAATAGTCCTGGGCCGCATCGCCGCTCTGGTTGGCGAACACCAGGACGGCGACCGACAGGCCGCTTTCGGTCGACTGTCGAACGCCGGCCGCGGCCGCCTCCTCCGTCGACGACAGGCGCCCGGTGAAGTAGGCGCCGCCGCCGCCCGCAGCCAGTGAGGTCGCCACGGCGACGGCGGCCAAAGCCATCATCCGCCGCCGCCGCGAAGGCGCGGGCCGGACTGCCGCCGCGCCGGTCCCGGACAGGGCAGCTGCGTCCAGGGAATAGGTCCGGATCGGCCGGTCGATGTTCTTGAGCGTGCGCGAGCCTTGGGAGTGAAACGGCAAGGCGAGCTTGTCGCGGACCTGCTCGTAGACGCTGGCCGAAAGCACGATCGAGCCCGGCTCGGCCAGTCCCTGCAGGCGTGCCGCGAGGTTGACCGTGTCGCCGAACACGTCGTCGTCCGATACGATGATGTCGCCCAGGTGCAGGCCGATGCGGAAAGCCTGGCGACGCTCGGCAGGCGTGCCGATGTTGCGCTCGAACATGCCGCGCTGCAGCTCGACCGCCGAGCGCACCGCCTCGACGGCGCTGGCGAATTCCACCAGCACGCCATCGCCCACCGTCTTGACGATGCGGCCATGGAACCGCTCGACCACCGGGCCGACGAGCTCGGTGAGATGCGCGTGCAGATCGTCGAGGGTCCGTTCCTCGTCGGCGCGCATCAGGCGGCTGTAGCCGTCGATGTCGGCGAACAGGATGGTCGCCAGCCGGCGGTTGGTGCCCGAGCTCGGCATCGGCCGGCCGTCAGCCCCCCGCGGTGCGCTGCGCGGCGGGCCGGGCGGAAAGACGCGCGATGTAATCGTCAAACACCTTCTCGCCCTTGAGGCCGGGGGCGCCGAACGTCATCGCAAAGCGGATCTCCGAGCCGACATAGACGTCGGCGGCGCTGAACGTCTCGCCGAGCAGATAGGGGCCCTCGGCGAGCGCCTTCTTGAGCGTCGCCAAAACATCGTCGTAGCTGCCCCAGCCGACGGCGGACTTCCGCTCGACTTCCGGCCGCTTCATCATCTTGTCGATGAGCGCCGGCTCGAAGCAGCCGGCGCCGAAGAACAGCCAGCGATAGTAGGCGCCGCGCAGGGCATCTTCAGGCTTGGGGGCGAGGGCGGCCTTGGGAAAGTTGTCGGCGATATAGGCGATGATCGCCGCGGTCTCGGTCACCACCACGCCGCGATGCACGATGGTCGGCAGCTTGCCCATCGGATTGATCGCCAGGAAAGCGGGGGCCTTGTGCTCGCCCTTCTCGAAATTGATCGGCACGATGCGGTAGGGCGCACCGGCCTCCTCGAGCATCCAGTGCACCATCTGCGCCCGCGAGCGCGGATTGTGATAGAAGACGATCTCTTCTGTCATGACAATGATCCCTCGGATGCCGGAGACGGCGTCTGCTTACACCCCGGCGTCGGGGCTGTCAGGTCGTGTGCTGCGGACAAGCGTCGCCCGGCCGCGGGCCCTTACAGGATTCCATTCATTTGGGGAATCAGTGTGGCACCGCCGACCGCTCGTTGATCTGACTTCATTGCCGATGCCAAATTGTCGGCGCGAGCGCGACGTCGTCGGCCGACAGCGGGCCCGGCCGACGATGATGAGCACTATGTCTACGCTATAGCCCTCTCATAGGCGGCGCCACTGTGGCAAGCGCACGAGTTCGATTGGCGACCCATAGCCAGCAGCCTATGATCGGGTGACAGGAATTGGCCCAGAGAGTGGCAAAGAGGACGCCGTGGACCACACATGGACTTGCAGCTGTTGCAGTCGGACTTTCGACACCCTCCCGATGGACTACGGGTCTGCCGCGCCGCGTAATTGGTTTGGACTCCCCGAAGCCGAACGCACCGCCCGAGCCAAGCTCACCGATGATATCTGTGTCATTGACGATACTGAACGCTATGTTCGGGGCTGCCTGGAGATACCCGTGTCCGACAGCTCCGAGAGTTTGGTTTGGGGCGTTTGGGTTTCTGTATCCGAAGATAGCCTCCGGTACATCCTCGCCCGGTGGAATTCTCCGATCGCTCAAGACGAACCGCCGCGTTTCGGATGGCTCAGCACCTGGATAAGAGGCTACCCGGAACCGCACGAAATCCAGTGCCACATATTTCTCCGGTCAGGCAATTTGCGTCCGCGTATTGTCCTCCAGCCGACCGAATATCCGCTCGCGGTCGAACAACATCACGGGATAACGCTGGACCGCGTCAAACAAATCGCTGCAGGCGCGGGCCATCTGTGACGGCTAGCGGATAGCGATGCAGTTTCTCCTGATTCCCGGATGGCGCCAGATAATTCGCGCTAGACTAGCTAGATATAGACGGCCTTCATGCCCGCTTCGGGATAGCGCGTGCCCGCAGCCGCGCCGGGCGGCAGAGCGGCCGAGATCCGCGCGACGTCGTCGGCCGACAGCATGACATCGAGCGCCGCCAGGTTTTCGTCGATGCGCTCGGTGCGCTTGGTGCCGGGGATCGGCACGATGTCGGGTCCCTGCGCCAGCAGCCAGGCGAGTGCCACCTGTCCCGGCTTGAAGCCTTTTTCGCGCGCAACGGTTTCGATGGCAGCGACCTGCGCCAGGTTGCGCGCCAGGTTCTCGGCGGCGAAGCGCGGATGACGGCCGCGGCCATCGCCTTCGGGGATGTCGGAGACTTGCCGCACGGCGCCGGTCAAGAGGCTGCGGCCGAGCGGCGAGTAGGCGACGAAGGAGATGCCGAGCGCGCGCGTCGTCTTGAGCGTCTCCTCGGCATCGACGCGATAGAGCAGCGAGTACTCGCTCTGCACGGCCGCGAGCGGATGCACCTTGTGGGCGCGGCGGATGGTTTCCGGCTTGGCCTCGCTCAGGCCGAGCGCCCGCACCTTGCCCGCCTTCACCAGCTCGCCCATCGCGCCCACCGTTTCCTCGATCGCCACCGAGGGATCGACACGGTGCTGGTAGTAGAGATCGATCACATCGACGCCCAGCCGCTTGAGGCTCGCCTCGCAGGCGGCCTTCACGTAAGCCGGGCTGCCGTCGACGCCGTTGGCGCCGCCCGGCTTCTGCGTCTGGCCGAACTTGGTGGCCAGCACGACCTTGGCGCGCCGGCCGCCTGACAGCGCCTTGCCGAGCAGCGTCTCGTTGTGGCCCCAGCCGTACATGTCGGAGCTGTCGAGAAAGTTGACGCCGCGATCGAGCGCGTGATGGATGACGCGGATCGCCTCGGCGTCATCGCTCTTGCCGTAGGCGCCGGAGAACGACATGCAGCCGAGCCCCACGGGAGAGACGGACAGCTTGCTGTTGCCAAGGGTGCGGGGCTTGGCGTGCGTGATGGCGGTCATGGGTACCTCTTTGCTTCGAGTATAGAAGATCATCCCAGGCGTTTCCGGGCAAATGCAAGTTGCCGCCTAGCACGCAATTTGCTCATTCGTCGTTGATAGAGCTGCGATAGGCAAATGAAATTCCCTCGCGCTATCCTCCTCGCCTTGCTTTTGGCCGCCATCGTTGGCTCGCTCGCCCACGCCCAGGAGAGACGTCCGTCCTTTTCCTCTGCCAAGGCACCCGATTGCGTGGCGACCATGGGCGCGCTGCCAAAGCCTTTCGACGGAGTGGCCTTCGCCGTCACCGGCGACACGCTGACCATCGTCGGCCTGAAGCCTCACGTCCGCCTCTGGGGCATCCAGGCGCCGGAACTGCGCGACAAGGACAAGCAGGAGACCGTACCCGGCATGCGCGCCCGTGCCGCGCTCGACGACCTGTTGACGCCGGCGGATCACAAGATCCATTGCAATCCCGACAAATGGGACCGCGACTGTCGGATCGTGGCGTTATGCGTGGCGAAGACCACCGACATCGGCGGCCGGATGATCGACAACGGCATGGCCTACGGTTTCGATCTCGACGATGTGGGCAAGGCCGACGTCCCGCTGAGCCTGAGCTATGCCGAGTCGGAGGCGGTCGCCCGCAAGGAGATGCGAGGACTGTGGCCGGAATGGCTGGGCAGGAAGTGAGGCAGCGCGAAGCAGGTTCGGGGTGGCAGTCTTAGCTGCGTGACTGTCTTCTCGACCAGAGGCTCAGTGACAAGAGTCCGTTGCGCCTCGCAATGGACGACAACAAGAACAGCCATAGAGCCGAGACCGAGGTCGGATTGCGTCTCATGGGACAGCCCTCCCGACGTCGACTCATAGGCGCTTTCCATGGTTGCGGATGTTCGAATTGGAACACTGCCGCCAATAGGCTGAGTCGCTACGGGTGTGGGCAAACTCACAGATGCCTTGGGGCATGCTGCTACCGTGTTGGGCAAGGTAGGAGCGCAACATGCTCTGGCAATCCCGGTCCTGGCCTGGCTCCGTGGCGCAACTTGCAGCCCGTCGAATGCTGACGGCGTGCTTCGTGTTGTTTCTGGCCACGTCGCCTCTCTCCGCGGCGGATGAAGAGACGAACTGGACCGTCCTCACGATAGCGCGCAACGGTAACTGGGGGATCGCCAACGCAAGAACCCAGGGCGAGGCCATTGCCGGCGCCCTGCTCAGATGCCAGACGATGACGGCCGATGAGAGCGACTGCGGCGCCGAGTTCGTTGCGTTCAGGAGCGGTTTGGCGCTGGCGCTGATGTGCGGCGACTATCGCGTCATTGTAACCGCCAACGACTCCGAGGAAGCCGATAGCTCCGCCCTCGATCGGCTTCTCGCTCTGCGGGGACTCCATGGCTCCGATTTTCCGGCGTGCCAGCACCTGCTGCAAATCGACTCCTCTGGCGCACTCACGACCTTCAAGGCGAGGCGGATCGAAGGCGGCTACTCCCTTGCCGTTCCGAAATGACGACGTCGATGACTCGGTTCACACGCCAATGTTTTTGTCCTTTTGCCGCCTGACCGGAATCGCCGCCTCACCTTCCGCACGCTCGCTCGACCTCCATGCGGCCCTTGCCCTCCGCGGCCTTCTGACGCTGCATGCGGCGTGCGCGGAGGCGTTGTTTCCAGCGGCGGCTACGCTAAATCCTTCGCACGGAAACTCGTGCCGTCTGAAACCTATTCGGTGACGCTCTTGGTGTCCCGTCCCCGCGATTTTTAGGATGGAATGAACTTCAAGGAACTCGTCGAAAGCCATCCCGAGATCATGCGGGATCGGCACGACCTCTCCTTCTCGGAACAGCGCCGTCCCGCCGATATCGCGGTCGCCTTCGCGCGGTCCGGCGTCGTCATGTTGAAAGGCGCGCTGGCGCCCGCGACCCTCGCGACGTGTGCCGAGGCTTTCCAGCGCTTCGTCCATTCGTCCGAAGCCAAAGAGGGCGTGACCCGCGCCGGGCGGCGCCTGCAAACGGGCGACGGTGAACCCCGTGCCGGCAGCTGGCACAGTCCGTGGGCGGTGCGGTACCAGGATGGCTTCCCCGCCGCCGTCATCATATCGGCGCTTCTCAAATCCTGGACATGGGATGTCGTCGAAGAGATCTGCGGCTCGTCGCATATCGCCATCGTGCTCAAGTTCTGCACCGCGCGGCACGGCCTTGACGCGCCTCTAGGCGTCGGTGCGCATCAAGACGCAAGAGTCGTGGCTCCTGATCTCCCCTTATCGATCTGGATCCCGCTTCACCAAATCGTGCCCCATCTGAACTCCGGCCTTGGCTTCGTCGTACCGGCGCCCGGCCGCCTGCTGCCGACGCTGCCGCATAACGACGTCGGTCCGGAATATGTCCTGGAGGATCCCGCGAGGCTGTGGATTCCGCCCTACGCCGCCGGGGACCTCACCATTCATTCCAAGTTCTCGCCTCACTTCACGACAGGCTACGGAACACTCTCCGATCGCTTCAGCCTCGAAATCCGCGCCACGTCGCGCAGCGCCCTCCCCCCGATGCATGAAGATCCGGTGATTTGCGTGTCGCGACGAAGCGGCATCCCGACCATCGTGGAAGCGAGAAGTTCGGCCGGCAGCGCCGCTCAGCAGTTTCTCGATTGTGCGGAACTCGGCCGCGCAGCTTCCAAGGACCTGCGCAAAGTCCGTATCTGAGCCGGGTGCCGATTGAGAAGGTTCCCGTGTGGATCGCGACGCGGGCTTTTAGCCCGATGCGGGTCCGCTGAGTGCCAATAGCGACGAGCGACAGCGGGCTATTTTCTTCTCGACCAGAGGCTTAGTGACAAGAACCTGTTGTGCTTCGCCATAGACGATAACAAGCCCAACCATGGGACGGCCTCCCGACGTTGAACGCCGGTAGCTAGTGCGTCAGTCCATCCGGCGTTGGTGCGGTCCCGGCGGCCGGCCACTCGCCAGATGACGACTTGCGGCTTATGGCGCTTATCGCCTTCGGCGTGGCCAACCGGATCCGATCCCATTCCAAGCATCTCGCGCATCGCGCCATCTCGGCGCTTTATCGCTTGCGCAAATGCTGACCGATTTTCGGTTTTGGATCGCTCCACGGTCTTGCTCCCTGTCAGATGGGGCAGCAGGACTCATAGGCGCTTTGCATGGTTGCAGATGTTCAAATTGGAACATGGCGCCATGCGGGTTACTCCGCGCGTAAATCGTCAAGGTTCCCCAGCATCTCGCTCACGCGGCCGGAATAGGTCGGCTGCTAGATGGAGGGTTGCTGCGGCGTCTACAGCAGCTGGGATGTCGCTGGAAATGCTGAGGCTGAACTCCTCTGGCATCTTCTGCCGAGCCTGTTCCAGCTCCTCAAACAAAGCGTCAAGAGCGGCCCATATCCCCCGCCGAACGCCGCCCCGGCCATCGCAGATTTGTATGTCGGGTAACTCTTCGTCACCTCAGCCAAGGCGTGTAGTCAGCAGCGCAGGCAGGCACGCTAGGCAACGCAACGACCAAAGCCGGGCACTTTCATGGCTTCCCCCAAATCGGTCGTATTGTGCGAGAATAGTACCACCGAACTTTGCAGGGCCTCGATGAATCTTCGACTGATGTGCTGGTTGATCGTCGGCCTATTTGGCCTATCGCCAGTAACGTCTTTTGCCGTGCTGACAGCGCGCGCTCAGTCGGCGCCTCCCGACATCGTGCCACTTCTGGAACGCGAGCGCTGGCTCAACGACAGGTGTCGAGGTGGATCCGCCGACGATCCCGCGACGGCCGACTACTGCGCCGTCCGTGATAGGGCCGACGAAGAGCTGAAGGCACTGGGTTGGTGTTGGGGAGCGCCGGAGCAAATCGAGGCCCTCAAGGAATGGCACCCCTGCAAGGTTGCGTCTGGACCTGCGGCCTGCGTCGCCACCATCGATAGGCATCAGCGTGCCGTCGCCATCGCACTCGTGGCAACGATCTGCCAACTCCGAGGTGATCGGTACCTGGCACTTTTCAAGCAGGCGCGCGATAGCGCCTATTTTTCCGCTCCTTCCTGTGTTCAATTATCCGCCGCTGAAAACTCGCAGGTCGATGCGGAGATGGTGCGCATCGTCGTTGATGAGCAATCGAAGATCGGCCTCCGAGAAGGCGAGTTGTCGCGGACATATGCCCACGCGTGTGAGGTTTTGCAGAAGGGCCATACCCTATCGGATCTCGACCGGCAGGCGCGACCCACTATAGGGAAGTAGCCATGGCCTCTGTTTAGGCTTCTCGGCCGACGGCGTGAAGACATGCCAGCATTCTGCTGTCATCGCGCGCGAGGATGGCCCTCCTCATGGTGTTCGACCAACCCTCGCCGCTCTCCCGCGCCCTCTATGCCGGTACGCAAGTATTATTCTGCCCGGCGATGACGCGGCAAGGAGACCACGGCTGTGGGATGAGCTGATCAAATCGAGGGG
>DASZJU010000100.1:0-6327 GCA_035947815.1 Reyranella sp.
ATCGCGCAGGCGCGATGGACGGCGCTCAGCCGCGCGAAGCGGCGTTCGAGCTCGGCATAAGGATCGTTGGCGATCATGTCTTGACCTTCGTGCGGCCGGCGACGGTGAGTCGTCCGTTCTCCCAATGATAGGCGAGATAGACGCCGGCCAGCGCCAACGCCAGCAGGAACCAGGTGATGGCGTATTGCAGGTGGTCGTTGGGGATGTCGAGCCGCGTCTGGCCGCCCACCGGCACCCCGCCGGGGTTGGGCGTGGCGTCGGCCTCGAGGAAGAACGCGTCGAGCTTGGGATCGGGCTTGCCGCCCGCCATGCTGCGCATCAGGGGCACGTCGACATGGAACCAGACATTGCGGTCGGGCGCATTGTCCGGCGCGAACTGGCGCTGCTCCTGGTTGCGCCGCACGATGCCGGTGAGCTCGACCGTGCCGGCGAGCTGGCCCTGGGCGCGACGCGCCGGATCCTTCTGCTCCTGGGGAATGAAGCCACGGTCGAACAGGATCACCCGGCCGTCGTCGGTCCGGACCGGCGTGACGACCTGCAGGCCGACGGCGTTCTTGAGGCTGCGCGCGGCGAGATAGAATTCCTTGTCGTGCAGGAAGCTGCCGGCGATCTTCACGCGGCCGTATTCGAAACGCAGCGGATCGCCCTGCAGCAGCTCGTCGAGCGTCATCGGCGCCGCCGCCTGGTTGGTGGCGATGCGGTCGAGGATGTCGCGCTTCCATTCGCGGCGCTCCATCTGCCAGATGCCGAGTCCCAGCGAGACCACGAGAATCGGCAGCGAGATGAGCGTGGGCCACAAGGCCGGCCGCAGCCTGATCATGATCCTTCGCTCCCAAAGGCGAACCGCCGGGGAGCGCCCGGCGGTATTTCATATTCCTCCCCAACGAAGTTGGGGAGGTGTCCGCGCAGCGGACGGAGGGGTCACGAGGCGTCGGCAAGAGAGCATGACCCCTCCGGCCTTCGGCCACCTCCCCAGCTTCGCTGGGGAGGAACGCTCCGCTCAGTGAAGCGCGATGGGCGCCTTGCCGGAGCCCCACCAGTAGATGCAGAAGAACAGGAACAGCCACACCACGTCGACGAAGTGCCAGTACCAGGCGGCGGCCTCGAAGCCGAAGTGCTGGCGCGGCTTGAACTGGCCAGCCATGGCGCGGAACAGGCAGACCACCAGGAAGGTCGTGCCGACCATCACATGGAAGCCATGGAAGCCGGTCGCCATGAAGAACGTCGACGAATAGATGTTGTCGCGGAAGCCGAACGGCGCGTGGAAGTACTCGAAGGCCTGGATCGAGGTGAAGGCGATGCCGAGCAGCACGGTGAGCGTCAGCCCGCGTACGGCGTCGCGCTTGTTGCCCTCGAGGATGGCATGGTGCGCCCATGTGACCGTGGTGCCCGAGAGCAGCAGGATCAGCGTGTTCATGAACGGCAGGTCGAACGGCGCGATGACGTGGACGCCCTTGGGCGGCCAGACGCCGCCGGTCGCCTCGGCGCGGATCGGCATCTCCGGCGAGCCGGGGAACAGCGAGGCATCGAAGAACGCCCAGAAGAACGCGGCGAAGAACAACACCTCCGAGGCGATGAACAGGATCATGCCGTAGCGCAGGCCGAGCTGGACCACCGCGGTGTGGTACTTGCGCGACTCGACGATGACGTCGCTCCACCACCAGAACATCACGGCGAAGATGATCAGGAAGCCGGGAGCGACGATCCACCATTCGACAGCCTTGATGATCGCCTCGACATGCGGGCCGAGCATGTCGGGATGCATGCCGAGCGCCGCGCCAAAGGCCAGCAGCAGCGCGCCGATGGCGCCCAGCGCCGGCCACGGGCTGGGGTCGACGAGATGATAGGGATGCTTCTGCACGCCGTCGGCCATATTCATCCACCCTTTCCAGATCCGTTGGCGGGTATGCCGCCCAGCAAAGTCTTCGCCCGCTCCGTCTTGGCCTCGAAGAAGGTGTAGGAGAGCGTGATCGTGCGAATGTTGTCGTAGCGCCGATCCTTGTCCATCTCGGGATCGACGAAAAATACCACGGGCATGTCGACCGACTGGCCCGGCTGCAGCAACTGCTCGGTGAAGCAGAAGCATTGCAGCTTGTTGAACCACGGGCCGGCGGGCTCGGGCGTGACGTTGTAGGTCGCAGTGCCGACGATCGGCCGCTGCGAGACGTTGGTCGCGCGGAAGTGGACCAGCTTCTCCTCACCCAGCCGCACCTTGACCTCGCGCTCGACCGGCTGGAAGCGCCACGACAGGTTGGGATCGACGTTGGAATCGAAGCGCACGGTGACGGTACGCGACAGCACCGGGCGCTCACCCTCCTGGGCCACGATCGGCGTGCCGGCAAAGCCCGTCGCCTTGCAGAACATCTCGTAGAGCGGCGAGGCCGCATAGGCGAGCGCCAGCATGCCGCCCACGATGGCGACCAGGCGCCATGCCAGACGGGCGTTCCTGTCGGGGTTGGCCCTCATCCCTGGCCTCCCATGCGCACCAGGGTGAGCAGGAAGAAGATCGCCGCGAGCGCCAGCAGGAAGAGCGCCATGAACAGGTTCTTGCCGCGCTGGCGGCGGTGCATGTCGGTATCGCCGGGACGGCGGTCTTCGGTCATGGCGACGCTCATCCGACCAGTATCCGGGCGACCGGTAGGGCCACCCGCCCGTCGAGCGGCAGGGCGGCGAACAGGACGGCGAGATAGAGCAGCGAGAAGCGGAACATCCGCCGTGCCGCCGGGAAGGCACTGCGGTCATCGGCGGTGCGCCACACCACGACGGCATGGCCGATGAAGGCCAGGCTCATCGCCAGCGCCACGCCGCCATAGAACAAGCCGACTGCGCCCAGCAGGGTCGGCGCCAGCGCCACAGGCAGCAGCACCAGGGTGTAGAGTAGCATCTGGCGCTTGGTCTCGCGCGGACCGGCGACCACCGGCAGCATCGGCACGCCGGCGCGGCGATAGTCGTCGCTGCGATAGAGCGCCAGCGCCCAGAAATGCGGTGGCGTCCACAGGAAAATCAGCAGGAAGAGCGCGATACCGACGGCCGACACGTCGCCGCTGACGGCGGCCCAGCCGATCATCGGCGGGAAGGCCCCGGCCGCGCCGCCGATCACGATATTCTGCGGTGTCCGGCGCTTCAGCCAGATGGTGTAAACGAAAACATAGAACAGGATCGCCGCCGCCAGCAGCGCCGCGGCGACGTAGTTGGTCGCGACCGCCATCAGCAGGATGGAGAAGATCGACAGCAGCACGCCCAGCCCCAGCGCGTCGTCCGGCGCCACGCGGCCGGCCGGCAGCGGTCGCTTGGCCGTCCGCGCCATCAAGGCGTCGAGGTCGCGCTCGTACCACATGTTGAGGGCGCCGGCGGCACCCGAGCCCAGCGTAATGGCCAAAACGGCAAGCGCTGCGGTGAAGGGATGGATGTGCCCTGGCGCGATCAGCACGCCGACCAGCCCGGTGAACACCACCAGCGACATGACGCGTGGCTTCAGCAGATCGACGTAGTCGCGTACCCGCGTGGGCGGCGCCGCGTCGAATGCCCGGGTCAGGATCTGTGTCGTATCGCTCATCGCCTTCAAGGCGAAGGCGCCTGCCCTAGTGGAATATCAGGGGGCGCCTCCGCTCCTCGATCAGTGGTGCGCCGTGGGCGAGATGTGCGGCAATTCCTCGAACGTGTGGAACGGCGGCGGTGAAGGCACCGTCCATTCTAGCGTTGTGGCGCCGTCGCCCCAGTAGTTGGCGCCGACTCGCCGGCCGGCCAGCAGCGTGCCGAACACGACGAAGATCAGCCAGAAGATGGTCGAGCCGAACGAGATGAACGCGCCGATGGAGGAGATGTAGTTCCAGTGCGCCATCGCGTCGGGATAATCGACATAGTGGCGCGGCATGCCGGCCAGTCCGCTGAAGTGCATCGGGAAGAAGGTCAGGTTGACGCCGATGAAAGTCGTCCAGAAATGGACCTGGCCGGCCCACTCCGGATACTGCCGGCCGCACATCTTGCCGAACCAGTAATAGAAGCCGGCGAACATGCCGAACACGGCGCCGAGCGACAGCACGTAGTGGAAGTGCGCGATCACGTAATAGGTATTGTGCAGCGCGTAGTCGACGCCGGCATTGGCCAGCACGACGCCGGTGACGCCGCCCACCGTGAACAGGAAGATGAAGCCGATCGCCCACAGCATCGGCACTTCGAGCCGGATCGAGCCGCCCCACATGGTGGCGATCCAGCTGAAGATCTTAACGCCGGTCGGCACCGCGATGACCATGGTGGCGGCGACGAAATAGGCGCGCGTGTCGACGTCCATGCCGACGGTGAACATGTGGTGCGCCCAAACCACGAAGCCGACGACGCCGATCGCCACCATCGCGTAGGCCATGCCGAGATAGCCGAAGATCGGCTTCTTCGAGAAAGTCGAGATGATGTGGCTGACGATGCCGAAGGCCGGCAGGATCATGATGTACACCTCGGGATGGCCGAAGAACCAGAAGAGGTGCAGGAACAGCGTCGGGTCGCCGCCGCCGGCCGGATCGAAGAAGTGCGTGCCGAAGTTGCGGTCGGTCAGCAGCATGGTGATGGCGCCGGCCAGCACCGGCAGGGCGAGCAGCAGCAGGAAGGCCGTCACCAAAATCGACCAGGCGAACAGCGGCATGCGGTGCAAGGTCATGCCCGGCGCGCGCATATTGAAGATCGTGGTGATGAAGTTGATCGCGCCCAGGATCGACGAGGCGCCGGCGAGGTGCAGCGAGAAGATGGCGAGGTCCATGCCTGCGCCCTGCTGGATCGTAAGCGGCGGATAGATCGTCCAGCCGGTGCCGACGCCGCCGCCGATGATGGCCGACAGCAGCAGCAGCAGGAAGGCCGGCGGCAGCAGCCAGAAGCTGATGTTGTTCATGCGCGGGAAGGCCATGTCGGGCGCGCCGATCATCAGCGGCACGAACCAGTTGCCGAACCCGCCGATCAGCGCCGGCATGACGACGAAGAACACCATGGTCAGGCCATGCGCCGTGACGATGGTGTTCCACAGGTGGCCGTTGGGCGTGCCGTCCGGACCGTTGAAGTACTGCACGCCGGGCTGCAGCAGCTCGAGCCGTATGATCACCGAGAAGGTGGCGCCGATCATGGCGGCGAAGATCGCGAACACCAGGTACATCGTGCCGATGTCCTTGTGGTTCGTGCTGTAGACGAAGCGGCGCCACCCGGTCGGCGTGTGGTGTTCGTGGTCGTCATGCCCATGGGACTGAGGGCTGTGGTCGTGAGCGGCGCCGTGCGCGGTGGCCATTTGAGTCTCTCCTGCGGAGAAGCGCTTAGCGGTTGGCGGGAGGGTTGGCCGAAGCGACGTCGGTCGCAGGCAGGAGCCCCGCCGACTTCTTCTTCTGCTCCACCCACTTGTCGAATTCAGGCTTGGACACCACGCGGACCGCAATCGGCATGAAGGCATGGTTGTTGCCGCAGATCTGCGAGCATTGGCCGAAGTAGTAGCCTTCGTCGTGGACGTTGATCCAGCCCTCGTTCAGGCGGCCGGGAATGACGGTCTTCTTGATGCCAAAGCCCCACACGGTCCAGCCGTGCATGGAATCGGCCGCGGTGCCGATGATGCGGATCGTGGTGCCCTTGGGGATCACCATCTCCTCGTCGACCGCGAGCAGGCGCGGAACCTCGGGCTTCTGCTTGACCCTGTCGGCCTCGCTCAGGATGCGACTGTCGACCGAGAAGTTGCCCTGGTCGGGATAGTCGTAGCTCCAATACCACTGGTGGCCGGTGACCTTGACCGTGAAGGCCGCGTCGGTGGCCTTGTCGCCGTAGTAGAGCAGACGGAAGGACGGGACCGCAATGATCACCAGGATCAGGATGGGGAGGACCGTCCAGGCGATTTCGATCACGGTGTTGTGGGTCGTCGTCGTCGGCGTCGGATTGCGCGAGGCGTGGAAGCGCCACACCGCAAAGATGATCAGTCCCGCCACAAAGGCGCAAATCAGCGAGATGATGATCAGCAGGAGGTCATTCAGCGATTCGACCCTCTCCATCAACGGCGTATAGGCAGGCGGAAAGCCCATCTGCCAGTCGTGCGGCACGCCCACGATCGGCTGCGCCTGAGCGCTGCTCGCGACGCCAAGCCCGGCGATCGCCGACAGAACTCCAAGGATGCCCAAACCGCGCTTGCCGACCATGCAACCGTCCCTTCAGCGACTCGACCCGATTAGGATTCCGACCCGCAAAATCCCCCGCATTTCAAAGCGGTTAGTACCAGATATAGGCTTGTCAGGTAACGGGTTTTCGACCTCACTCGGTATGTGGCGGCCGGTCGCAGTTGTCAGCGGAGCGCGCTCGAAAGCGCCGCGC
>DASZJU010000101.1:0-5807 GCA_035947815.1 Reyranella sp.
ACCGTCTGGCCCTCTATGTCGGGCGCCAATGGCTTGGCGTCGTCATCGGGATGGGTCGGCATCTGGCCGGTGACGAAACACCAGCCGTCGACCTCGACGGCGTGGCTGAAGGGCGCGACCGGAGTCGGCGCGCCGGGGCTCATGAAAAAAAGCGGTGCGCTCATGGATTCATCATTCCGTCATTGGGTCAACGCACCATAGACACCGGCGCGCTTACCGCAAACCGCGACGAACGCTCGCGCGCCCGCCTTGACCCTGCGGGCGAAGAAGGGGAGCGTTCGCGCCAGGCGGCCGCCGATCGCGCGGCCTCGGCTGAAACAGTCGCCGCACGGCGTTCGGGAGATAGTACGATGGTCCGGAAGAGCCTCCTCGCCGCCTCCCTGCTCGGCGTCCTCGCTTTGCTGCAGGCGCTGCCGCTCGCAGCGCAGCAGGTGGGCCAGGTGACGGTCACCTCGACGACTGCCAGCATGGTCTGGCAATACAGTCCCGCCTGCGCAGCCAACGACTATTCCGACGTTCCGGTCCGCCCGTTCCTGGTCGGACCAGGCGGCCAGACGGTTCTGTGGTTCGCCGCCAACGCCAACGGCTCCTATGCCAGCGTCGGCACGGGCACGGGACCGGACATCCTGGCCAACTTTCAACGCGGCACCGCCGCCGGTCCCGGCTGCGTGAGCTGGCTGCCGCCGGCCAGCTATCCGGGCAGCACACCGGCCAGCTACAATACCGGTCTCTGGCTGGTCGCCCCCTTCACGCCCGACGGCACCAACATCGAGGCACTGGTCCACAACGAATTCCATGGCGAGTGGACCAACAGCTTTGCTTGGTGCTGGGCGCAGACGCCCGACAGCATTTACCTGCCGTGCGATTACTGGAACATCGTCAGCGCCTCGTCGAGCGATGCCGGACGGAGCTTCCAGCTCCTCCAGCAACCCACGTCGAACGCCAACATGCCCGCGATCGCGCTGGGCCAGCCCTACGTGCCGCCGCCAACACCGCCGCCGCCACCGACCAACCTGCCGCAGGGCATGACGGCGCAGAGCAATATCCTCCAGTTCGGCATCTACTATTACGTCCTGGTGCAGCAGCTTTCTTCGACGCAGAGCGGTATCTGCCCCTATCGGGCACTGGTGCGGGACGTCGGTACTCCGCTGACATGGGTCGGCTGGGGCGGTAACGGCTACACCGTCACCGTACCGACAAGCTATCCCGAGGGCGCTTCGCTGCCGCTCTGCGTGCCAGTCCCGGGCATCGACGCCCCGTTTCGCTTCTCATGGAGCTACAACACCGTCCTGAACCAGCTCATCCTCATCGGGCAGGACACGATCCTCGCCATGACGGGTAGAGGCATCAGCGTCACGGGATGTCCGATTGCGCCCAATGTCACGAATACACCCGATTCGGCGTTCGTTTACATGACGGCAACAATCGACGGCATGGGCCAGTTGACGCCGGGACAAGCCGAGACCTGCCTTCTGCAGATAAATTCCGTCGGCAACTGGCAAAGCACCAAGTCGATCACCGGCCAGGCCTATCCCAGCCTGCTCGATCCGAGGAGTCCGCAAATCGTGCCGGGTGAAATCAACTTCCAGTTCAGCGGCTCGCAGCCCTGGCTCTATTTCACCCAGCTCAACTCGTACAGCAATACAAACCGCAACGGCTACGACCGCGACGTGGTGCGCCTGCCGTTGTCGGTCACGGTCTCGACAGGAACGACCGGCCGATGACGCCGGACCGTTCGTGCCTTCGCTTCACGATCGAGCGCCATGTCGGCTGGCTGGAATTCAACCGCCCACCGGTCAACGCTTTCACGCGCGAGATGGTGGACGAACTGCGCGACGCCATCGCCGCGGCGCTCGACAATCCGGCGGTGCGGGTCCTCGTGGTGGCGAGCGCCGTCCCTGGCTATTTCAGCGCCGGCGCCGACCTCAACGTCTTCAAGGGCATGAAAAGCGAGGGCATGCGCCAATGGGCGACGCGCTGCCATGACATCGTCCGCCTGCTGCGATCCTCGCCCAAGCCATTGCTGGCCGCCATCCACGGTACGGCCGTCGGCGGCGGCCTGGAGATCACGCTGCATTGCGACCTGCGTTTTGCCGCGACCGACGCGCGGCTCGGGCAGCCCGAGATCCGCATCGGCTTCATCCCGCCGATCGCCACCACCCAGGCGCTGGCCCGCCTGATCGGCCGGCCGCGCGCCATCCGCTATCTCTACGACGGCGGCCTTTTAGCCGCCGCCGAGGCGCTGAGCTGCGGTCTGGTCGACGAGCTGGTCGAGCCGGCCGGATTGCGCGCGCGGGTGCAGGCCTATGGCGAGGAGCTGGCGGCGAAATCGTCGACGGCGCTCGCGGCCATCCGGCGCACCGTGACCCTGGGCGGCGGCATGGCCTTCGAGGACGGCATGACGCTCGAGCTCGAGACCGTGACCGACCTCGCCGACACGCCGGACTTCGCCGAGGGTGTCGATGCCTTCCTGACCACGCGCGCGCCGGTCTGGCGGCGCGGGTGAGAAGGCCTTATGCCGCCTTCGCCTTTGCCGTATGTCCTGGATAATCCGCGTCGAGCACGGGCGGGAACGGGCCCTCGAACTTGCCGATGGGCACGGTGTGGGTCACGAGGCCGGCCTGCGGCGACCACAGATGCAGCTGGAAGCCGGGCGGCTCCATCACGAAGCTCGTGCTGTTGTCCGGGATCAGGTCGAGCGTCACCTGATGCGCGGTGCTGGGCGCCACCGAGCCGATGGTGCCGCCCCAGCGCACGGTGATCGGCCGGTGGTGGTGGCCGCACACGACGCGCTCGATATTGTCGAAGCGGCGGAGCACGGCGGACATGGCCGGGCCGTTGCGGCAGTTGATGCGATCCATGTCGGCAAGGCCGGTGCTGAACGGCGGGTGGTGCATGAAGATGAGCGTCGGCCGCTTGAGCTGCTCGCCCAGCCGACCTTCCAGCCAGGCGAGACGCTGGGCGCACATCTCGCCATGGCCATGGCCCGGCACGACGGTGTCGAGCCCGATCAGCCGCACGTCGTGGCCATCGAGCGTGTAGTGCAGGAAGCCGCCGTCGTTCCTGAAATAGCCGTCCGAGCCGAACTCGGCGAAAAGCTCGGCACGGCGGTCGTGGTTGCCGGGCACCAGGTAGACCGGCATGGAGAGCGGCTCGAGGATGTCACGCAGCACCTCGTATTCCTCGGCAAGGCCGCAATCGGTGAGGTCACCGGTGGCGATCACCAGGTCGGGCTTGCGCGCCAGGCCTTCGATGGTCGCCACTGCCGCCTCGAGCATGGCGTTGGTGTCGACCCGCTCATAGGCGATCTTGCCGCGCGGCCGGATGTGCATGTCGGTGATCTGGGCGATCATCATGGGCTGATCCTTTTAACCTCTATGGCAACTTCAGTGACGTCTGTTCCACATAGGGCCGCATCAGCTCGTCAGCCTTCTTCTGGGCGTCCTTGACGGCCTGGTCGGCCTTTTTCTTGCCGTTCATCATGGCCTGGATCTCGTCCTCCAGCGCCTTGCGCACCGCCACGGTCTGGTAGGTCGCGAACCACGGCTTGGCGTAGGGGAGCTGGTCGAGCGCCACTTTGGCATCGGGGTTCTTGGCGATGAATTCCTTCATCTCGGGCTTGTCGTAGGCCGATTTGCGCGGCGCGAAGTAGCCGGTGAAGCGGCTCCAGCCGCCCAGGGTCTCGGGCGTCGTTAGCCATTTGATGAACTTCCAGCCGGCCTTCTTGCTGTCCTCGCTCTGGCCCGCGAACATGACCAGCGAGGCGCCGCCGATTGGCACGGCGTTGCGCACGTTCTTCGGCACGAAGGCCACGTCGTAGGCCTGCTTCATGTTCTCGCGGATGAAAGAAAGCGAGCCGGTCGACAGCAGCACCATCGAGGCCTTGCCGGCGAAGAACGAGGTCGACACGCCGCCCGCCTCGGTGACGCCCTGCGGCATCACCTTGTGCTTGAAGATCAGGTCCTCGACGAAGCGCGCCGCGCCCAGCATGGAGGGCTGATCGTAATAGACCTCGCCGCCATACTCCTCGTTGAAGTAGCGGCCGCCGTTGGACATCGACAAGGCTTCCATCAGCCAGCCGAGATAGTCATAGCCCGCGGGCATCAGGAAACCGTAGCGATCGCCTTTGGTGAGCTTCTTGGCGGCATCGACCAGTTCGGCCCAGGTGCGCGGCGGCTTGGCCGGATCGAGGCCCGCCTCCTTGAAGTGCTCGACGTTGTAGTAGAGCAGCGGCGTGGAATTGTGGAACGGCACGCCATAGAGCTCGCCGTCGACCATGGCGTTGGCGTGCAGCGCCGGCCAGAAATCTTTTAGGTAGTCGTCGCGCGTCGTCTCGTCGGCCTTCAACATGGGCTCGAGCGAAATGATGTCGCCGGAGAGTTTCAGGTCGACGTTGAAGTTGGCGCTCATCAGCACCACCGACGGCGGCTTGCCGGCCTTGGCGGCGGCCTGGGCCTTGAGCTTGGTGTCGTCGTAGCCGCCGGTATAGACGGCGGTGACTTCGACGTCCTTCTGGCTCTCGTTATAGACCTTGACCAGCCGGGTCATCTCGCGCGCGAGCTTGCCCTCGACGGGCACCGGAAAGAAGAACTCGATCTTGGTCTGCGCCCAGGCCGGCAGCGCGGCCGTGGCAAAGGTGAGCGCCAACGCCCCCAACCCCAAACGTGTGACGATCGTCATGAAGACCTCCTAGCCTTTCACTCCACTGAAAACGAAGCTGTCGACGAAGCGGCGCTGGAAGGCGACGAACGCCACCGCCAGCGGCGCCATGACGAGAAGCGTGCCGGCGGCCAGCACGCCCCATTCCTTGCCGCCCTCGGCACCCATTGCGAAGGAGGCAAGACCGATGGTCAGGGTCTGATTGCTCGGGCTGTTGATGACCATCAGCGGCCACAGAAATTCGTTCCAGTGCGCGGTGATCGAGACGATGGCGAAGGCCACCAGGCCGGGCTTGGCCATCGGCAGCAGGACGTACCAGATGATCGCCCACCACGGCGCGCCGTCGATGGCGGCGGCCTCCTCGAAGTCGCGCGGCAAGGCGAGGAAGGTCTGGCGCATCAGGAAGGTGCCGAAGGCCGAAGCGAAGTACGGCGCCATCACGCCGGGCAGCGTGTCGTAGAGGCCGAGATCGACCACGGTGCGGAGGTTGGGCACGATCAGCGCCGGCGGCACCAGCATGAGCTGCAGTAGGAAGGCATAGAACAGGAAATCGCGCCCGGGAAAACGCAGGCGGGCGAAGGCATAGCCGGCAAGGCTCACCGTCACGCACTGCACGGCGAGCACGCCCGCGACCACGATGAGGGTGTTGGCGTAGTAGATCCCGAACGTGCCGCTCTCGAGCGCGTTGCGGAAATTCTCCAGGGTCGGATGCCGGTCGGGCAGCAGCGACGCCATGTCGGCGCTGCCCGCGCTCTCGGGCCGGAACGACGCGACCAGGGTCCACAGGAACGGCGTGGCCCACAGGAAGGCGATCGCTGACAATAGTGCGGCGGTGAGTGCAGGCCAGAGGCGTTTCTCGAGCCGGACCGTGGGCCTCCAGGCCCGCCTCTTGTTTCGACTCATGAGCGGGCCTGGAGGCCCACGGTCCGGCGAGAGTCTACCCATTGCCGCGCGCTCCGCGCTCCATGATCCGGAGCGAGCCGAACGAGATCGCAAGCAGGACCGCGACGCTGATCAGGGTCGCGGCGGCGGCCTTGCCGTATTCGAAGTTCTCGTGCGCCGACTGGAAGATGTAATAGAGCAGCAGGTTGGTGGCGTTGGACGGGCCACCTCGCGTCAGCACGATCACGTGGTCGACGCTGGTCAGA
>DASZJU010000102.1:0-9534 GCA_035947815.1 Reyranella sp.
CACGCCGTTGCGATTTATGAGTACGCGCCCTAGCGCCTGTCTTTTCCATCTTTCGGGTCGAGCGAGGCCTGGGTGATGCGGCCGGAGCCTGCGACGTGACTGGTTAAGCGCGTGGGATGGCTGAGCAGGCGGACATCGCCTGAACCGGAGATATGGATATCGGCGGCGTCCTTGGGTGCGGCTTCGACGTTGCCGCTGCCGGAGATTTTGGCCGTGAGTTCTTTCATCGCCAAATCTGCCAGTCGGGCGTCGCCCGATCCGGCAACCCTGATCGTCGCATGATCGACGGTCCCTTGGGCGCGCACCGCGCCGCTGCCGCTGATGCTGAAAGCGAGATCGGGCTGATTCACGTTTTCCATGATGAGCTTGCCCGATCCGGAAAGGCCGATCCTGCGGAAGGCGCGCCCGGGCAGGGTGACCTCGATGTCCCGGAAGCCGCCCCATCGATGACAGTCGAGCGTTATCCTGCCGTGATGAACTTCGACATGGGCGATGACGTCGGGCGATCCACGGACAACCACCTCGCTGCCTTCACCGCCCCGGTAGCGCACGGTCGCTGGCAGGGCGATTTCGACCGTGTCGTCGCCCTCCCACGTCAAACGGCGCTCCGGCTGTTTCGCATCGGCTTTGCCACCGCCATCGCCGCACGACTTGGCAAAGAAGGTACCGCGATCCAGCAAGCTATCCAGATCACGGCCGCCCAGAACATAGGCAAGAGCGAGCGAGGCGAAGCCGACACTCAGTCCGCCGACCGCGATCCAGCCAAGGGTTTTAACCATGTGCGCCTCCCGCATCTGCTTGATTCAGCAACGTGTAGTGCAGCCGGGCGAACTTGCCGAGCAGGCGCACCACGTAGTCGATCATCAGCAGCAACAGCGCGCCGCCGCCGATGCCCACGCCCAGCAGGCCAAGCCCGCTCAGCCTCTGTGCCAGGGAATGAATGGCAAACAAGCCGTGCCAGCTGAACAGCTTCACCAGCAGCGCCACGCCCGCGACGCAGAGCGCCAGCAGGACGATCGCGGCGATCAACGTGAAGAGGGCGAGGCCACCCAGCAGCGGCAGCAGGAACACGAAGTCCACCGTGACCAGCGCCAGAAAGCCGAACAGCACGGCGAAGAAGCTGGCCGGCGTGCGCTCGGTCTCCCAGCGGCGGAAGCCCGCCTCCGCCCGCAGCTCGCGCGCGAGCCGCATGGGATCGCCCAGGGCCTGGGCGATCTCCGCCTCGCTGCGGCCCGCCGCCATGCCGTCGGCGAAATGGGTGGCGTAGTCGGCGACGAGATCGTCGATCTCCGCCTCTGGCAATCCCGCCAGGCGGCGGCGCAGCGTGTCGAGGAATTCGAGTCTGGTCATTTGACGCCTCCCACAGTTTTCGCGGCCGGTGCCGCGACCTTTGCGTCCGACAGCACCTTGGCCACGGACTGGGTGAAGACATTCCATTCGGCCTTTTGCGCGGCCAGGGCGGCGTGCCCCGCCTTGGTGAGCTGGTAGTACTTGCGCGGCGGCCCGCTGCTCGATTCCTCGAGATAGGTCTTTACGAGACCGTCGGTCTGCATGCGCCGCATCAAGGGATAGATCGTGCCCTCACCCATGCCGATGGCCTCGGCCAAACGGCTCGCGATGTCGTAGGCGTAGCCGTCCCGGCGCTCGAGCAGGGCGAGCACGCACAGGTCGAGCACGCCTTTGCGAAGTTGCACCAACAACGAGTCAGTCACGAAATTGCATCCTCAGTACAGCATATAACATAGTACCTTGCTAAACAAGGTAGCGTGCTGTAGGCTCCTTGTCCAGAACAATGCGCCCGCCTGCCTTCCTCGCCGTCCTCATCGCTTGCTTCGCAGCCCCGATGGCCCAAGCCGCCGGCTTGCGGTTCATCGACATTCCTGCCGATGCCGGCGGCCCCGCGCTTAGCGGCGCGGTCTGGTCGCCCTGCGCTGCGCCGCTGCAGGAAATAAAGTTCCGCTTCGTCACCATCGCCGCGGTCAGGAACTGTCCGGTCGCCGGCGAGGGGCTGCCGCTCATCGTCGTCTCGCACGGTTCGGGAGGCTGGTTCGGCGCCCATCGCGACACGGCCGCGATGCTGGCCGATGCGGGTTTCGTCGTGGCGGCCCTCGACCATCCCGGTGACAACGCGACGGATCACAGTCGCAGCAACAGCCTGTCGATCCTGCTCGACCGTCCCGCCGACACCAGGCGCTTGGCGGATTTCATGCTCGACGTCTGGCCTGAGGCCGCGAAGCTTGACCGCGAGCGCATCGGCCTTTTTGGCTTTTCGCGTGGCGCCTATACTAGCCTGGTGATCGCGGGCGGCCGGCTCGACATTTCAAGGATCGTCCCGCTCTGCCCCGAAGGCTTTTACGATGGGATGTGCGCCGAGATCAGGAAGGGCGAGATCCCGGCCCAACGCCCGGGCGCGGATCCACGTTTCAAGGCCGCCGTTCTGGCCGACCTGGAGTTCGGCCGCGCCTTCACTTCCCAGGGACTGGAAAACGTCAAGGTTCCGATCCAGCTCTGGGCCTCGGCGCGTGGTGGCGATGGCGTGTTGCCCGAAGACGGTGCGACGATCGACCGAAGCCTGCCGGCCAAGCCGGACTACCATGTCGTGCCCGATTCGGCGCATTTCGCCTTCATGGCCCCTTGTTCGGCCGAAGCGACGAAGGCCCTGCCGGAGATCTGCGCGGACGCCGGCGGTTTCGACCGCGTCGCCTTCCACAAGGAATTCAATGCCGCCGTGCTCGCATTCTTTCGCAAGCACCTCATCGGAAAGTAGTCGGATGATCGCGCCAACCGCTGCCTCTTCGCGTTACCACGCGCTCGACGCCTTGCGCGCAGCGATGATGTTTCTCGGCATCTACCTTCATGCCGTCGTCGCCTATTCGCCGACCGGCGGCTGGCCCTACAAGCCAGTGCAGCTCACCACGGCGCTCGATGCCTCGGTCGGGCTCATCCATGTGTTCCGCATGCCCATCTTCTACGTCATGGCGGGCTTCTTCACCGCCCTGCTGCTGCAACGCTACGGCTTGCGGCGGGCGGCCGACAACCGCTTCTGGCGCATCGTCGTTCCCTTCGTCGTGGGCTGGATCATCCTCTTTCCACTCGTCGTGCTGCTGGCGGGAATCGGCCGGCGCGGCCTGGAGCCGACGCTGGACTTCATCCTGTCCGGCCGGTTCCTGGACTACGCCCATCCGCTGCATCTGTGGTTCTTGGAATACCTGATCGTGCTCTACCTGCTCGCGCTCGTGGCCGTGGCGGCTGTTCGCCGCCTGCTCCCGGCGACTGTTCGCGCGCGGCTGCTGCGCTTGTTCCGGGCGGCCGTGCAGTCGCTTTGGGCGCCGCTGATCTTCGCGGTGCCGTCCTTCCTTGCCATGTTGCTGATGAAATATCCCTGGCTCGAGGACCCGCCGTCCTTCGTGCCGGCCCCGCGCATCGTGATCGCCTATGCCATCCCCTTCGCGTTCGGCTGGCTGCTTTACCTCTATGCCGACCTGCTGGAGACGCTGAGCCGCCGCGCCTGGCTCTATGCGGCAGGTGCTGCGGTCGCAAGTGTCGCCTACCTAGCCGGCTTCAGGCTGCCGGTCGATCGCGAGGTCGCCTTCTACCTCATGCGCATCCTGCACTCGGTGGCGTTGTGGCTGCTGATCTTCGCGGTCACCGGCCTGTTCCTGCGCTATCTCGGCCGGCACAGCGCCCTCGGCCGCTATCTCTGCGATTCGTCGTACTTCCTCTATCTCGCCCACATGCCGGTGATTATCGCCTTTCAATTGCTGCTGCGGGATGTCCCGCTGCCGCCGCTGGCAAAGGTCCCGCTGGTCCTGGCCGCGACCATTGCGGTCCTGCTGCCGCTCTACCGCTATGGCGTCCGGCCGACTGTCATTGGCGCGGTGCTGAACGGCCGGAGATATCCCGGCGCGTTCACGCCCGCGGTCGCCGCTGCCGATTAGGGCTTGACGAACTTCAGCACGAACTCGTCCTTGGGCTGCGGCGGGTCCGGCGTGTTCTTGTCGCGCGGATCGTTGGGATTGCGCAGGAAGGTCCCTTCGGCCGCGAGCTTGAAGCCTGCCGCTTCGACTTCCTTGCGCAGGAACGCTTCCTCGACGCGATGGAGCGTGCCCGCTTCGGAAATGCCGGTGCCGGGCCGGCCCGAATGATCGGCGATGACGTAGAAGCCGCCCGGTTTCAGCGCCTGGAAGACGGCCCGGTTCATGGCCGCGCGATCGACGCCGAGATGGCCGAGGTCGTGATAGTTGAACATCAGGGTCACGAGATCGAACGGCGCGAGTTCGGGCGGAACAGGATCCTCGAACGGCCGGACGACAGCAGTGATCGGCGCGGCCTTGATGCCGGCGCTTCTGAGAGCACTGTCGCGGTTGGCCAAGGCGTCGGGGGACGGACGCGGTGCGCTGGCCGGGGGTGGCGTCGCCGCCGCGGGGGCCGCACCGGACGCGGCGGTCGGACGGCTGTTGCCCTCTGGGGCGGCAGGGGGCGTGGGTGCCCGGTTGGGATCGCGCGGCCGGCTCTGGCCGTAAACGATGCCCGAGGGCCCAATCGCGCGGGCCAGCAATTCGGTGGTGTAGCCGCCGGCCGCGCTGAGATCGAGGGCGGTGATGCCGGGACGAATGCCGATGAAGACCAGCATCTCTTCCGGCTTGCGACGCAAATCGTTGGTGCGATCGGCGGCGCTGCGATCCGGGCTCGCGACGATCTCAGCGACTTGCTCTTTCGTCAGGGGCGTCGGACTCGGCTGGGCCGACACCGCGTAGGCAGCGAGCACCAAGCCTGCGCCGGTGGCGATTGCTGTCAGGAACGCTTTCCGTCGGGTGTTCATGGGCCTGTCCTTTGCTCTCTGATGGTCCGCGCTGCGCTCCATTCGGCGCAGACCGCGGCGTCGGTCTCATGGGTCGTTCGCTGCCGTTGCGCGACCTGGTCGGGCGCGAGACGTGACAGAGCCCACACTGCCGCGCCGCGCACCAAAGGTGAAGAGTCTTCCAGAAGCATTTCAACGGCCGACAGCGCGGTCCCGCGGACACCGCTGTTGCCCAGCGCATAGGCGACATTACGCAGAAACCGATCGCGGCCGATGCGCTTGATGGTCGTGCCGGCGAAGCGTCGGCGGAATTCGGCATCATCCAGCGTGGCCAGATCGGCCAGCAGCGGTGCGTCGAGCGCCGGCCGCGGCGCCAGCGCGGTCTCGCGCGCTTGCTGGGCGAACTTGTTCCACGGGCAGACCGCCAGGCAGTCGTCGCAGCCATAGATGCGGTTGCCGAGCAGCGGACGGAACTCGGGGTCGATCGGGCCTTCGTGCTCGATGGTGAGGTAGGAGATGCAGCGTCGCGCGTCGAGCCGGTAGGGCGCGGGAAAAGCGTTGGTCGGGCAGATGTCGAGGCAGGCGCGGCAGTGGCCGCAATGATCGGTCTCGGGTGTATCGGCCGGCAGCTCGACCGAGAGCAGGAGCTCGCCCAGGAACAGCCAGGAACCGTATTGGCGCGACACGAGGTTGGTGTGCTTGCCCTGCCAGCCATGGCCCACCGCCTGCGCCGCGGGTTTTTCCATCAGCGGGGCCGTATCGACGAACACTTTCAGATCGTGGCGATAGGTGTCCCAGATGAAGCGGCCCAGTGCCTTGAGCTTGGTCTTCATCACCTCGTGGTAGTCGCGGCCCTGGGCATAGACCGAGATCGCCGCGCGCTCGCTTGCTTTCAGGACCTCGAGCGGATCGCTCGCCGGCGCGTAGTTGAGCGCCAGCGACACCACCGTCCGGGCGTCTCGCCACAGCCGTTGCGGATCGGCACGCGCCTCGGTGCGTTCGCCCAGCCATCCCATGTCGCCTTGCCAGCCGGCCTCGACGAAAGCGGAGAGACGCTGCAGGCGCTCGCGGCGCGCCTCGGGCTTCAGGCTGGCCGGCGCAAAGCCCACCGCGTCGAAGCCCAGCCGCAGCGCCTCGTCGCGGATGGCGTCGCGCAACTCGGCGGGCGTCGCTGGCCGTGGCGGGCGTTTGGGGATCGGCGGCGGCCGGCTCATCGCCCTCGACTAGCCTCTGCCGCGATAACCGGCGACGCCTGGATCGGGCAGCCATAGGCCCTTGGGCGGCTGGCCGGTCTGCCAGAACACGTCGATCGGCATGCCGCCGCGCGGATACCAGTAGCCGCCGATCCTGAGCCAGCGCGGCGCCAGCAGCTTGGCGAGTCGCTGGCCGATTGCCAGCGTGCAGGCCTCGTGGAAGTCGGCATGGTTGCGGAAGCTGCCGAGATAAAGTTTCAGCGACTTGCTCTCGACTAGCCTGGCGCGCGGCGCGTAGTCGATCACGAGATGGGCGAAGTCGGGCTGGCCGGTCATGGGACAGAGGGTGGTGAATTCAGGCGCGGTGAAGCGCACCAGATACAACGCCCGCGGCTGTGGATTGGGCACGGTCTCCAGCACGGCTTTGTCGGGCGAGGCGGGAAGGCCGACCGGGTGGCCGAGCTGGCGCAGACGAGGGTATTTAGTCATGTCACCATCATATGCTAAGCGGGCCGCCATGACTCATCGCGTCGCCATCGTGGGCGCGGGCCCGTCCGGCTTTTATGCCGCCGACGGGCTGCTGCGCACCAATCCGGACCTTCATATCGACGTCATCGACCGCCTGCCGACGCCGCACGGCCTGATCCGGGCCGGCGTGGCGCCCGATCACCAGGGCACCAAGGCCGTGGCGCGCCAGTTCGACCGCCTACTCGCCCGGCCCGACCTGCGCTTCGCCGGCAATATCGAGATCGGCCGCGACCTGTCGTGGGACGAGCTCATTACCGGCTACGACGCCATCATCGTCGCCACCGGCATGGTGATCGACAAAAAGCTCGGCGTGCCGGGCGAGGAGCTGGCGCATGTCTGGGGCTCGTGGCGGCTCGTCGGATGGTTGAACGGCCATCCGGATTTCCGCCAGGGCCCCGACCTTTCCCAGGCGAAATCGGTGGTGGTGATCGGCAACGGCAACGTGGCGCTCGATGTCGCCCGCGTGCTCGCCAAGTCGGCCGACGAGATGGCCAAGAGCGACATCGTGCCGGAAGCGGGTGCTGCCATCTCGGCCGCACCGCTCACCGACATTTACGTCATTGGCCGGCGCGGGCCCGAGCACGCCTCCTTCACCAACAACGAGCTGGCTGAAATGGGCAGACTGTCGCGCGCCGTGGCGGTGACCGATGCAAAGGGGCTGGACGCGACGCCGCCGGCTTCCGATCCGACGCCTGAGCGATTGCGCAAGGCCAAGAACCTGGAAATCCTGCGGGGCTTTGCCAACAACAAGCCGGGCGCCAAGCCGGTGACCGTCCACTTTCTTTTTCAGGCGGCGCCGGTCGCTTTCAAGCCGGGCGTGGTCGAACTGACGACCGGCAAGCTCCCGGCCGACCTGGTCGTGACCTGTATCGGCTATGGCGGCGAGGATTTCCCCAGGCGCGAGGATGTTTTTCCCGTGGGCTGGGCCAAGCGCGGGCCCACCGGCACAATTCCGACCAACCGCGCGGAGAGCCACGCCGTGGCCCAGCAGGTCATGGCCTGGCTCAAGGAGCGTGACCCCAAGAGCGGGCCCGACGTGCTGCCGATCGCCGTCGACGCGGCAGGCTGGCATCGCATCGACAAGCACGAGACAGCGGCGGGCGCCGCGCAGGGCCGGCCTCGCGTGAAATTGACGGACTGGCAGGCGCTGTTGGACGTCGCGCAGGACGGCTGACGGCCTTATGGTTGCGCCTGGCCGGGGGGTCATCAGGGAGCTGTCATGCTGAAATTAGGTCGTCGTTTTGCCTGTGCGCTCGTTGCCGCCGCCGCGTTCGCGGCGCCCGCGTGGGCCCAGACTACACTCAAGGTGGCGCTGCATTCGGATCTCAAGATCATCGATCCGATCTGGACGACGGCGCTGATCTCCACCCATCACGGCAACATGGTCTACGACACGCTGTTCGCCCTCGACGACAAGCTCGAGGTCAAGCCGCAGATGGTCGACAAATGGGAGGTCTCGCCCGACAAGCTCACCTGGACCTTCACCTTGCGCGACGGCCTGGAATGGCACGACGGCAAGCCGGTGACGGCGGAGGACTGCGTGGCTTCGATCAAGCGCTGGGGCGCCAAGGATTCGATGGGCCAGAAGCTTTTGGGCGTGGTGACCGATCTGTCGGCGCCCGACGCCAAGACCATCAAGATGGTCTTGAAGCAGCCTTACGGGCTGGTGCTCGAATCGCTTGGCAAGTCGAGCTCGAACGTGGCCTTCATGATGCCCAAGGAGGTCGCCAGCACCGATCCCAACACCCAGATCACCGACGCCACCGGCTCCGGTCCCTTCATCTTCAAGAAGGACGAGTGGAAGGCGGGCGAGAAGGCGGTCTACCTCAAGAATCCGAAATACAAGCCGCGGTCGGAGCCCGCGTCCGGCTTGGCCGGCGGCAAGGTCGCCAAGGTCGACCGGGTCGAATGGTTGACGATCCCCGACACCCAGACGCAGGTGAACGCCCTGATCAACGGCGAGGTCGACCTGGTCGAGATCGTGCCGCCCGATCTGCTGCCGCTGCTCGCCAAGGAAAAGAACATCAAGATCATGGTGACCAACACGGCGGGCCGCCAGTACGCCATGCGCTTCAACGTGCTCCACAAGCCGTTCGACAATCCCAAGGTGCGCCAGGCCGTGCTCTATGCGCTGTCGCAGAAGGAGTTCCTCGAGGCCAATGTCGGCAATCCCGACTACTACAAGGAGTGCAGATCGCTGTTCCCCTGCGGCTCGCCGCTCGAATCGACCAAGGGTTGGGAGGACAAGATTTCGGGCAACGTCGCCAAGGCCAAGGAGCTCCTGGCCGCGGCGGGCTACGACGGAACGCCGGTGGTGCTGCTGCACCAGACCGACACGGCGGGCCACAACAACCTCGCCACCGTGGCCAAGCCGCAGCTCGAGAAAATTGGACTGAAGGTCGACCTGCAGCCGATGGACTGGCAGACCCTGGTGACGCGTCGCACCAAGAAGGATGCGCCGGACAAGGGCGGCTGGAGCGCCTTCTTCACCTCGTGGGGCGCGACCGATGTGCTCAATCCGGTGTCGGCGGCCTTCCTCAACGCCTCGTGCGACAAGGCGACCTTCGGCTGGCCGTGCGATCCCGAGCTCGAGAAGCTGCGCGACGCCTTCGCGTCGGAAGCCGACCCGGCCAAGCAGAAGGCGATCGCCGAGCAGGTCCAGCTGCGCGTGCTGGACTATCCGACGCACGTGCCGCTCGGCCAGTTCACCACGCCGACGGCGATCCGCACCAATGTCGACGGCCTGCTGCGCACGCCCTCGCTGGCGCTGTGGAACGTCGAGAAAAAATAGCTGTTCCGGACCGCGGGCGTTCCCGCCCGCTCAGATTCATGAGCGGGCGGGACGCCCACGGTGCGCTTGAGGTCTAGTCGAGCCTAACGCTGATGCCCTCGAGATCCTTGCGCGACGCGGGGTAGCGCTTCATCACCTCGGCGTCGTGGCCGGGCACCACCATGTCGAGCCGGCCGTCGGCCAGCTTCTGCAGCTTGTCGTAGCCCGCCAGCATGTCGGCG
>DASZJU010000103.1:0-35471 GCA_035947815.1 Reyranella sp.
CTTCGCCCGCACGCTCGCGGCGGCCGGCGCATCGGTCGCGATCGCCGCGCGTCGCGCCGATCGCCTGGCGTCTCTGCAGGCGGAACTCTTAAATGCGGGCGTCAAAGCCGCCGCGGTCGAACTCGACGTGCAATCGGGCAAGTCGGTGACTGCGGCGTTCGATGCCGCCGAGAAGATGCTGGGCGCGATCGACATCGTGGTGAACAACGCCGGCATTTCCATCGTGAAGCCTGCACTCGACATGCCGGAAGAGGACTGGGACGCCGTCGTCGACACCAACCTGCGTGGCGCCTGGCTGGTGGCCCAGACGGCGGCCAAGCGCTGGGTGGCGGCGAAGCGGCCGGGCGTCATCGTCAACATCGCCTCGATCCTCGGCATGCGCACGATCGGCCAGGTGGCACCCTACAACGCGTCGAAGGCGGGCCTCATCCATCTCACGCGTGTCCTCGCCATGGAATGGGCGCGCTATGACATCCGGGTCAACGCGATCTGCCCCGGCTACATCGAGACGGAGATGAACCGCGATTTCTGGAAGACTCCCGGAGGTCAGCGCCTGATCGAACGCATTCCCCAGCGCCGCATCGGCCAGCCCGAGCATCTCGACGGCGCACTGCTGCTGCTGGCGTCAGACGCGGGGACTTTCATGACCGGCAGCGTGCTCACCGTCGACGGTGGGCACACGGTGAGTTCGCTCTGAGAAGGACAAGCCTCCCTCTGTCATCCTGAGCGCAGCGAAGGATCTCATGGCCGTTGCAACGAGTGAACGACTCGTGCCTTTGCGGCCGGCGATGAGGTCCTTCGCTTCGCTCAGGACGACAAGCTACCAACCATTGATGCGGTCGTACACATCGACGACCGACCTGCCGCCATCGAGCTCGCTGTCGACCACGTAGTAACGATCGTAGGCGGCCGCAGTGATGCAGGCATGGTTGGGCAGGATGCGGACGCGCGAGCCGACCGGCAGGTTGCCGAAGGGGATCGGCCCCTCGGCGCCGACGAAGCCGTGCTCCTGCGAGCAGGCGATCACCGCCATGTCCTGGGCCGGCGGATCGACGATGGTGCCGTAGCCGACCTGCGGCTTGAATTCCTGGGCGCTGATATCCTTGGAGAGCGCCAGGGCGCCGGCATCGACCAGCACCTGGTTGCGGTGCGGATAGTGGCCGATCACCGAAGCCAGCACCGACAGCGCGAGGTCGCCCGCGCCGCACGAACCGATGAACGCCTGGTCGAGGTCGTTGAAGACATAGACACCGGGCCGCATCTCGGTGATGCCGGTGAAGTCGCGCGAGTGCATCGCCGTCGGCGTCGAGCCGGCGGAGACGATGGGGCAGGGGATGCCGTTGGCCCGCAGCTTCCCGGCCGCGCCGACGATCGCCCGCCGCTCCTGCTCGGCAACGGCGGCGATGCCGTCGGGAGTGCTCTCATGATACGAATGGCCGGCATGGGTCATGACGCCCGCCAGCTCGACGCCCGGTGCGTTATGCAGCACGCGCGCAATATCGATTAGGCCGGGCAATTCCGGGTAAGGCAGCCCGGCGCGTCCGCCGCCGCTGTCGATCTCGATCAGCACCGAGAAGGTGTCACCATTCGCCGCCGCGGCAGCGATCGCGTTGGCGACCGCCAGATTGTCCGTCACGACCCGCAGGTTGACGCCGCGGCGGCGCAGCTCGCTGATCGCCGCCAGCTTCGCGGGTACGACACCCACGCCATAAAGGATGTCCTTGAAGCCGCCATCGGCGAAATAGCGGGCCTCGGCCAGGGTCGAGACGGTGATGCGGCCGTCATGGCCTTCGACCGCCCGGCGGCCGATCTCGATCGACTTGGCCGTCTTGAGGTGCGGCCGCAGCATGACTCCGGCGTCGCGCAGGCGGTCGCTCATGCGCTTGAGGTTGCGATTGAGAATGGCCCGGTCGAGAATGAGGGCGGGCGTCGGCAGATCGTCGATTGTCTGGGCGGACATGGTGGCGATTCTAGCATGCCGATCGAAAACGAACGCAAGTTTGTGCTTCTGGACGACGGCAAGCTCGAGCAGCAGCTCGCGCAAGCGCCCGGCGTGACCAGGAGCCTGCTGCGACAGGCCTACCTCGACGTGTCGGGGCTGCGCATCCGCGCCATCGAGGGCGATGGCACGAAGCGCCACGTCTTCACCTACAAGCGCGAAGTCGATGGCCAGGTGGTCGAGATCGAGACCGACATCAGCGTGGCGGATTTCGAGCGCTTGTGGTCGCAACGGCGCGAGACGCTGCAGAAGGCGCGCTACTCCTGGCCCGACGGCCGCTTTCACTGGGATGTCGACTTCTTCAAGACCGATGACGGCCGCACCTACTTTGCCCAGGCCGAAGTCGAGATGCCGGAAGGCGACAGGACGCCGCCGCCATTGCCGCCGCCATTGGCCGGGCACTTGCTGGCGTTGGCGCCGGCTGGCGATCTGCGCTTCACCTCCAAGCGCCTCGCCAACCGGACGCACGCCGAGAGCCTGCTGGCCGACATCCGCAAGAAGGGAAAGATCGAGTGAAGATCGCGCGCATCGACAGCCATTCGATCAAGGTGCCGTACACCTTCGGCGGCAGTCACCAGGGCGAGGGCCTGCGCACCTGGACGACAAACAACATCCTGCTGGTGCGGGTCGAGACGGAGACGGGCATCGTCGGCTGGGGCGAAGCGTTCTGCTATGCCTGCACCGATGCCGTGCGCGCGGCCCTGCACAACATGGTCGCACCAATCGCGATCGGCCAGGATGCGCGCGACATCGCGAAGCTCAGTTACGACCTGCAGCAGAAGCTGCACCTGTTCGGCCGCTACGGCATCACGATCTTCGCCCTGTCGGGGCTCGACATCGCGCTGTGGGACATCGCCGGCAAGGCCGCCAACCTGCCGCTGCACCGCCTGCTGGGTGGCGCCGGCCGCGACAGCCTGCCGGCCTATGCCAGCCTGCTGAAATACCGCGATCCCGAGAAAGTGGCGGCGCGGGCCAAGCAGGCGCTCGACCAGGGCTATCGTCACATCAAGCTGCATGAGACCGAGGAGGCCGAGGTGCGCGCGGCCCGGCTCGCGGTCGGCGAGGGCGTGGCGATCATGGTCGACACCAACTGCCCGTGGACGCCCGAGCAGGCGCGCCACATGACGATGAAGCTGCGTCCGTACGATCTCCATTGGCTCGAGGAACCGATCTTCCCGCCCGAGGATTTTTCAGCGATCGCCCGGCTGCGCGCCGGCACGGACGTGCCGATGGCGGCGGGCGAGAACAACTGCACGTCCTTCCAGTTTCGCGACATGTTCGCCGCCCAGGCCGTCGATTATGCCCAGCCCAGCGTCACCAAGGTGGGCGGCGTGACGGAATTCCTGAAGGTGGCGACCTTGACCGATGCCGCCGGCGTCAGCCTGATGCCGCACTCGCCGTATTTCGGCCCGGGCTTTCTCGCCACCCTGCAGCTCATGGCGGCGCGCGGCTCGCCGGACGGCATGATCGAGCGCTATCACATGGATCTCGAAGCGAGCCTCTACGGCGAGCTGGTGACTCCGGTGAAGGGCAAGTTCGTAGTGCCGACCGGTCCAGGCCTGGGCCGCGATCCCGATCCAGACGTGATCAAGACGTATTTGTCATCCTGAGCGCAAGCGAAGGATCTCATGCCGATTGCAAGCGGCGATGAGATCCTTCGCTACGCTCAGGATGACCGAGGGCGCGGTCTGTTTCTCGGCACCTGGACGATCGACCACGGGTCGGGAAGCTCGCCGACCGGGCAGTCGATCAGCATCGGGCCGCCTTTGGCGATGCCGCGCGAGATCGCGGCGCCGAGTTCCGCCGGCGACTTCACCCTCTCCGCGGCGATGCCGAAGCTCTCGCCCAGCTTCACGAAATCCGGGTTGCGCAGGTCGCTGGCGATGGTGCGGTTGTTGAAGGCTTGCTGCTGGATGCGCTTGACGTTGCCGTAGGCGCCGTCGCTGAACACGACCGCGACGACGCCGATGCCGTGCTGCGCCGCCGTCGCCATCTCCATGGCGGTGAACAGGAAGCCGCCGTCGCCGCTGATCGACACGACCGGCGTGTCAGGCTTGGCGACTTTTACGCCGAGCGACGTGGCGTAGCCCCAGCCCAAGGTGCCCTGGTAGCCCGGCGACAGGAAGGTGCGCGGCTTGTAGGTCGGATAGGCGAGGCGGGCGACGTAGCCCATCTGCGTCAGCTCATCGACCAGGATGCCATCCTCGGGCAGCGCCTTGCGAATGGCATCGAGATAGGTGATTTGCGGCGCGAGCTTGTCGCGCACGATCTTCATCGCCGCCGCCTTGGTCTCGGCCACTTCCTCGGCGCGACCGTTGCGCTTGGCGGTGTGCTTGCCGAGTCTGGCGGCCAGTGCCCTGAGGGTCGCAGTCGCATCGCCTACGATGCCGATCTCCGGCCGGCGCTGGCGGTCGAGCTCCTCGCTGTCGACGTCGATGCGGATGATTTTCAGCGCATCGTCCATGCCCCAGTTCTGCTGCTGCGGCTGCAGGCGCGTGCCGACGGCCAGCACGACGTCGGCCTCGCCCCAGAAGCGGTAGCCGGCCGGCATGGTGACCGAGAGCTTGTGCCGGCCGTCCAAAACGCCCTGGCCCATGCGGCCGGTCAGGACCGGCGCGTCCAGCATCTCGGCGATCGCCTGGACATGCTCGCCCGCGCCCTGCGCGCCGCCACCGACCACGATCAGCGGACGCTGCGCGCCGCCCAAAAGCTTGGCGGCGCGTTCGACGGCGTCTTCGTCGACCGGGCAGGGATCGGCCTTGGCCGGTGTGCTGATCAGCTCGACCGGCGCCTTGCGCGCCCAGATATCCATGGCGCATTCCAGCCCGACCGGGCGTCGGCGGCCCGACAGCAGGCGGCGGAAGGCTTCGTTTAAAAGGCCGGGCGCCTCGGCCGGCGCATGGATGCGGTCGGCCCACTTGGTGAGGCCGCGCATGATCGAGAGCTGGTCGGGCAGCTCGTGCAGCAGCCCGACATTGCGGCCGATCATGGCCTGCTGGATCTGACCGGTGAGCGCCAGCACCGGCGCGTTCACCGCGTAGGCGGTCGACAGCGCCGCCGTGGTGTTGAGGAAGCCCGGCCCCGGCACCACGACGTAGGCCGACGGCGCGCCGCTCGCCATGGCGTAGCCCAGCGCCATGTAGGCGCAGGCCTGCTCGTGCCGGGCATGGATCGGCCGGATGGCGTTGGTGCGGTCGTAGAGGGCGTCGAAGAACGCATCGTTCTGGACGCCGGGCAGGCAGAAGATCGTGTCGATGCCGTTTACTTCCAGCATGGAGACGACGGCTTGGGCGGTGGTGAGGGTTTGCATCCGTCTAACGCCTATTCGTTCGAGTGTCATTGGACCGCGGGCCTCCAGGCCCGCTCATATCCTTGTATCGACGATGAAGAGGCGGGTCTGGAGACCCGCGGTCCGCCTGAGCTTGATCGCGCCGGACGCCCGAATAACAAGTCGTGCTTCTTCCGAATCGCTCCTTGAGCTCTTCACTTCTTTTCCTCCCTGATCGAAGCCGGAGCAGGTTGCCAAAGAGCGCTGGCGGCGTCGACAGCTTCCGTGCGACACCTTGGCATTCACCGACGAAGGCTCGTATGGCGAAGCAAAGGCAAAGATTCCGCAGCGCGCGACCGGCGATACGAGTTCCCGGCGATGCCGTCGGCATCCAGGTGCCGGTTGGGCGTATCGGCGCCAGCCGAAGCCATTGGCAGACGATCTTCGAGGGCCGGGACAAGCCCAGCCTCTATCGCCTCTACAACGGCATCCCGGCCGATACTGAAGATCCCGGCAACGCAATGATCGTTGAGGTCGACGGCGCCAAGCGGACGATCCAGGTGAGCCCAGGTACCTCGGTCGACGTTTCCGGCAAGAAGATCCGCGTCAAGGCGACAACCGGCAGCGACAGCGCCTTCGTGGAGGGCTGGTACGTCCTTGTTTCCTAGTACCGGCTATCCCTGGAGACGGAGTCGTGAAGAAGACTTCTGCCATTCGAACCCGTTGTCATCCTGAGCGAAGCGAAGGATCTCATGGCGATTGCGACCAGCGTGCTCGTTTGAATGCCATGAGGTCCTTCGCTCCGCTTCAGCGCGGGGGTACCCCGCGCGCGACGACAGAAACGCCTGTCGTCACTCGAATTTGTGATAGTCGGTACTAGGCGCCGCACCGGCGTGGTAAGAGGCGGTGTTGTCCGGGGAGGCTTTTTTGCGCGGAGTATCGGCGATGGGCGCAAGTCGGATGCAAGCGGGCTTCTTCACGGGCGTTGCGCGCGCCTGGTCTCTCGCCGCCGCGTTAGCCGCGTCGGCGGTACTGTGGACGGCTCCATCGATGGCACAGGCTCCAGCCAACGCCGCCTCCCTGGATAGCGACCTTCTTCCCTATCTTCTTCGCTTTGAATTGCCGGCCGTCGCCGCGGCGGTGGTGAAGAACGGCAAGATCATCGCTGCCGGCGCGGTCGGCACGCGCCGGCTCGGCACCGACACGCCCGTCACGATCAACGATAGGTTCCACATCGGCTCCGACACCAAGGCGATGACGTCGCTGCTGGCGGGCATGCTGGTCGAAGAGGGCAAGCTGCGCTGGAACACGACGGTGGGCGAGATCTACCCGGAACTGGTCGACAAGATGAGTAAGGGCGTGAAGGACATCACGCTCGAGCAGCTGCTGTCGCACACCAGCGGCATTGCCGGTGACAGCATGGAGCATGTTCCGCTGATCTCCTCCTCGGTGACCGACGAGGCCGTCAACCTCGACGGCATGCGCTACACGCTCGTCACGCGCCTGCTGCCCCTGGCGCTGCACGCCCAGCCCGGCGAGCGTTTCGAATATTCCAACCTGGGCTACACGCTGGCGGGCGCGATGATGGAGAGGGTCACCGGCAAAACCTGGGAAGAGCTGGTCGTCGCCCGGATATTCGATCCCTTGAAGCTCGGCTCGGCCGGCTTCGGGGCGCAGTCGTCGCTCGGCAGGGTCGATGCGCCGCTCGGCCATGCGCCTGACAAGGACGGCAAGATGCAGGCTTTCCTGGCCGGTCCGTGGGGCGACAACCCGCTGGTGATCGGGCCTGCCGGTCTGGCGCACATGTCCGTCCTCGACTTCGCGACGTGGGCGGCGTGGAATGCCGCCGAGGGCCGCTACGGGCCGCCGCTCGCCAAGCCCGAGACGATAGCCAAGCTGCAGACGAAGGTGGTCGACATGCCGCCGAAACCGGACGCGCCGGTCGGCACGCCGTCGTCGGGCGGCTATGGCCTGGGATGGGGAACGGTTTCCTTGCCGTTTGCGCCGGAGCCGCTGGTGTTCCACGGCGGCTCGAACAACAAGAACCTCGCCTACATCGTGCTGCAGCCCAAGCAGGAACTCGGCGTGGTGACGATGACCAATATCAGCGGGCCGAAGGCGAACGACGCCCTGATGGCCATCACCGAACTCCTCTACAAGCGATTCAGCGCGATTCAGAAGCCGTAGGCTTGAAGCGGGATCGTTTCGCCTCCCGGATACCGTCGGGTCGAATCGCGACTGCTTCGCATTTCAAGTATCAAGCTTGCCCGGTGACCCCGTGACGACCGTGTTCAGTATCCAAACCGCCATCAAGGTCACGGTCGTCCGCTAGCAGCAGCGGCACAAGCACTTCGAGACGACGGCGGGGCCTTCGGGTTCCGCCGTTGTCTTTTGAGCCCAGGCAAACCGACTTGGTCTATGTGGCTCCCTATTTGAACCTTCTGGCGGATGGGGTGCGCTTTGGCGCCGTCCGTTTTCTCTTCGCCGCGACCCGACGCGCCGCCGCCAGCGCTAATCGCGCCCACGTGGCAAGCTCATCGGGTTCGTCGAACAGCCGCTCCGGCGCGCGCCAAAAGGAGAGGTCTATGGCGGAGCCCTTCTTCTCGTAGCTGAGGGGCGGAGAGGACTGGGCTTCCTTGAAGGCCTCCCGGTTGTGATCATCAACCCGGAGGTAGAGCATGTTGTCCGTCACCATGCCGAACATCAGCCCGTCGCAGAACACGCCGGTCTTGCCGAACATGCGCCGCATCGTGACGCGGCCGAGCGGCGCCAGCTGCTCGCGCAGGAACTCAGCAAAGCTGTCGCTGGCAACCATCCTTCATCCTCGGTCAGGCAAAGTGAGGCATGACATCCGAGACGAAGAGCTCGCGAGTCTCGACGTCGTTCCGACCGTCGCTCTGGATCAGCAGGTCGACGCCGGCGTCCCGGTATTGCCCCATCAGATCGATGGCCTCGGACACGGTGCCGGCAAAGCCGCTCAACGGTGCGAGGGCCGCCTGCCGCTCGCGCTTCGCCGCCACCGCGGCCGCGTCGCGGGCAAGGAGCCAGCGCTGGACATGGGTCTTTTCGATCGTGTCATAATCGCGACCCACCGCGTCGCAATGGCTGCGCAGCACGGCCAGTTTGTTTCGTGCCTCCGCGATGTCGCCACGGACTAGATTGCAGGCGTCGGCCAGACGAGCGACCGCACGTAGCGCCATCTGTTCGCCGCCGCCGGCGATCATCACCGGCGGACGCGGCTTTTGCACTGGCTTCGGCTCGAGGATCGCGTCCTCGACATGGAAATACCGGCCGTGAAAAGTCGTCCGCGGCTCGGTCCACAGCTTCAGGATCAACTGGATCGCTTCCTCCATCTGTCGGATGCGCGTCGCCGGCCGCGGTGGGAACGCCCAGCCATATTGCTTGTATTCATCCTCGAAAAAGCCGGCGCCGATGCCGAGGGTCAGTCGTCCCCGGCTGATCAGATCGACGCTCGCCGCGATCTTGGCGAGATGCGCAGGATTGCGATAACCGACCGCCGTGACCAGGGTTGCCAGACGGATGCGGCTCGTGACAGCAGCCAGCCCCGCCAGGACGGCCCAGCCTTCCAGGAGCGGCTCGTCAGGCGCGCCCACGAGGGGGGTCTGGATCATGTGGTCCTGGACCGAGAACCAGACGAAGCCGTGATCTTCCGCCCACTGCGCCTTCGCCTTCGCCGCCTCGAACGCCTCGGCCGGATCGGGACCGTCGACCCAGGACGGGTGGTGAATGCCGAACTTCATGGTTACGGGCTAGCCCGTGCGCTGCCCGGCGACAATACGTTTGTACGTGGGTGGCCGACCTGCGACTCGGGCGCCGGCGAAGGGTGACTGCATTCTGCTGTCATCGAGGGCGAGCGTGTCCCTACTCGTGGTGCACGACCGACGCTCCGCGCTCTCCCGCGCCCTCTATACCGGTACGCAAGTATTATTCTGCTCGGCGATGACGCCTGGCTCTTGACAGAACTGAGCAATATTGTGGCGTATGTCTGCCGACCGTGACGAATGGGATCGGCATCATGAGCACGCTATTCATTGTCATCGCGCGCGGAGTAACCTCCGCGCTGGAGCGCAGCGAAGGATCTCCTCGCCGCTTGCCACGGGCATGAGATCCTTCGCTGCGCTCAGGATGACAGCGATTTTGCACCGTCGGCGACTAAGGCTTCAGCCGCCAAGCTTTCGGGCCGCTACACCATTCTGCTTCGCGCTACCGCTTTGCAGGGCTTGTTCTGCGTAGCGCGCAGCGCGAAGCAGAATGGCGGATGGGGTGGGATTCGAACCCACGGTGCGCTTGCACGCACGCCGGTTTTCAAGACCGGTGCCTTAAACCGCTCGGCCACCCATCCGGGATGCGCTTGTTACTCCGTCCGCGACGGCCGGTACATATCCGACTGCCGCCATAAATATTGCTAGATTCAGAAGTACTTGGGTATGCTTCTTCATCCACTTTGATCACTGGCCTGTCGGTCATCCCATGATCAGTCGACGATTGTTGTTCGCGGCCGCGGCGCTTTTGCCGCTGCCGGCGCTGGCCGAGACCGCGGACCCGAAGTTCGCGGCCTGGCTGCGCGGCCTGCGCGCCGAGGCACTCAAGGCCGGTGTCGACGAGGGCACGCTCGATGCGGCGCTGGGCTCGGTCGAGGAGATCCCGCGCGTCATGGAACTCGCGCACAACCAGCCTGAGTTCAAGATGACGTTCGACCAGTATCTCGAGCTCGTCGTCTCGAGCGAGAGGGTCAGCCGCGGCCGCGCACTGCTGCAGGAGAACCGCGCCGCGGTCGATCGCTTCGCCGCACCGGCCGGCATTCCGGCATCGATCGTCGTCGCCCTGTGGGGCATCGAGAGCAACTACGGCACGCGGCTCGGCGATTTCGAGGTCGTGGCGGCCCTGGCGACGCTCGCCTACAACGGCTTTCGCGCGCAGTTCTTCCGCGGCCAGCTGATCGCGGCGCTCAAGATCGTGTCGCAGGGACATATCGGGCTGCACGCGATGAAGGGATCGTGGGCGGGCGCGATGGGCCAGTGCCAGTTCATCCCGACCAGCTTTCTCGCCTACGCCGCCGATGGTGACGGCGATGGCCGCATGGACATCTGGACCAACAAGGCCGACGTCTTCGCCTCGATCGTCAACTACCTGCACAAGGTCGGCTGGCGTCCCGGCCTTTCCTGGGGCGAGGAAGTGCCGGCCGGTACGGCGGCGGGGCAGGGCACGCGCATCGTGCGGCCGGCCGGCGCCAGCGGGCCTGCGTTCCGCACGACCGAGAATTTCCGCGTCATCCTGCGCTGGAATCAGTCGGATTTCTTTGGCCTGGCCGTCGGACTCCTGTCCGACAAGATCGCCGCGTGATCTCCGCGACGCGACAGCCTCCTCGGCGCCCTCAAGATCATGTATGATGGCGCCATCATGCCGCTAGCCCTAGTCAGCCCGCGCCCGGCAGCCCTGACGTTCGTCCAGGCGGCGGTGGCCCTGTTGCTGGCGGCTTCGCTCGGCGCCTGCGGCTCGTCGGGCAGCCGGAACGTGGCCCAGCGCGGGACCTACAAGATCGGCGCGCCCTACAAGATCGACGGCGTCACTTACACGCCGCAGGAAGAATTCAACCACGTCGAAACCGGCGTCGCCTCGTGGTATGGCCCGGGCTTCCACGGCAAATCGACCGCCAACGGCGAGCCCTATGACCAAAGCGCGCGCACGGCGGCGCACCGGACCCTGCAGATGCCCGCGATCGTGCGCGTGACCAACCTCGACAACGGCGCGTCCACGGTCGTGCGCGTCAACGATCGCGGGCCGTTCGCGCGCAGCCGCATCATCGACCTGTCGCGCGCCGCAGCCCAGGAGCTCGACATCGTGCGCAACGGCACGGCGCACGTGCGCATCGATCAGCTCCAGGCCGAAAGCCTCGCGGTGAAGGATGTCGCGCTCGCGGGCGGCGGGCCGGCCGAGCAGCAGGCAGCGGTGGCGCAAGTCTCTTCCGGCCGCTATGCGCCGGCGCAGGCGCCCGTTCAGACGGCGGCCTACGCGCCGCCAACCGAGCCAGCACCCGCATACGCGCAGCCTGCGCCCGCCCAGCCGGTATGGCCGACCAATCCGGCGCCGGCTTTCGTTCCGGCCAGCAACGGCGGGCCAACCGTGGCGTCGCTCGCCAACGGCAGCACGCTGCAGCCGGCGAGCGGCTTCTATGTGCAGACCGGCGCCTTCACGACGCCGGAGAACGCCGAGCGCCAGCGCGGCGCCGTAAGCAGCTACGGCGTCTCGGAGATTTCCCAAGGCTCGGCCGGCGGACGCGACGTCTATCGCGTGCGCCTGGGACCCTACACAACCTCGGATGCCGCCGGCATTGTCGCCGACCGGCTGAAACGCTCAGGGTATGGTGATGCTCGTGTCGTGGCTAACTGATCGACTGCGCCCGGTGGTGGCGCTTCTCGCCGTGGCGGCCCTGGCCGGCCCGTCGCTCGATGCCGTCGCGCAACAGGCCGATCCGCCGGCCAAACGGCAGGCGCCGCAGAAGCCGCCCGCCAGGCCGCGCACGACGACCACGCCCAAGCCCGCCGCGACGCCGCCCGCGGCCGCCAAGGTGGAGGCGCTGGCGCCGTCGCAGATCGGCATCGGCACGCTGGCGAAGCAGGCCTTCATGGTCGATCCGCAGACCTCGACGGTGTTGCTGTTCAAGGACGCCGACAAGCCGATGCACCCGTCATCGATGGCCAAGATGATGACGATCTACATCCTGTTCGAGGAACTGGCCGCCGGCCGGGTCAAGCTCGACACGCGTTTTCGCGTCAGCGAACGGGCGCGCAACATGGGCGGCTCGCGCATGTTCGTCGAACTGGGCAGCGAGGTCGCCGTCGAGGACCTGATCAAGGGCATGATTGTGCTATCGGGCAACGACGCCTGCGTCGTCGTTGCCGAAGGCCTGGCGGGCAACGAGGACAGCTTTGCCGAGCGCATGACCAAGCGCGGGCGCGAACTCGGCATGACCGGCACGGTGTTCAAGAACGCCTCGGGCTGGCCGGTCGAAGGCCAATGGACGACGGCGCGCGACCTTGCCGTCGTGGCGTGGCGCACCATCGAGGATTTCCCGAAATACTACCGCTACTACGCGGAGACGAACTGGACCTACAACAACATCAAGCAGGACAATCGCAACCGCCTGCTGAAGATCACGCCGGGCACCGATGGGCTGAAGACCGGCCATACCGAGGAAGGCGGCTTCGGCCAGGCGACGTCGGCGGTGCGCGACGGACGGCGCTTGATCATGGTCCTGAACGGGCTCGGATCGATGGCCGAGCGCGCGCAGGAATCGGCACGGCTGATGGAATGGGGCTTCCGCGAATCCGCCAACACGACGGTTTTCCGCGCCGGCGACACCGTCGTCGAGGCGCCGGTGTGGCTGGGCGCCCAGGACAAGGTGCCGTTGGTCGTGGCGCATCCCATCCAGATCACAGCGCCGACCGGCCAATCCGTGACGCCGCGCGTGGTTGCGCGCTTCGATGGACCGTTGGCCGCGCCGATCGCCAAGGGGACCAAGGTCGGCACCGCCGTCGTGACCCTGCCCGATGGCCGCGAGATCGACTATCCGCTCGAGGCCGGCGCCGACGTGGCCCGCATGGGGGTGGTCGGCCGCGTGGCGGCGATGATCCAGCATTATCTGTTCGGCTGGCTGTCGTCGTGACGGCAGCGTCTGCGGGGCGCTTCATCACTCTGGAAGGCGGTGAGGGGGCGGGCAAGTCGACCCAGATCGCGCGGCTGAAAAGTTGGCTCGAGGGACGCGGCCGCAGCGTCGTGGCGACCCGCGAGCCGGGCGGCTCGCCCGGCGCGGAAATGATCCGCAAGCTCCTGGTCGAGGGGCCGGTCGAGCGCTGGGACGGCACGACCGAGGCGCTGCTGCACTTCGCCGCCCGGCGCGAGCATCTGCGCTCGACCGTGTGGCCGGCGCTCCGGCGCGGCGACTGGGTGTTGAGCGATCGCTTCGCCGATTCGACTCTCGCCTACCAGGGCTACGGCCACGGCGTCGATCGCCGGATCTTCGACCAGCTCTACAAGGTCGCGGTCGGCGATTTCCGGCCCGACCTCACCCTGATCCTCGACCTGCCGATCGAGACCGGGCTTTTGCGCGCCGCTGCCCGCCGTGGGAGCGAGACCCGCTACGAAAACCTGCCGCGCGATTTTCATGCCCGCGTGCGCAGCGGCTTCCTCGAAATCGCCAACCAGGATCCCAAGCGCTGCGTGGTGATCGATGCTACAGGGAGCATCGACAGCATCGCCGCCGCCATCGCCGCTGCGGCGAGCGAGCGGCTGGGAGCCTGACAGGATGGCGAGGGGCAAGACGAGCAGCGATGCGAGCGAGCTCGAGAAGCTCGAATGGCCGTACGACTGGCCGCCGCCGTGGCGCCGCGACCGCCTGCTGGGCCACGAGGCGGCGGAAAAGACCATGCTTGCCGCCTTCCAGAGCGGCCGCCTGCATCATGCCTGGCTGCTGGCGGGACCACGCGGCATCGGCAAGGCCACGCTCGCCTGGCGCTTCGCGCGCTTCCTGCTGAGCGGCGAGGGCGAGGGTGGCCTGTTTGGCGGCGGGCCGGAGAACCTCGATGTGGCGGCCGACGCGCCCGGCCGGGCGCTGGTCGACGCGCGGTCACACCCCGATCTGTTCCATCTGCGGCGTACGCTCAATCCCGACACCGGCCGCATGCGCGCCGAGATCGCTGTCGACGACGTGCGCGAGCTCGGCGCCTTCATGCATATGACGCCGGCCATGGGCAAATGGCGGGTCGCCATCGTCGACGCGGCCGACGAGATGAACCGCAACAGCGCCAACGCCGTCCTCAAGATCCTCGAGGAGCCGCCGGCCAACGCCGTGCTGCTCATGGTGGCGCATGCGCCCGGTCGCCTGCTGCCGACCATCCGCTCGCGCTGCCGGCGCCTTGCCCTGCACCCGCTCGCCGACGAGGTCGTCATGCGCCTGCTGGGCGACGACGCGCCGGACGTCAAGGCCGAGGAAAGGGCGGTTCTGGCGCGGCTCGCCGAAGGCAGCATCGGCCGCGCGCTCGAGCTGGCCGGTGCCGGCAGCCTGGAACTGTACCGCGAGATGGTTGACGTGCTGGCGACGCTGCCCGACCTCGACATGGCGCGCCTGCACGGCTTTGCCGAACGCTTCGCTCGGCGCGGCGAGGAGGCCAACGCGGCGTGGCGCTCGCTGAACTACCTGTTCGATGGCTGGCTGAAGGGCCTCGCGCGCCACGCCGCCCTTGGCGGAAAAGCTGCACCTATCGTGCCGTCGGAGGGCGGCCTGCATGACCGTTTGCTCGCGGCGGTGAGCCTTGATCGCTGGATAGAGGCGTGGGAAAACGTCGCCCGCCTGTTGTCCCGCGCCGATGCCGTCAATCTCGACCGCAAGCAAACGGTGCTCGGCAGCTTCCTTGCCCTCCAATCGGCGATGCGCTGAAGAGTTCGGTCACCATGTCGGGCCGCAGTACCTACTACGTCACCACGCCAATCTACTACGTGAATGATGTGCCCCATATCGGGCACGCCTACACGACGCTTGCCTGCGACGTGCTGGCCCGCTTCATGCGGCTCGACGGCCGCGACGTGCACTTCCTCACCGGCACCGACGAGCACGGCCAGAAGGTCGAGAAGGCTGCGGCCGTGGCCGGCCTGTCGCCACAGGCCTTCACCGACAAGGTGAGCCAGTCGTTCCGCGACCTCGTCAAGAAGATGAACTACAGCCCCGACAACTTCATCCGCACGACAGAGAAGCGGCACTACGCGGCCTCGCAGGCGTTGTGGGAGAAGCTCGTCGCGGCCGGTGATATCTATCTCGGCAAATATGCCGGCTGGTACTCGGTGCGCGACGAGACCTATTTCGTCGAGAGCGAGACCGAGGTCGGGCCGGACAGCAAACGCCGGGCGATCTCGACGGGCGCCGAGGTCGAGTGGGTCGAGGAGCCGTCGTACTTCTTCAAGCTGTCGGCCTGGGCCGAGCGGCTGCTGGCGTTCTACGCGCAGAACCCGCGCTTCATCGCGCCGGAGAGCCGGCGCAACGAGGTGATCAGCTTCGTGAAGGGCGGCCTGCAGGATCTTTCGGTGTCGCGCACCAGCTTTTCGTGGGGCGTGCCGGTGCCGGGCGATCCCAAGCACGTGATGTATGTCTGGCTCGACGCGCTCACCAACTACATCACCGAGTGCGGCTATCCGGATACGTCCAATCCGCTGTGGAAGTACTGGCCGGCCGACCTGCACATGGTCGGCAAGGACATCATCCGTTTCCACTGCGTGTTCTGGCCGGCCTTCCTGATGGCCGCGGGAGTCGAGCCGCCGCAGCGCGTGTTCGCGCATGGCTGGTGGACCAACGAGGGCCAGAAGATCTCGAAGTCGGTCGGCAACGTGATCGATCCGGCGGAGCTGGTCGACGCCTACGGGCTCGATCCGGTGCGCTACTTCCTGCTGCGCGAGGTGCCGTTCGGCAACGACGGCGATTTTCAGAAGCGAGCGCTGGTCGGCCGGCTGAACGGCGATCTCGCCAACGCTTACGGTAATCTCTGCCAGCGCGTGCTCTCGATCGTGGCCAAGAACTGCGGCGAGCAGGTGCCGGCCAAGGGCGCGATCACCGAGGCCGACACGGCCCTGCTCGACCGCGCCAAGGCGCTGCTGGATATCGTGCGCGGCGAACTGGACGACCAGGCCTTCCATCGCGCCCTGATCGCGATCTGGGAGGTGATCGCCGACGCCAACCGCTATGTCGACTCCCAGGCGCCGTGGGCGCTCGCCAAGACCGACCCGGTGCGGCGCGACACGGTGCTGTGGGTGCTGGCCGAGACGATCCGCCGCGTGACCCTGCTGGTGCAGCCCTTCATGCCCGATTCGGCGGCCAAGATCCTGGATCAGCTCGCCGTGCCGACCGGTGAGAGGGCGTTCGCCGCCTTCGACCACGCGCTCGTGCCGGGCACGGCGCTGCCGAAACCGCAGGGCGTGTTCCCGCGTTTCGTCGAGCCGGCCCAAGAGGCGAAAAGGGGGGCCGCAAGCTGATGCTGATCGACAGCCACTGCCATCTCGACTTTCCCGAGCTTGCCGGCGACGAGGCGGGCGTGCTGGCGCGCGCCCGCACGGCGGGCGTGGCCGGCATGCTGACCATCGGCACGCGGCTCGACCAATTCGACAAGGTGCGTGCCATCGCCGAGCGTCACGAGAACATCTGGTGCTCGGTCGGCGTTCATCCGCACGAGGCGAAGGAGGAGGGGCAGCGCACGCCCGACCGCCTGGTCGAGGCGACGCGCCATCCCAAGGTCATCGGCATCGGCGAGACCGGCCTCGACTTCTATTACGAGCACAGTCCGCGCGAGGAGCAGGCCGAGAGCTTCCGCGCCCACATCGCCGCGGCGCGCCAGACCGGCCTGCCGCTGATCGTGCATACGCGCGACGCCGATCGGGAAACCGGCGATATCCTCGAGGAGGAATACGCCAAGGGTGCCTTCCCGGGGCTGATCCATTGCTTCAGCTCGGGATCCGAGGTGGCACGCCGGGCGCTGGCGCTCGGCATGTACATTTCCCTCTCGGGCATCGTCACCTTCAAGGCGGCCGACGGCCTGCGCGCCATCGTCCGCGACATTCCGCTGGAGCGCCTGCTGGTCGAGACCGACGCACCCTACCTCGCGCCCGTGCCGAAACGCGGCAAGACCAATGAGCCCGCTTTCGTCGCCCACACCGCGGCCAAGGTCGCTGAACTCAAGGGAGTGGGCGTGGCCGAGCTCGAGGCTGCGACCACGGACAATTTCTTCCGGCTGTTCGCCAAGGCGGAGCGTATCCGGTGCGGGTGACGATACTGGGCTGCGGCACTTCGGGCGGCGTTCCCAGGCCAGGCGGGAAGGGCGGCAAGGGCGAATGGGGGGCAGCCAACCCCGCCGATCCGCGCAACCGCCGGCGCCGCTGTTCGATCCTGGTCGAGGACAGGGGCAAGACCGTCCTGGTCGACACCTCGCCCGATCTTCGTGACCAGCTTCTCGATGCCGAGGTCGAACGCGTCGACGCCGTGATCTGGACCCACGAGCATGCCGACCAGGTGCACGGGATCGACGACCTCAGGCCCTATGTGCTGCGCCAGGGCCCGATCGACAGCTGGGCCGACAGGCGCACTCATGAGATCCTGCAGCAACGCTTCCGCTATTGCTTCGAAGCGGAAGGCAACGGCCTCTACAATCCCATCTATCGTCATCACGAGATTGCCGGGCCGTTCTCGGCCGCTGGCCTGCCGGTCGTGCCGTTCGCACAGGACCATGGCACGGTACCGTCCCTGGGTCTGCGCTTCGGCCGAGTGGCCTACGCCAACGATGTCGTGACGCTGTCGGACGAGGCCTTCGACGTCCTGGCTGGGGCCGAGGTGCTGATCGTCGATGCCATGCGGTTCCGCCCGCATCCAACCCACGCCCATCTCGATCGAGCCCTGGAATGGATCGAGCGGGTGCGGCCAAAGCGGGCTTTTTTGACCAATCTCCACGTCGATATGGACTATGCTGAGCTCGATCGACTGACGCCGGCCCATGTCCAGCCTTGCCACGACGGACTGGCCATAGAAGTAGATGGAGAATAATCCATTATTATCAGTCCACTAAAAATCTTAGCTCATCTGATTGGTGAACAGATACAAAAGGAGTCCGGTCGTCGCCTGTTCCTGGCCGGCGGTCTTGCGGCCTGTTTGGTTGCTGCGCCGGCGCTAGCCGACGACAAACTCGACCCCGGCGGCCTCACGTTTCGCGACTTTTCCACCAACGACAACGGCGCGAGCTACGGCGGCCGCGGCGACCCCATGATCGCCGGCGGTCCCAATCAGGTCTCGTCGAAGGTGGTGACCGTCGAAGGCGCCAACGGCTTGGCGCGGATCCAGTTCAGTAGCATCCGGGTCGAGCTGGCGCTGCCGCTGGGCTGGCAGGCGACAGAGGACTGGGAGCGCGGCGTCGCCTACAGCAGCGACAAGCGCTACCGGGTCCTCGTCTGGCGCGTGGACTTTGCCTACGAGGGCGTCAAGGACGCCGAGCACTATGCGGCCACCAAAGCCGGCTCGATCCAGGCTCGCCGGCCGACCGTGCAAGCCCAGGCCCGCAAGCTGGGCGATGGCACGTTCCTGATCGTTTACGACAACGTCAAAGCACCCGGCGACGCCGAACCAAGAGTGGTGTTCGACCTGGTAACGCAAAAGCCGGGCGACCCCAAGGAGGGCATCCTGCTGACCCTGGGTGTTCCGGCGAGTGACGCAGCTCGAGGGCTGAAGCTGATGGCTCTTCTAAAGCAGAATATGAGGATCAATTGGTAATATGCAGATATTTATAATCTATCTATATTTGTCATAATATATATTATACGATAATCGGAGTTAGGTTTTAGTCTCATGGCGTCCGAGCGTCCCACGGCGGAATCGTTGCCTCGTGAGCCCATGGCCCGCCTTCTCGCCGTCATGGCGTGGCTGCGCGACCGCCAGCATGGCTGCCCATGGGACGTCGACCAGACCTTCCGCACCATCGCGCCATACACCATCGAGGAAGCCTACGAGGTGGCCGACGCCATCGAACGCGACGACCTGGGCGCGCTCAAGGATGAGCTGGGCGATCTCTTGCTGCAGGTCGTCTACCACGCCCAGATGGCGCACGAGACCGGCGCCTTCGGCTTCGCCGACGTGGCCTCGGCCATTGCCGACAAAATGGTCGACCGCCATCCGCACGTGTTCGGCGACGCCACGGTCGCCACGGCCGAGGCCCAGACCGTATCCTGGGAAGCCCGCAAAGCCGCTGAAAGAACGGCCAAACGAGCGGGCTCGGAGCCGGCTGGTGCCCTGGACGGGGTGGCCCGCGCCCTCCCCGCGCTCTTGCGGGCCGAGAAGATCCAGAAGCGGGCGGCAAGGGTGGGCTTCGACTGGAAGCAGACCGATCCTGTCATCGACAAGATCGAAGAGGAGCTGGGTGAACTCAGAGCCGAGCTGATGGCCGGCAACGTCGATCCAGCCCGCCTGACCGACGAACTGGGCGACGTTTTGTTCGCCGTGGCCAACCTCGCGCGTCACTGCAAGATCGATCCCGAGGCGGCGCTGCGCGCCACCAACGACAAGTTCGAACGCCGCTTTCGCCACATCGAGCGGCGCCTGGCCGAAGCCGGCCGCAAACCCGCCGACGCCACCCTGGAGGAAATGGAAGCGCTCTGGCAGGAGGCCAAGACGCGCGTCTAGACTAGGTCGCGGGCTGGCCGACCAGCAGCGGCAGCCGCACTGCCTCGAACAGTGCCCTCACCTGGGCCAGGGTCTGCGGATGGGCCGCCGCGATCAGGCCGGCATTGATCGGCTGCGCCGGTGTGTAAGGCTGGCCGTCGAAACGCACGGAACCGCCGCCTGCCTCCCCGAGCATGAGCGTGCCGGCAGCATGGTCCCACGGCTTGGTCGTGCGATAGAGGCTGAAGTCCACGCCGCCGGACAGGATATCCAGATACTCAAGGCCGGCGCAGCTCGATGCCGACATGTGCCCGAGCAGCCGGCGCGCCGCCGGCTGCAGCTGGCGGTCGAACTCCTTGCGGGCCTTGGGGCCGACGAAGCCGATCAGCGGCCGTTTGGGCGGTGTCCCGTGTACCGGCGTTCCGTCCACGGCGACCCCCTGCCCTTTGTGCGCCACGGCCATCCGGCCCCTCGGCACGTCGAGGATCCAGCCGGCCACGGCCGATCTGTCCCGCACCAGGCAGATGATCATGGCAAAGCGGTCCTTGCCGGCAGCGAAGTTGGCGGTGCCGTCCAGGGGATCGACGATCCAGCAGGCCTCGCCGGGGCGGCCGATCAGATCGACCAGGCCGGGGTCCTTCTCGACGGCCTCCTCGCCCACCACCGGCACGCCGGGCAGGATCCTGGCCAGGCCGACGGCGAGGCGCTGCTCGGAGGCCACGTCCGCCACGGTAACGACATCGCCCGGGCGCTTGAAACGGATTTCTTCCTTGGAGAGCGTGCGAAAGCGCGGCACCAGCTCCGCCGCCGCGGTCTCACGCATCAGCTCGGCGACTCGTTGCGAATCGCCGGCGTTCAGCACCGCGTCAGCCGACGACCCCGAACAGGTCCTCTTCCTTCAGGATCACGTGCTCAACGCCGTCGAGCTTCACTTCGGTGCCCGACCACTTGCCGTAGATCACCTTGTCGCCGACCTTCACGCCCAGCGGCTCCAGGCGGCCATCTTCCAGCCGCTTGCCCTTGCCGACAGCGACGACCTCGCCCTGCATGGGCTTTTCCTGGGCGGTGTCGGGAATGATGATGCCGGCCTTGGTCTTGGTCTCGGCGGCCACCGGCTTGAGCAGGAGCCGGTCGTGCAAAGGCTTGAGTTTCATGGTGTTTCCTTCGTCTGGAATGGGCCGCTTATAGGTAGCGCCGCGGCCGCATGTCAACGCGCCAGCCGGCGCTCGAACTGCGCCGAGGCAGCGGTGTCGAGGGCCACGGTCAAAAGGGCCATTTCGCCATCGTCGCGGCGGCTGCGCACCTCGCCGTGGCGGTAGAGCCAGGCGATCGTGGCGCCATCGCTCAGTGGCACCGAGACTTCGCGGGCCTCGCTCGCGCGGGTGAGGAAATCGCCGATCGCCTCGAGCAGCTGGTCGATCCCCTCGCCCGTCAGCGCCGAAACCGGGTATTGGCGGGCCCGCTCGGCGCCCGTGGCAGACCGGGTCTGCAGGGTGCGCCGCGCGTCGGCGGGCAGGATGTCGATCTTGTTCAGCGCCTCGATGAGCGGCGCGCCGTCGCCCTCGTCGATCGCGCCGAGCTCGCGCAGCACCGTTTCGACATCGGCGCGCTGCTGCTCGGTCTCGGGATGGGAGATGTCGCGTACATGCACGATCAGGTCGGCCTCGATCACCTCTTCCAGGGTCGCGCGGAAGGCCGCGACCAGGTGAGTCGGCAGGTCGGAGACGAAGCCCACCGTGTCGGAGATCACGCAGCCCTTGCCGTTGGGCAGCTTGATCGACCTCATGGTGGGATCGAGCGTGGCGAACAGCAGGTCCTTGGCCATCACGCCGGCGCCCGAAAGGCGGTTGAACAGCGTCGACTTGCCGGCGTTGGTGTAGCCCACCAGGGCGACCGTCGGCAGCCGCGCCTTCCTGCGGCCGGCGCGATTGACGGCGCGCGTGCGGCGCACGCCCTCGAGGTCGCGCTTGATCCGCACGATGCGCTCGCCGATCAGGCGGCGGTCGATCTCGATCTGCGATTCGCCGGGGCCACCCAGGAAACCGAAGCCGCCGCGTTGGCGTTCCAAGTGGGTCCACGACCGCACCAGGCGGCCGCGCTGATAGTCGAGGGCGGCCAGTTCGACCTGCAGCCGGCCTTCGTGCGTGCGGGCGCGGGCGCCGAAGATTTCCAGGATCAATCCCGTGCGGTCGATGACCTTGGCCTGCCACGCCTTCTCGAGATTGCGCTGCTGCACGGGCGTCAGCTTGCCGTCGACGATGACCAGGCCGATGCCCTGCTCCTCCACGGCGGACTTCAGACGCTCGACGACGCCCTTGCCGACCAGCGTGGCCGGCGTCAGCCGGCGCAACGGCGCGGTCTCGGCCAGCTGCACGTCGAGGTCGATCGCCCGCGCAAGCCCGACCGCCTCCTCGAGCTTGGCCTCGCGGTCGCGCTCTTCGCCGAACGCATAAGGGCTCAGCACCGCGGCCACCGTTGCCGGCCGCACGGTGTCGAATGCCTTGCGCTTGCGCTTGTCGTGGTCGTTCTGCTCGTCGATCAAATCAGCCTGCTGCGTCGGCTTTGTCGCCGTCGAACAGCTGCACCGGCGTGACCGGCATGATGGTCGAAATCGCGTGCTTGTAGACAAGCTGCGAATGGCCGTCGCGGCGCAGCAGCACCGAGAAGTTGTCGAACCAGGTAACGATCCCCTGCAATTTGACGCCGTTCACCAGGAAGATCGTGACGGGCGTCTTGTTCTTGCGCAGGTGGTTCAGGAAGACGTCCTGAACGTTCTGTGCCTTTTCGCTCATGTTCTTGGCCTCTTGCTGGGCGGCCGGCTGCCAATAAGGTCGCCGGTTGGGAAGGCGCGGGTCTTTCTACCCGCTACCGAGTTAGAACGAATATAGGGAACGCTCGGTTCAAAGCAATGCCACCAACTCATGACAATCGCGTGCGCGAAGACGCGGCGGATGAGCCAACAGAGCCTCTGACAATTGCTCCAGATCGCCCACCAGAACGGGCAAACAGCCCGCCGCGTGGGCACATTTGAGGTCCGCCGGAGTGTCGCCCACCATCCATACTGTCTCGTCCGGGGCAATTCCCGTGCCGTCGAGAGCCCGGAAGATCGGGTCCGGTGCAGGTTTGTCGCGTTCGCAGTCCTTGGCGCCGACCGCCCGTGAGATCCAGCGCTGCCAGCCGAGATGGGCAAGCTCCGCCCGGAGATTGTCGCCCACCTTGTTGCTCACGACCGCGACATAGCAACCGAGTTCGTGGCAGCGGGCCAACAGGGCGGCGGCGCCGGGCAGCGGCTCCAGCCGCTCCAGATGGATGCGATAAAACGTCTCGTAGAAGACCTTCTCCGCTTCGCCGGCGCGCGCGCCGAACAGGCTGGGGAAAACGTCGCGCAACGAGCCGTGCGCGCGGTTGCGCACTTCGACGGCAGTCCATGGCGTCCGGCCGAGCGCCGTGAAGGTGTCGTGATAGCACTCGACGATGGTCGGCCAGGTATTGACCAGCGTGTTGTCCCAGTCGAACAGGACGGCGCGTGGCGGCTTGAGACCGGCCGGCAGCTTCACGTGACCGCCTCGCCGGCAGCCGCGAAGCGCACATATTCCTCGCGCAAGCGCCGCGCCGTCGGGCCAACCTTGCCGTCGCCCACCGGCTCGCCGTCGATCTTCACCACCGGCGTGACGAACGCGGTCGCGCTGGTGATGAACGCTTCCTTGGCTTTCTTGGCTTCGGCAAGCGTGAACGGCCGCTCGACGAACTTGAGCTGAAGCGCATCGACCATCGACTTCAGCGTGTGGCGCGTGATGCCCGCCAGGATGCCGTTGTCGGTCTGGCGGCTCACCAGTTCGCCGTCCTGGGTCACGATCCAGGCATTGGTCGAGGCGCCCTCGGTCACCCTGCCCTCGTCGTCGACCAGCCAGGCCTCATAGGCGCCGCTCTCTCGCGCCGCCTGCTTGGCGAGCACGTTGGGCAGCAGGGCCACTGTCTTGATGTCGCAGCGCCCCCAGCGGATGTCGGGATGGCTCTTCACCGCGACCCCGGCATCGACAGCGGCTTCGGCGCGCTTGGTGTTCTTGGTCGTCATCACCAGCGCCGGTTTGACAGGCGTCGTCGGGAAGCCATGATCGCGCCGCGCCACGCCGCGCGTCACCTGCATGTAGACCAGTCCGTCGCGCAGCCTGTTGCGGCGCATCAACTCGCGGATGATGAAGCCCAGGGCCGCGCGCGACACCGGCCAGGCGATCCTGAGCTCGCCGAGCGAGCGGTCGAGACGATCAATGTGCGGCCCCTCGTCGATCAACTTGCCGTCGCGCACGCCCACGACCTCGTAGACGCCGTCGGCGAGCTGATAGCCGCGGTCCTCGATGTGGACGCTCGCTTCGCGATGATCGACGTAGCGTCCGTTGACGTATGCATAACGCGCCATGACAGACTCCTGGGACTACACGCCGGCAGCTTCGGCCGGGCGCTCGTCGGTCGCGCCGCCATGCAGGCCGAGCGACTTCAGCTTGCGGTGCAGCGCCGAACGCTCCATGCCGACGAACGTCGCGGTGCGCGAGATGTTGCCGCCGAATCGCGTCACCTGGGCCAGCAGATATTCCCGCTCGAAGACCTCGCGCGCATCGCGCAGCGGCAGCTGCATGATCTCGCCGCCCTTCTCCCAGCGCAGCACCGAGGGCGCATCCTCGCTGACGTCGTTGGGCAGCACGTCGGCGCGGATCGGCGCGCCGCCCGTCGGCGCCAGGATCAGGAGACGTTCGATGACATTGCGCAGCTGCCGGACATTGCCCGGCCAGTCGTGGCCCTGCAGGGCGGCCAGCGTGTCTTCGCCGATCGTGCGCGACGGCAGGCCAGTGGCGTCGGCCACGCGGCGCAGCAGGTCGTTGGCGAGCTCGCGAATGTCCTCACGCCGTTCGCTGAGCGGCGGCACCTTGAGCGCCACCACATTCAGGCGGTGAAACAGCTCCTCGCGGAAGGCGCCCGCGGCAATCTCGTCCTGCAGCACCCGGCCGGTCGAGGCGAGCACGCGCACGTCGACCTCGACTCTCGTGATTCCGCCGCCGCGGGTGAACGACTGCTCCTGCAGCACGCGCGCCAGCCTGCTCTGCAACGGCAAAGGCAGGTCCGCGACTTCCTTCAGCAGCAGCGTGCCGCCATGCGCCATCTCGAACGCGCCCGAGACGCGCAACGCATCGCCCGTACCCTCGCCATCGGTGCCGAACAGCTCGATCTCCAGCCGCTCCGCGGGCAGTGCCGAGCAATTGACCACGACGAAGGGGCCGTCGGCCCGTTTCGAGCCCTGATGGATCAGCCGCGCCACGGTTTCCTTGCCGGCACCGGACGCACCGGCGATCAGCACGCGGCTGCCGGTGGGCGCGACCCGCTCAATCTGGGCGCGCACGCCGGCGGCGGCACTCGAAGAGCCGACGAAGGTCACCTCGCCGCCCGCCCGGCGGCGCAGGCTGGCATTCTCGCGCCTGAGCTTGTCGGCCTCGATGGCGCGATCGACCACCAGCAGCAAGCGGTCGGCCTTGAAGGGCTTTTCGATGAAATCGTAGGCACCGGTCTTGATCGCCGACACTGCGGTATCGATCGTGCCGTGGCCGCTGATCATCACCACCGGAACCGGCGGTTCCTCGCGCCGGATGATGTCGAGAAGCTGCAGGCCGTCGAACTCGCTGCCCTGCAGCCAGACGTCGAGGATGACCAGCGCCGGCCGGCGCTGGCGCACGGCGTCGATCGCCTCGGTGCTGTTGTGGGCGCGACGGGCGGTGTGGCCCTCGTCCTCCAGGATGCCCGCGATCAGCGTGCAGATGTCGCGTTCGTCGTCGACGATGAGAATGTCGTGGGCCATGACTCTTCAAACTGTCCGCGATGGTCTCAGCGGATCATTGTGCGGCTGTCGCATGCGGTCGAGCCGACGCGATTTCCTTCGCGTCACGCCGGAATACCAGACTGATGCGCGCGCCGCCACCCTCGCGGTCATCAAGCCCGAGATAACCGCCGTGATCTTCCATGATCTTCTTGACGATCGCGAGGCCGAGGCCGGTGCCCTTGCTGCGGGTCGTCATGTACGGCTCGGTGAGGCGCTCGCGCCCCTCCTTCGGCAGGCCTTTGCCGTTGTCCTCGACGACAATGCGCACGGTGGCATCCTCGTCGCGCAAGGTGAGCGTGATCTCGCCCGGCGGCAGCGCTTGGCCTGGCCGAGCCTCCCGGCCCTCGATCGCCTCGGCCGAGTTCTTGAGAATGTTGGTCAACACCTGCGCGATCTGGCGGCGGTCGCAGATCAGCGGCACAGGATGATCCGGCAGGGTCGAGACGTAGCGGATCTCCGGGTTGCCGCTGCGCTGCAGAAACAGCGCCTGTTGGCAGAGTTCCTTGGCATCCTCCGGCTGTACCGTCGGGCGCGGCATGCGAGCGAACGACGAGAACTCGTCGACCATGCGCCCGATGTCGCCAACCTGGCGGATTATGGTGTCGGTGCAGATCGAGAAAGTCTCCGGATCGTCCTTGATCTGCTTCAGGTAACGGCGCTTCAGCCGCTCGGCGGAAAGCTGGATGGGCGTCAGCGGATTCTTGATCTCATGGGCGATGCGCCGCGCCACGTCGCCCCACGCCGCCATGCGCTGCGCCGACATCAGGTCGGTCACGTCGTCGAAGGTGACGACGGCGCCTGCGTTGGAGGCGGCGCTGATGCGGACCAGCAGGATGCGGCGCGTGCCGCGCTGCAGGATCTCGACCTGGCCCTGGGTGACGCGGTCGGGCCGCTCCGCCGCCTGCGCCACCAACGGCACCAATTCGGGCATCACGCTGATCAGCGGCCGGCCGAGCACGCCGTCCTCAGGCAATGCCAGAAGCTCGAGCGCCGAGCGGTTGCTGCGCGTCACCGTGCCGGCTTCGTCGACGCTCAGCACGCCGGCCGAGACGCCGGCCAGAACGGCGTCGGTGAGGCGCCGCCGCGTGTCGAGCTCGGTGTTGGCATCGACCAATTCACCGCGCTGCTGCTCGATCTGGCTCGCCATGCGGTTGAAGGAACGGGCGAGCTGGCCCAGTTCGTCGTCGGGCGGTCCCTCCTCCACGCGCGCCGTCAGGTCGCCGCCGCGCACCCGCTCGGCGGCCAGCATCAGGCCGCCGATCGGCTCGGTGAGGCGCGAAGCGAAGAGGACCGCGAGCCAAACCGCCGCCAGCAGCATCAGAAAGGCGATGGCGCCGCAGACCAGGAAGATGATGAGCTGGCTGCGCTGCATCGCCTGCTCGATCTGCGAGTAGAACGAACCCGCCAGCTGGATGCTCTTGATGTAGTCGACGACCCTGAGATCGACGGCGTGGCCGGTCACCAGGAAGAGCGGTTCGCCGACGAAGAGCTGCATCGCGAAGTAGGCGCCGGTCGGCGATTCGATCTCCACCGGCCGCGCCTGGTTGACCGCCTGCCAGAGCGACTGCGCCGGCGGCACCGGGTTCTTCAACCCTTCCGCCTCGGGGGCTATGGCGCGGGCGATCACCCCCTTGTCGGCGTCGACGACGGCCGCTTCGATCATCGGGCGGCCCTCGATCAGCCGCTCGAGCAGCTGGTTGGTCGCCGCGGCGTCGCGAATCCCGTCGATACCGAGGGCCTGCAAGGGGCCGGAAATCGCGGCGATGTCGCGCAGGATTTCGTCCTCGCGCGCGCGCCGCACCGGCTCACCGATCGTGCGCGCCGCCTCGTAGGAGGCCTTCGCGGGCTTCACCACGAGGTCGGTCAGGTTGATCACCAGCAGCGAAAAGATGATCGCAACGATCAGGGTGGGCGTAATGGTGAAGACGCTGCACACCAGCACCAGGCGCATGTGCAGGCGCGAGCCCGCCGCGCCGCGCCGGCGGTCGAGCCAGAGCTGCGTGAGCCGCACCGCGAGCAACGCGACCAGCGCGACGGCGATCACGAGATCGGCCACCAGCAGGCCGGTGAGCCAGCCCCGGGTGTTGAAGGAGAGTGGCGCGAAACCGGCCAGCCAGGCGTAGGTGGCGGCGCCGGCGAGGATGGCGAGCACGGCCAACGAGACGGCAGCGGTGCGGCCGCCGAGCCCGCGGCGGACCGCGCTCATCGCATCGCCCAAGCGTGAAACGCTCAGCGCAGCTGTCACCAGATCACCCGCCTCGGCGAACCTGCGGCGTGCGTACCACGGGGACGTCGAGGTCCTTTATCTTCTTGCGCAACGTATTGCGATTGAGCCCCAGGAGACGGGCAGCGCGCAACTGATTCCCGCGTGTCGCGCCCAGGGCCAGGGACAACAGCGGGCGCTCGACCTCGGAAATGACACGATCGTACATGCCGTCCGGCGGCAGGCGCTCGCCATGGGCGACAAAAAGCGCCTGCAGGTGCCGGTCGACGGCGTCGGCCAGGGAGACGTCGCTGCTGGCGGCATCACCCGCCTGAGGCCCCTGCTCGATGGCGGAAACCGCGTCGGCCAGCTCGGCCTCGATCGTCTCGACGCCGATCACCTCTTCCGAATAGAGCGCCGACAGCCGGCGCACGAGATTGACCAGCTCGCGGACATTGCCCGGCCAGCGGTGCTGCTTCAGCCGCGCCATCGCCTCCGGCGACAGCACTTTTGACGGAAGCCCGTCGGCGGTCGCCGCCCGCAGGTAGTGGTTGGCGAGTTCGGGAATGTCGTCGAGCCGCTCGCGCAGCGGCGGCAGGCGGATCGGCACCACGTTCAGGCGATAGAACAGATCCTCGCGAAACAGCCCCTGCTGGATCAGGCGGCGCAGGTCGCGGTGGGTGGCCGCGACGATGCGCACATTGGCCTTGATCGGCGTCCGCCCGCCGACCGTCATGTACTCGCCTTCCTGCAGCACGCGCAGCAGGCGGGTCTGCGCTTCCGGCGGCATGTCGCCGATCTCGTCGAGGAACAATGTGCCGCCGGACGCCTGCTCGAACTTGCCAGCCGAGCGCTGGACGGCGCCGGTGAAGGCGCCGCGTTCGTGGCCGAATAGCTCGCTTTCGATCAGCTCGCGCGGAATCGCCGCCATGTTGAGGGCCACGAAGGGACCCTTGCGGCGTTTGCCGTAGTCGTGCAGCGCACGTGCCACCAGCTCCTTGCCGGCACCCGACTCGCCGGTGACCATCACCGTGAGGTCGGTCGACATCAGGCGGGCCAGCGCCCGGTAGATTTCCTGCATGGCCGGCGACCGGCCGATCAGCGGCAGGCGCTCGCCGTCCTCTTGCGGATTGGCGTTGCGCTGCATCGACGTGGCCGGCGCCGACAGCGCGCGGTTCACCACCGAGATCAGCTCGTTGAGGTCAAACGGCTTGGGCAGGTACTCGAAGGCGCCGCGTTCGGTGGCGCGCACGGCCGTGAGCAGGGTCGACTGCGCGCTCATGACGATGATGCGCAGGTCGGGCCGGAGCTTGCGGATGCGCGGGACGAGGTCGAGCCCGTTCTCGTCGGGCATCACCACGTCGGTGATGACGAGCTGGCCCTCACCCTCCTGGACCCATTGCCACAGCGTCGCTGCAGCGCCGGTGCTGCGGACATTGTGGCCCTGGCGTCCCAGCGCCTGGTGCAGGACGGTGCGGATGGCCCGATCGTCGTCGGCGATCAGGATGGTGGAGGCGCTGCTCATGGCGCGGCCGGGAGAAACTGCAACGGCAACATCACTCTGAAGGTTGTGCGGCCGGGCTCGCTCTCGAACTCGATGGCCCCGCCGTGGTCGTTGATGATCTTGGCTACCAAAGCAAGACCCAGGCCGGTTCCGGTCGGCTTGTTTGTCACAAAAGCGTCAAAAAGGTGGGCGCGGATCTCGTCGGGCACACCGTGGCCGTTGTCGCGCACCGACACCACCAGGGGCAGGTTGACCTTGGCCTGCTGGCCGGGCACGGCCAGCCGCAGCCCGTGCCGAAAGGCTGTGGACAACTCGATCTCGCGTTCGCCGCCGCCGGGTACCTCGCAGGCGTTCTTCACCAGGTTCAGGAAAACCTGGATGAGCTGGTCGCGGTCGCCATGGACGTCGGGCAGCGACGGGTCGTAGGTCTCGATGAACCGCACGCCCTTGCCGAAGCCGTTCTGGGAGATGCGGCGGACATGGTTCAGCACCTGGTGGATGTTGATCGGGCCGCGCTCGATCGGCCGGCCATCGGCGAACGCCTCCATGCGGTCGACCAGCGCCACGATGCGGTCGGTCTCCTCGCAGATCAGGGTGGTCAGCTCGCGCTCCGAGTCGGGCACCGACTGCTCGAGCAGCTGCGCGGCGCCGCGGATGCCCGACAGCGGGTTCTTGACCTCGTGCGCCAGCATGGCGGCAAGCGCGCTCACCGAACGGGCGGCGCTCCTGTGCGACATCTGGCGGTCGATGTTGCGGGCGATCGTCTGCTCGACCAGCGTGACCACGACCAGGCCGTCGCTGTCGGCGACCGGAGAGAGGCGGAGCGCACAGAAGCGGTTGCCGATGCGCGGCGAGGAAAGCGTGACGCCATTCTCGGCCACGGCGCCGCCGGTGGCCAATACCTGCTCGAGCAGGGAAAACAGCGGCGTGTCATCGGGCATGAATTCGCTCAGCGGATGGCCGACGATGCGCGCGCGGCCGACACCGAAGAACTGCTCGGCCGAGAGGTTGGCGTAGTGCACGAGCCCGCCCGCATCGACCACCACCACGGCCTCCGACAGCGAATCGAGGATCGCCGTCGGGAATTGCTCGCTGAGTGCATGCGATCGCTTGAGGGGATGAAGCGCCATGCTAGGCGGCCTGCCGTTCGAGAGCCGGTAGGAAGAACGACGCCAGCAGGGCGCGGACCTTGCCCGGATCGGTCTCGCGATTCACCGCGGCCCGGAACTCGGCTGAGGCCGGCAGGCCCTTGGAATACCAGCCCAAATGCTTGCGGGCCATGCGCACGCCCGTCTCCTGGCCGTAGTGCGACAGCATCGAATCGAAGTGTCCGCGCACCGTGGCGTACTGCTCGGCAAGCGACGGGTCGGCCAGCCGCTCGCCGGTCCGCAGATAGTGGATCGCCTGGTTCAGGAACCACGGCCGGCCATAGGCGCCGCGCCCGATCATCACGCCATCGGCGCCCGATTGCTCGAGGGCCGTGTCGACGTCGTCGAGCGAATCGATGTCGCCATTGACGATGACCGGCAGCCGAGTGGCCTGCTTGACGTCGGCGACGAATGCCCAGTCGGCCTCGCCATCATAGAACTGGCAGCGCGTGCGGCCGTGCACGGTCAGCATCTTGATGCCGCACTGCTCGGCGATGCGCGCGAGGTTGGGTGCGTTGCGATTGTTCGAGTCCCAGCCCGTGCGCATCTTGAGCGTCACCGGCAGCTTCACGGCCTTGACGGTCGCCTCGAGGATCTTCGCCGCGTGCACCTCGTCGCGCATCAGCGAGGAGCCAGCATGACCATTCACGACCTTCTTCACGGGGCAGCCGAAATTGATGTCGATGATGGCCGCACCGCGATCCTCGTTGAGCTTCGCGGCCTCGGCCATGACTTCGGGTTCGCAGCCGGCGAGCTGGACCGACATCGGGAACTCTTCCGGCGAGTTCTTGGCCATCAGCAGAGTCTTGCGGTTCTCGCGCACCATCGCCGCCGAGGCGATCATCTCGGACACGACAAGTCCCGCCCCGTCCCGCTTCACCATCTGGCGGAAAGGCATGTCGGTCACGCCCGACATCGGCGCCAGGATGACGGGATCCTCGAGGCGGACCGGGCCGATATCGACGGGCTGAAGGCGAGGTGTGCAGTCCATGTCTTCTGATCAGTAAATAGGCATCTTGTGCAGTGCACAATAATTGAGCGAGCAATAGCGGGTCCGGGCGGTGCGTGCAAGGGTCCGAAGTGCGCATCCCCTAAGCCAATGTTATTTAAGCCCTCGTGCCGACTTGTACCGCCCTGATCGTGGCTGGCGGGCGGGGAAGCCGCTTTGGCGGCCCCCTGCCTAAGCAATATGCCCTCTTGGCGGGGCAGCCGGTCCTGCGCCGCACCCTGACGGTATTCCGGACCGCGCCCGGCATCGACCGGATCCAGGTCGTGATCGGTCCCGGCGATGAAGCGCACTACCGGACAGCCATTGCCGGTTTCGATCTGCCGCCGCCGGTCGAAGGCGGCGCCAGCCGCCAGCATTCGGTGTTGAACGGGCTGGAAGCCCTGGCAGCCCAGCCGCCGGACCTGGTCGCCATTCACGATGCCGCCAGGCCCTTTGTCCGGCCCGCCGATATCGCTGCCTGCCTAAAAGCGCTCTCGTCGTCAGGAGTCGACGGCGCCGTCCTGGGCGTGCCGCTCGCGGACACGCTGAAGCGGGCGGAGCCCGGCGGCGCCATTTCCGAGACGGTGCCGCGCGCCCACTTGTGGCGGGCGCAAACGCCGCAGGTCTTCCGATATGCGGCCCTGCTCGCGGCGCACCACGCCGCAGCCGCGCTCGGCGCCCATGACGCCACGGCACTCACCGACGATGCGGCTGTCGCCGAGCGCGCCGGCCTGCGGGTTGTCATGGTTGCGGGCCACGACGATAACCGCAAGATCACCAACGCCCAGGATCTCCGGCAGGCAGCGACCATGGAAACGCGCACCGCGTTCGGCTTCGACGTTCATGGCTTCGGCCCCGGCAACGCCGTGATGTTGGGCGGCGTCGTCATCCCGCACGCGCAGACGCTTGCCGGGCACTCCGACGCCGACGTGGCCCTGCATGCCCTGACCGACGCGGTGCTGGGCACGATCGGCGCCGGCGACATCGGCCAGCATTTCCCGCCGTCCGATCCGCAGTGGCGCGGCGCCTCCTCCGACCGCTTCCTGCGCCATGCCGTGGGGCTCGTGGAAGCGGCCGGCGGGCGGATCGTGCATCTCGATCTCACGCTGATCTGCGAGGCGCCGCGCATCGGCCCGCATCGCGAGGCGATGGTCGAAAGCATCGCTCGCATCGCCGGCGTCGGCCGTGACAGAGTGAGCGTGAAGGCCACAACCACGGAAGGGTTGGGCTTCACCGGCCGAGGCGAAGGTATTGCGGCCCAGGCCGTCGCCACGGTCGAAGTGCCGCGAACTTAGAAGGTCATGTCAGGACGACAGGTTATAACGAGCCAGGATCCAGGGGCTTCGAATGTTCGATCACGAAATGAGGGACGCGGCGGAGCGCGTGCTGCATGCCTGCCGCAAGCGCAAGCTCAGGGTCGTCACGGCCGAGTCGTGCACCGGCGGCCTGGTCGCCGCCACTCTGACCGCGATCGCGGGCTCGTCCGACGTGGTCGACCGCGCCTTCGTCACCTACGCCAACGAGGCCAAGCGCGAGATGCTGGGCGTCTCGTGGGACGCCCTGCTAGGCCACGGTGCGGTGAGCGATCCCGTGGCGCGCGCCATGGCGGCGGGGGCGCTGGCGCGATCCGGCGCCGATCTCGCGGTGTCGGTGACCGGCGTCGCCGGCCCCGGCGGCGGCACGGCCGACAAGCCGGTCGGCCTCGTGCATCTGGCGGCGGCGCGGACGGGACACGACATCATCGCCGAGCGCCACGTCTTCCCGGGCGATCGCGATTCGATCCGGCGCGTGTCGGTGATTACCGCGTTGACGATGCTGGCGTCGCTGGCCGAACGCTAGGCTTGCCATAGAGCTTGTTGGCGCGCGCCTCGAAAGCCGAGACCATGCGCTTGACCGCCTCGGCGAACAGCAGCCGCACGGTCTGCTGCAGCAGAATCGAGCGGAATTCGAACTCCAGGCTGAAACGAATCAGCGTGCCGTCCGGATGGGGTTCGAACGACCAATGACTCGCCAGTTGCCGGAACGGTCCTTCGACGCCGGTGGTCTCGATACGCGGCCCACCCTCGGCATCGGGCGCGAGCACGATGCGCGACACGAACTTTTCATGAAACGGCCCGAAGCCGATGGCGAGTTCGGCGAGCTGGAGGTTGGCGCCTTCCTGGCGCCGGATGCGCGCCGCCGTGCACCACGGCAGGAATTCAGGATAGCGCGGGACGTCGGCCACGAGGTCGAACAGCTGGCGGGGAGCGAAGCGCACGACGCGCCGCTCGGCATGACGCGTAACCACGCCGCGGTCAGCCCCTGAGATGCGCGGCGCGCGCCGCCTTCAGCCGGGCGAAATCGTCGCCCGCATGGTAGCTCGAGCGCGTGAGCGGCGACGCCGAGACCATCAGGAAGCCCTTGGCGCGCGCCAGCACGGCGAGCTCGTCGAACTCGGCCGGCGTCCAGAAGCGGTCGATCGGTGCGTGCTTGGGCGTCGGCTGCAAGTATTGGCCGACCGTCAGGAAGTCGACGTCGGCCGCCCGCAAATCGTCCATCACCTGGAGGATCTCCTCGCGGGTCTCGCCCAGCCCCACCATCAGACCGGACTTGGTGAACATCGCCGGATCGATCTCCTTCACCCGCGACAGCAGTTTGAGCGACGTGAAGTAGCGCGCGCCGGGCCGGATGGTCGGATAGAGCCGCGGCACGGTCTCGAGATTGTGGTTGAACACGTCGGGGCGCGCCCCGACCACAGTGTCGATGGCGCCCGGCTTGCGCATGAAGTCGGGCGTCAGCACCTCGATGGTGGTCGCCGGCGCCGACCGATGCAGCGCCGTGATGACCGCCGCGAAGTGCCCTGCCCCGCCGTCCAAAAGATCGTCGCGGTCGACCGACGTCACCACGACATGGCCGAGGCCGAGCTTGCCGACCGCTTCGGCGATGTTGGCGGGCTCGTGCGGATTGAGCGCGCCCGGCTTGCCGGTGGCGACATTGCAGAAGGCGCAGGCCCGCGTGCAGGTGTCGCCCATGATCATGAAAGTCGCGTGTTTCTGCTTCCAGCACTCGCCGATGTTGGGGCAGGCCGCCTCCTCGCACACCGTCGTCAGTCCGTACTCGCGCATCAGGCGCTTGGTCTCGGCATATTCCGGCGAGTTCGGTGCACGCACCCTGATCCAATCCGGCTTGCGCCGAATCGGATTGTCCGGCCGATGCGCCTTCTCGGGGTGGCGCTCGGCCCGGCTCAGCGGAAGCTTGTCGATTGTGCCGTCCATCGCAGCCTAGATATGGAGTGGCCGGCCATAAGCCGCCAGTACCGCCTCGTGCAACATTTCCGACAAGGTGGGATGCGGGAACACCGTGGCCATCAGCTCGGCCTCGGTCGTCTCGAGGGTCTTGGCGACACTGTAGCCATGGATCAGCTCGGTGACCTCGGCGCCAATCATATGGGCGCCTAAAAGCTCGCCGGTTTTGGCGTCGAACACCGTCTTGACGAAGCCTTCGGGCTCGCCCAGCGCGATCGCCTTGCCGTTGCCGATAAAGGGGAACTTGCCGACCTTGATCTGCAGGCCCTTGGCCTTGGCCGCGGCCTCGGTGAGGCCGATGCTTGCGACCTGGGGCTGGCAATAGGTGCAGCCCGGGATGTTCTCGGTCTTCATCGGGTGCACGCCTTTGATGCCGGCGATCTTCTCGACCACCACGACGCCCTCGTGCATGGCCTTGTGGGCGAGCCACGGCGGGCCCGCCACGTCGCCCAGGGCATAGACGTTGGGCTCGCCGGTGAAACCCCAGGGGTCGATCACGATGTGGGTCTTCTCGACCTTCACCTTGGTGCCTTCTAGGCCGAGATCCTCGACATTGCCGACGATGCCGACGGCGCTGATCACGCGGTCGACGGTGATCTCCTGACTCTTGCCGCCTGACGTTATGGTGGCCGTCACCTTGTCGTTGGCCTTCTTCAGGTTGCCGACCGTGGCGGCGGTCAGGATCTTCATGCCCTGCTTTTCGAACGCCCGCTTGGCGAAGGCCGAGACCTCCTCGTCCTCCACCGGCAGGATGCGGTCCAACACCTCGGCGACCGTCACCTCGGCGCCCATGGTGCGGTAGAAGCTCGCGAACTCGATGCCGATCGCGCCCGAACCGATCACCAGCAGCGACTTGGGAAACTCCGGCGGCACCATCGCTTCCCGGTAGGTCCAGACGAGCTTGCCGTCGGACTCGAGGCCAGGGAGCTGGCGGGCGCGGGCGCCGGTCGCCAGGATCACGTTCTTGGCGGTGAGCGCCACGTTGCTCTTGTCCTTCAGCGCCACGGC
>DASZJU010000104.1:0-4060 GCA_035947815.1 Reyranella sp.
GTGTCAGGGACTCGCTCATCAACTCTCCCACTGGTTAACAGGGACTGTAGCGGGGCCTGATTTCGCCACAAACCCTGTTAAACTGCAGGGCGGACAGGGCAAGAAAGATCGCAGGCGTGACGGAACTGAACCAGATCGACCTGCGGGCACTAGCGGCGGGCAACAAGCGGGCGTGGGACACCTTCGTGACCGCCGCTGCACCGTTGATCAATGCCGTGGCCCGCCGCACGCTCGCTTCATACCGACTGAGCGAGGAGGATGTCATGGATGCCGCCCAGGACGTGTTCGTCCGCTTGTGCGCCAACGACTTCCGCTTGCTCAAGACCTACGATCCTGCCCGCGCCGGTCTTTCGACCTGGCTGGCGGTGGTCGCCCGGTCGTCGGCCGTGGACCATGCCAGGCGCCGCAGACAGGCCACCCAGCCAATCGACGAGGTGCCCGAGGCCGCTTTGGGGGTCGAAGACCGCCATGTCGAAAAGCTCAGGATTCCTCAAGGACTGCTGACCGAGCGTCAAATCCTGATCCTGAAATGCCTATATGATGAGGAGCGCGACGTGGCGGAGGTCGCCCAACTTCTCAAGATCGACGCCCAAACCGTTCGCAGCACGCATCATAAGGCTTTATTGCGACTACGTGCGCACTTTAACGAAGAAACCTCGTGATCGGGGGATAGCTGAATGGTTTCTTACGTATCCTGCAGCAGGAGAGCGCGATGAACATGGAGCGTACCCCGCTGGACGATAAGGAGCTGTGGCGCAGTCTTGCTGCAGTCCAGGACGACGCGCCTGAAGCCGTGTCGGACCTCGATTTCGCGGCGTGGCTGGAGGGGCGGCTGCCGGAGACGGCGGCGGCCCGCATCGACGCCGTCGTGGCCGCCGATCCTGAGATGCGCCGCGCAGCGCTCGAGCTGGCCGACGTCCTGGGCAAGCCCTTGCCGGCAGCGCCGGCGCGCCTGGAAGTGCGGGCCAAGGCCTTGATGGGTTTCGAGGCTGAGCAGCGCACGAAGCGTGTCGGCCTGTTCGATTGGCTGTTCGCCGGCGACCGGCGCTTTGTCATGCAGCGCGCGGTGGCGCTGACCGCGGCTCTCGTGATCGCGGTCTCGGGCTTCATGCTGGGCGGTGGCCTCGGGACATCGGTCGCCGAGGAGCGTTATGCCTTGAACACCCCGCAGACGACCTCGACGGACACCTCCAACGAATTGACTGAGTTCCTGGTCTCAGACGGGATCTGACATGTCTTCGCGTCTGATCCAGGTGCTGCTGGCCCTGTCGCTGCTGCTGAACACGTTCGTCCTCGTGGGCTTCGTCTACCGTAGCTGGATCGCGCCGCCGGAATTCGAGCGCCCGATGCCGCCGCCGCCGCCGGGTCAGCGGCCGAGCCCATTGGAGACGATGGCGCACGATCTCAATCTCGACGATGGGCAACGCCAGGCGCTGCGCACGGTGTTTGAGCAGTTTTCGACGGCCCGTCGCGAGCGTCTGCGCGAAATCCAGAAGGTGCGCGAGCAGATCGCCGCCGAATACAAGCATCCGACCGCCGACATGGCACGCGTCGACACGCTGATCGACCAGCTGACGAAGCTGCGCGCCGCGCAGCAGAAGGAGTACCTGGGCGCGCTCAACCAGCTTGGGGCACAACTCAAGCCGGAGCAGCGCGACCACATGCACCAGATCCTGGCCGAGCGCCTGGCCGCGCCCTTTGGCCAGCGTCCGCCCGCCGGCGGCTCAGGGCCTGCCGGACGTCCGCCGCAATAGGAGCAATCGCCATGACGCCAAGGATCGGTCGGCGTGGGTTCGTGGGTGGCGCGGCGGCGCTTTCCGCCGGCCTGTGGCTGCCGCTTCCCGGGCGTGCCGCCTCGGCGATGGATTTCGACGAAGCCCGCCACCTCCTGTCGCGCACCTCGTTCGGCGCGACCCCGGCCGAGATTCGCGCGTTGGAGACGCAGGATTACACCAGCGCTGTCGACCGCCTGCTGGCGAGTGTCCGCCGCGACGCCCTGACGCCGGTGCCATCCTGGATCAACCAGGGGCCGGCCGAGTTGCGCCGCCAGCAACAGGCCGCGGTGGCCGAGAGCAAGCCCGGCGTCGACGGCAAGAAGCTGCAGGTCGTGCGTCCCGTCCAGGAGGAGGGCCGCGAGCTGCGCAACTGGTGGGTCGAGGAGATGCTGGCGACCGATCAGCCGCTCACCGAGCGCATGGTGCTGTTCTGGCACAACCACTTCACCTCCTCGTTCCTGAAAGTGCGTTACCCGGCGGCGCTGTTGCGGCAGAACGCGTTGTTCCGGCGCGAGGCGCTCGGCAACTTCGCGACGCTCCTGAAGGACGTGGCGCGCGATCCGGCGATGCTAATCTATCTCGACGGCATGCGGAGCGTGGCGCGCCAGCCCAACGAGAATTTCGCCCGCGAGCTTCTGGAGCTCTTCACCCTGGGCGAGGGCCACTACAGCGAGGCCGACATCAAGGCCGCCGCGCGTGCCTTCACCGGCTGGACCGTCGACCGCGAAACCGGCGCGTTCCGCAGCCACGATCACGAGCACGACGACGGCGAGAAGACCTTCCTCGGCCAGACCGGCCGTTTCGATGGCCAGCAGATTATCGCCATCCTGCTGCGCCATCCGCGCACCGCCGAGACGATCGTCGAGAAGCTGTGGCGCGAGTTCGTCTCGCTGCAGCCCGACCCCGCCGAAGTGAAGCGCCTCGCGGCGTCGTTCCGCAACGGCTACGAGATCAAGCCGCTGATGCGCTCGATCCTGCTGTCGGCCCAGTTCCGCGATCCCGCCAACCGCGGCGCGCTGATCAAATCGCCGATCGAGCTGATCGTCGGCACGGTCCATGTGTTGGGACTGCCGGTGCCGGAGAAGACGCAGCTCGTGCGCATGATGCAGGGGCTCGGCCAGACGCCGTTCGATCCGCCCAACGTCAAGGGTTGGGCCGGCGGCGAGAGCTGGGTCACGACCTACACGCTCCTGCTGCGCCAGCAGTTCCTGCGTCGCATCGTCGAGGCGACGACAGTAGCCTCGATGGACGGTGGCATGATGGGCGACCGACCCAACCGGCGCGCCGATCGCCGCCAGCAATTGCCGGCTGACGCCGGCGGCATGCCGATGGCGGAAGCGCGCCCGATCGAGGGCCGCAGCCTGCGAACGGCCGGTAACGAGGCCCGGCTCGGACCGACGCTCGCCGACGTCGATTCAGCGACACTGGTCCGCACCCTGCTGCCGCGCGCGCCGATCGACGCGGTCGACGGCGCCGGCACGCCAGGTGCTGCCGTGGCGGCGGCGATGCTCGACACCGCCTATCAGTTGAAGTGAGGAGGGCGCCATGAGCCGGATCCTGCTTCTGGTCGAATTGAAGGGCGGCAACGACGGGCTGAACACGCTTGTTCCCTATGCCGATCCGAAGTACCGCGAGTTGCGCCCGGCCATCGGCGTGGCGCGCGAACGCATCCTGCCGCTCGACGAGCGGGTCGGCTTGCATGAGAAGCTCGAGCCCCTGATGGAATCGTGGAAGGCCAAGGACCTCGCGATCCTGCAGGGCGTCGGCTATCCCTATCCCAACCGCTCGCATTTCCGCTCGATTGAGATCTGGGACACCGCCTCGGCCTCGAACCAGACCCTGAGCGAGGGTTGGATCGCCCAGGCGTTCGAAGGGACGAGCCTGCCCAACGGCGCGGGCGTCGACAGCATCGTCGCTGACACCAACGCGCTGCCCAGCACCGGCCCAGGCCTGCGCACCATCGTCATGCAGGACGCCGAGAACTTCCTGCGCCAGGCCGAGGCCCTGAAGGAGCAGGCCGGCATGAAGGACGGTGGCAACCCGGCGCTGCGCCATCTGCTGGCGGTGCGCCGCGAAGTGAATGCCGCGGCCAAGGGCCTGAGCGACAAGCTGCGCGCGGCGCCGGCGCCTGCCCATGCCTACGCGCAGGACCTGCTGCTGGGCCGTCAATTCGACCTCGCCAGCCGCGTGCTCGCGGCGCGCGTGCCGGTGGTGGCCATCAAGACGGCGCTGGGCGGCTTCGACACCCACGCCAACCAGGTCCAGCCGCACGAGCGGTTGCTGTC
>DASZJU010000105.1:0-14556 GCA_035947815.1 Reyranella sp.
GATCTCGCGCGGCTGGTCGAGCTGATGGGCGATCTCGGCCTGCCCGGCAGCGTGGTCGAGATGCCCGAGCCCAGGCCGCAGGCCGAGCTGTGGGAAGTCCGCAAGGCCGGGCTCAACATCATGATGTCCATGAAGGGCGACGGTAAGCCCGTGTCCTTCATCGAGGATTGCGCCGTGCCGCTGGAGCATCTGGCAGCGTATACGCAGCGCCTTACCGACGTGTTCACCAAGCACGGCACGCGCGGCACCTGGTATGCGCATGCCTCGGTCGGCACCTTGCATGTGCGGCCGATCCTCGACATGCGCCGCGAGGGCGCGACAAAAATGCGGGCGATCGCCGAGGAGGCCTCCGCGCTGGTGCGCGAGTACAAGGGCGCCTACTCGGGCGAGCACGGCGACGGGCTGGTGCGCTCGGAGTGGGTCGGCTGGCAGTTCGGCCCCAGGCTTACCAAGGCGTTCGAGACGGTCAAGGATCTGTTCGATCCCGCGGGCATTCTCAACCCCGGCAAGATCGTGCGGCCCTCGCGCATGGACGATCGCGCGCTGTTCCGCTTCAAGCCGGGCTACAAGACGATCGACTACAAGCCCGCCCTCGACTGGTCGGCCTGGAATGTCCAGAACAACCCGCTGACCGAGGCGTTGACCGTGCCGGGCAGCGGCGGCGATTTGACCGGTGGCTTGGCCAAGGCTGCCGACATGTGCAACAACAACGGTCATTGCCGGAAGTTCGACGCCGGCACGATGTGCCCGTCCTTCCGCGTGACGCGCGACGAGGTGCACCTGACGCGCGGTCGCGCCAACACGCTGCGACTCGCGCTGTCGGGACAGCTCCCCGGAGCGCTCACGTCCGATGCCGTGGCCGCGGCCATGGATCTCTGCGTGAGCTGCAAGGGCTGCAAGCGCGACTGTCCGACCGGCGTCGACATGGCGCGCATGAAGATCGAGGTGAAGTCGGCGCGCCGAATGAGCAAGGGACTCAGCCTGCGTGACCGCCTGATCGGCAATCTGCCGGAGATCGCACCGTATGCTCGGCGGCTGCCCTGGTTGTTCAACCTCGTCTGGTTCGTGCAGCCCTATCTCGGCTTCGCCAAGCAGCGCTCCCTGCCGAAATGGCGCCGCGACACGTTCCTCGCCACGACCGATGTCGACCAGCGCGACGCCACGGTCGTGATCTTCGCCGACACTTTCTCCAACAATTTCGAGCCAGGACTGCTGCATGCCGCGCGCCGCGTGCTCGAAGCGGCCGGCCATCGCGTCGCGGTCGCCTGGCCGACCCTGGGCGCGCCGGCGCTGTGCTGCGGCCGCACCTTTCTGGCGACCGGTCAGGTCATGAAGGCCAAGAGCGAAGCGCGCCGGTTGCTGCAGGCGTTGCTGCCGTTCGTGGCCAAGGGCGTGCCGGTCGTCGGCCTCGAGCCGTCGTGCCTGTTCACCTTGCGCGACGAATTTCTCGCCATGGGCCTGGGCGAGGAGGCGCAGGCGGTCTGCGACAACGCCTTCCTGTTCGAGGAATTTCTGGTGCGCGAGAAGAAGGCGGGGCGGCTCAAGCTCGAGCTGAAGCCGCTGCCGCAGAAGATCGCCTTGCTGCACGGCCACTGCCACCAGAAGGCGTTCGGTGCGATGAGCGCCGTGCAGGAGGCGCTGTCGCTGGTGCCGGACCTCGCCGTCAGCGTGATCGAATCGAGCTGCTGCGGCATGGCCGGCAGCTTCGGCTACGAGGCCGAGCACTACGAGACGTCGATTGCCATGGCCGAACTGTCGCTGCTGCCGGCCGTGCGCAAGGCCGATCCCGACGCGCTGATCGTGGCCGACGGCACGTCGTGCCGGCACCAGATCGCCGACGGCAGCAATCGACAGGCGGTACATGTCGCGGAGGTACTGGCCGCGGCGCTGGCCTGACCTGTCGTCCTGAGCAAAGCGAAGGACCTCATCGCCGCTTGCCACGGCATGAGATCCTTCGCTTCGCTCAGGATGACAGGGGGGCGTTCCTGCAGATTGCAGCTTCGACGCCGCTGTGGCACGGTCCGCGCGCCATGCAGCAACGTCCAAGTAATCCATATTCCAGTGCTGAAATCGACCGCGCCAGCCACGAGCGCGAGGACGAGGAGCGCATGATCGAGCTCGCCTCGTCCGGCGCGGCGCGCTTCGTTCCCATCGACACCGAGAAGAACCTGGTGAAGACCGGCGGCAACCCCGAAGCGGTGTTTTTGCAGGGCATGATGGGCCGCGCCATCGCCAATGCCGCCGACACCCAGGTCTTCCTGGGCTATGTCGAAGGCACACCCTATTTCGCGGTCGACGTCACCGGCAAGGACGTGCCGCTGAAGGAGCTCGGCGAGTTCGTCGATCTGCGCCAGGTCGGCGCGTTGCTCTTCGCGCGTGAGGGCTCGATCCTGGCCTATGCCCGCGGCATGACCTACTGGCACCGCCGCCATCGCTATTGCGGCGTGTGCGGCGCCAGCACCAAGGTGGTGCGCGGCGGGCATGTGCGGCGATGCACGAACGACAACTGCAAGACCGAGCATTTCCCGCGCACCGACCCGGCGGTGATCATGCTGGTCCATCACGGCGACAAGTGCCTGCTGGGCCGCGGCAAGCATTTTCCCCGCGGCATGCATTCGACCCTGGCGGGCTTCGTCGAGCCGGGCGAGAGTTTCGAGGACGCCGTGGCACGCGAGGTCTACGAGGAAGTCAAGGTCAAGGTGAGGAACGTGACCTACCGCTCCTCGCAGCCCTGGCCGTTTCCCGCGTCAGTGATGATCGGCTTCCATGCCGAGGCCGAGGGACTCGACATCAGCGTCAACGAGTCCGAACTCGAAAGCGCGCTGTGGCTGAGCCGCGAGGAACTACGGCCCGAGAACCTGCCCAAGGACGGCTCGTTCTACATGCCGCGCCGCGATTCCATCGCCCGCCGCCTGATCGAGGAATGGCTGGGCCATGAGGCCGGACCGTCGATCAGCGGCTGATCCATCAACAAGGACGAACATGACCGCCCAACTCTTCACCCCGGTCGAGATCGGCGGCGTCACGCTGCCCAACCGCATCGTCGTGTCGCCGATGTGCCAGTATTCGTCGGTCGACGGCAGCGCCCAACCGTGGCACCAGGTGCATTACGGCATGATGTCGATGTCGGGCGCCGGCCTGCTCTGCATGGAGGCGACGCATGTCGAGCGCGAGGGCCGTATCACCCGGGGCTGCGCCGGCCTGTACAGCGATGAAAACGAAGCGGCGTTAAAACCCATCGTCGATTGGACGCGGGCCTGGATGCCGCAAGCCAAGCTCGGCATCCAGCTCGCCCATGCCGGCCGCAAGGCCTCGGCACAGCGACCGTGGAAGGGCGGAGGTCCTCTGACGCAGGCCGATGCGCCCGACCTGCCGTGGACGACCTACTCGGCGTCGGCGATCCCCTACGACACCAAATGGCACACGCCGGTCGCCCTCGACGCGGTGGGCCTGAAGCGCGTCAAGCAGGCCTTCGTCGATGCTACCGTGCGCAGCGCGCGCCTGGGCTTTGACCTGATCGAATTGCACGGCGCGCACGGCTATTGTCTCAACCAGTTCCTGTCGCCGCTCAGCAACCATCGCAGCGACGAGTATGGCGGCACCATGGAGAAGCGCCGGCGCTTCCCGCTCGAAGTGTTCGAGGCCTGCCGCAGGCTGTGGCCGCGCGACAAGGCGCTCGGCATCCGCCTCAGCTGCGTCGAATGGGTCGAGGGCGGATTGACGATCGAGGACACGATCGAGACCGCCCGCCAGCTCAAGGCGCTGGGCTGCGACTTCGTCGATGCGAGCTCGGGCGGCAACGCATCCCACCAGAAGATCCCGCTCGGCCCCGGCTATCAGGTGCCGTTCGCCGCGCGCATCCGCAAGGAGGTGGGCATCAAGACCTGGGCGGTGGGTCTCATCACCGAGCCGGAGCAGGCCGCGCACATCATTGCCGCGGGCGAAGCCGACTGCACCGTGCACGCCCGACCGTTCCTGCTCGATCCGCGCTGGGCCTGGAACGCCGCCCGCGCGCTGGGCATCGAGCCGCCGTCGCTGCCATTGCCGGCGGCGCGCGCCAGCACCATCCTGCCGTTCAAGCCGCAGCCCGCGCTGGCCCGGGCCGCGGACTAGCGTCCTCCCGGATCGGAGTCGACCATGCCCTCAAAATGGCGATGGTTTCTGCGCATGGCGAGAATCGTCGCAAGCGGCGTCGTCCTCGCCATCGTCGTCCTCGAGATCCAGCTCGCCCTGGGCCTTCGTCTCGCCGATACGCCGCTCTTCCGCTACCCGTGGCCTACCGTCGGGCTGATCGTCGCCGCGCTGGCATTTGCCGCTTACAACATCTGGACGACGACCACGGGCGCCTGGGCGAGCGTCGGCGTCGCCGCCTTTGTCATCGCTGTGATGCCGTTCAACGCCCTCCTCGAGCCTTCTGCGCCACCCATCCCCGTGGATTTCTGGACCGCGGGCGGGGCCCTGCGGATCGAACGCACCATGACCGTGGAGCGGAGTTATCCCATCGTTCTGGTTCTGAACGGCCCCAAGGATATCAGCGGCAAGACGCCGGCGCCGACGACGGGCGGCACTACCCCGCCCGCCGGCGATGGCGAAAGCGTGCTGGCGCACCTGTCCGGCGAGCCGCGTTCGGCCTTCGCCATCACGCCTGACAAGGACGAGCCGAAGCCGCTTAACGTCACGGGCGACACGCGTTGGGATTGGCGCGTGACGCCCAGGCAGGAGGGACCTCAGAGATTGCTCCTCGAGCTCGACACCGCGGCGAAAACGCCGGCGGGCGCGGCGGCGAAAGGCAATATCTATCGGCATTTCATCTTCATCGCGGTGCAGCCCCCGACGTGGTACGAGGCCGCCCGCAGATGGGTCATCGGCCTGGTTTCGGGGTCCTAACCACAAGCCGTGCCTTTGCTCGCGAAGCGGGGAGCGTTACCCTCCCGCCATGAGTCCCGACTCGTCCCAGCCCCGGTCTCCGGCTGACGCTGCTCCGGCGGTTGCCGACGCTGGTACGCCCGTAGCCGCCACCGTAGTCCCGGTCGAGACCATGCCCACCCCGGCCGAGACCGCGCGAGCAGCCCCGGCCGAGCCCGCGGTTGAGCCGGCCGCGTTGCCGCCTGCCGCGCCGCCCCCTGTGGAGCCGCCGCCGGTCGAGCTGCCACCCGCCGCAGCGGCAACGCCGCCGCCCGCCGCGGCGCGTGGGCCCGTCGCCAAAAGCCGACTGCGCCGCCTTATCACTGTCGGCGGCACCTTGCTCCTCCTGTTCATTCTCTGGGAGACCTTCACCTACTTCGTCGCCTACACCGACGACGCCTATGTGCGCTCCGACCTGGTTGCCGTGGCGCCGGAGGTCACGGGACGCATCATTGCCGTCCATGTCGTCGACAATCAGACCGTCAAGAAGGGCGACAAGCTGGTGTCGATCGACCCCGTGCCGTTCCAGCTCGACGTCAATCAGCGCCAGGCGCAGATCGACGAGGCGTCGTCGCTGCTCAAGGTGGCGCAGGAACAGCTTTCCACGGCGCAGGAGGCCCTTGTCGCCGCCAACTCGACTCACACCTATGCCGTCGAGCAGCAGGCCCGGTTTGCCGTGCTGGCGGCTGAAAACAACGCGCCGCGCGCCGAACTCGACCGCTACAACGACGAGCTGCGGCGCGCCACGGCGGAGATGAACATCTCGCAGGTCGCGATCGCCAAGGCGCAGACCAGCATCAACGTCGCCCAGGCCGCCCTCGACGTGGCCAAGGCCGAGATGGCGACGGCGCAGTGGAGGCTCAGCCGCACGGAAATCGTGGCGCCCGTCAACGGGACCATCACCAATCTCACCACCCGCCCGGGCGACACGGCGACGGTAAACATACCGATGATCGGCATCGTCGATGCCGACGCCTGGCGCATCATGGCCAACTACAAGCAATACTACGTCCGCTCCTTCGAGGTTGGTGGCGAGGCCTGGGTGTGGCTCGACAGCGCGCCCTGGCACTTCTATCGCGCCAAGATCACCGGCATCGCCCGCGGCTTCAGCCGCGATCCGCAGATGCCCATGCTGCTGCCCTACGTCGCGCCGACGACCGACTGGATCCGCCTGCAGCGGCGCATTCCGGTGACGATCGTGCTGGTCGATCCGCCGCCGGACGCCAAGCTCTACATGGGCGCCGACGCCCGTACCGTGATTTTTCCGAAGGGCGGGACCTTCCGATGATGCGGAAGTTCACCAAGGCCATAGTTTCGGATTTTGCCGAGATGGGCGACATGGTCGGGCAGACGCTCGCCGGCTATTGGCGGGAGCTCGGTGAGCTGGGCGAGGACCCGGTGCGCACGCGGCAGGGCATCGTCGCCGCCTGCTCGGTGATGCTGGCGACCACGCTTGCACTTGTGCTTCAAGTCGAATCGCCATGGTGGGCGGCCATCAGCGGGTTCATGTCGCTGATGGCGACCGGCGCCGGTTCGGTGCGCCGCGGGATACTGAGAATGACCGGAACGATCGCCGGCGCCGTGCTGGGCTTCGTCATGGCGCGCTGGCTGCCCTACGACCATTTCGCGCTCTACCTGTTCCTCGCCGCGACCACCATGCTGGGCGTGATCGCCATGCAGGTGAGCCCGCACGGACTCGCCTGGCTGTTCCTCACGATAACCTCGAGCATGGTGCTCCTGTACAGCCTGAACGACCCGCTGCAGGCGCTCGACACGGCCTTCTACCGGACGTTCGAGGTGGCGATCGGCGTCGTCTCCGCCATCATCGTCGCCAACCTGCTGCAGGACTGGCACGCCGATCCACCACCGACGGCGCCGGGATGGCGGCACCTGCTGGACGCGCAATGGCCCGCGGTCCTGCACGGTGCGCGTTCAGCGATCGCCGTCGTCGTCCTGTTGCAGGTCTGGATCCTGATCGACTTGCCGGAGGTGACACAGATGGCCATCACGATCGCCGTGGTGATGTCGGCGCCGGTCATCGCCTCTGGTGGCCTGAGCACCCGCCAGGCCGTCGCCCAACGGGCCCTGCACCGTATCATCGGCTGCCTGCTGGGCGGCATCGTGGCACTGGGCTGCCTGGCGCTCGACGTGACGTCGTTCCCGTGGTGGCTCGCCATGATCGGCGCCGCCGTGTGGGTCGGCATGCACGTGCAGGTCGGCAAGCACGGCGTCGGCTATGTCGGCACCCAGGCGGCGTTCGTCTTCATCGTCACGCTGATCCAGGGGGCCGCGCCACCTACCAGTATTTTGCCCGGCGTCGACCGCTTCGTCGGCATCACCGGGGGGCTGGCCATCCTGCTGATCGTCTCGCTGCTGCTGTGGCCGCGCGAGGCGGAGTTCGGCGAGGACAAGGCGTCGGCGGCCGACTGACGCAGGCGCCACCCATGCAAATCATGATGGGCTCTCGTCGTTGAGCGCGCTTGCTCGCAAGAGCGGGATCGCTAGTTTCCGGCGCCATGAACGTCCCTGCCTCGCCGCCGGCGAGAGACCACATCCTGCGCTCCATCCTGGCCATCCTCTTTTCCGTCGCCTGCTTTTCGGTTCTCAACGCCATCTCCAAGACGCTGACCCAGCACTATCCGGTCGTGCAGGTGATCTGGGCGCGCTACGTCTTCGCCTTCGTCTTCATGATGGCGTTGTTCCTGCCGCGCAGCGGGCTGGCGCTGTTTCGCTGGCACAATGTCGGCAGCCAGGTGGTGCGCGGGCTGCTGCTGTTCTTCTCGTCCTTCCTCTACTTCCACGGCCTGGTCTATCTGCCGCTCGCCACCGCGGCGTCGATCTCGCTCACCAGCCCGCTGGTCGTGACGGCGCTGTCGGCGCGTTTCCTCGGCGAGCCGGTGGGCGTGCGCCGCTGGATCGCCGTCTGCCTGGGCTTCGCCGGCGCGTTGATCGTGGTGCGGCCAGGCCACGCCCAGTTCGAATGGCATTCGCTCCTGATCGTGGCCAGCACCTTGTGCAGCGCCTTCTATCAGCTCTTCTCGCGCCGCTACGGCCAGACCGAGCGGCCCGACGCGTCGGCTACCATGGCGACTATCGTCGGCAGCGTCGCGGCCTTGCCGATGCTGCCGTTCGAATGGATGACACCTGCCCTCGGCTGGGACAGCGTGCTGTTCGTCGCCATCGGCATCATGGCGGGCATCGGCCACTATTTCCTGACCATCGCCTACAGCCAGGCGCCGGCCGCCACCGTGGCGCCCTTCAACTACGTGCAGCTCATCGGCGCGGCGATCCTGGGCTATCTCGTATTCGACAGCATCCCGGACTTCTGGACCTGGGTCGGCGCGGCCGTGATCGTCTGCTCCGGTCTCTATCTCGGCCACGCCGAGCGGCTGCGTTATCGGCGGCTCGCAAGAGTTGATCAGCTGTCGAAGCTCGGATGAGCAGCGGTTGCACCAAAGGCTGGATTCATTAGAATCGCCTTGTTCAATCTCTGGTTGTGATATAGAATGGCGCACGTTCGTTCCATAACGTGGAAGGAGCCGTCACATGTCCATCCAAGTTAAGGTCTATGACAACGGCGATCATACCTGCCTGGTGTGGCTGACCGATGACGGGAAGCCGATTCCGGAATGCCGCGGATTCACGGCGAGGCGGCTCCTCAACGGCACCGAGAGCTATCTCCATGGCTTCGTCGGCTTCTCCGACACCGACACGCTGGATCCGTCCGCACCCTGGAAGTTTCCGCTGCAGCGCTTCATGTGGTGGGACTACGGCGTGAAGCCCGGCGACAAGGTGCAGTACTCGATCGTTCCCGTCGTCGGGCCGGACCACAACCACCTCGAATTAGCGGCGACGCAGGCGAGCACGCTGACCGACCCGATGACGATCACGGGACAGGCAACCGCTCATGTAAGCGCCTATTTCAACAAGGGAATCGTCGCCGCGCAGTGGGTGTCACGGGCGCTGGCCAAGCTCGGCGCGAAGCCGAACTGGGACACCTTGATCGGCACGCCGGGCAACGATCTGCGCAATGCGCTGAGCGGGCTGCTGCGGCCGCAGATCCTCTCGCTGCTCGCCGACACGAAGAAAAACGGTGGCGAAATCTATGCGGCGCTCTACGAGCTCAACGACCCGGAGCTGATTCCCGCCCTCGTGACATTCGGCCAGAAGTGCCATCTGATCCTCGCCAACGGCGCGTTCAAGTCGGGCAAGCCGGACGAGAACGCGGCGGTTCGCGCGCAGCTTCGCGGAAAGATCGACCTGCACGATCGCATCGTCACGGGCAACCATTTTGCGCACAACAAGTTCGTGGTCTTCTGCGATGCCAGCGGCACGCCGCAGAGCGTCCTGTCGGGCAGCACCAACTGGACGAAGACCGGCCTGTGCACCCAGGCGAACAACGGTATCATCGTCAACGATCCGACGCTCGCGGCCGATTTCGTCAAGGAGTGGAATCTCCTCAAGGACGCCGGAAACCTCTATCCGCCGACGCTGGCCCAGGCCAATTCGAGCGCGCAGAGCTTCAAGGTCGACGGCGCCACGATCACCCAGTGGTTCGTGCCGACCATCGCCGCCCACGACCTGGACTTCGCCCGCAAGCTGATCAGCGCCGCCGAACGCGGCGTCCTGTTCCTGTTCTTCAATCCCGGTCAGTTCGTCGCGGACGACCAACCGGAGAAGTGGACGTTGCTGCAGAACATCCTGAACCGGCATCGTCAGGGCGCCGCCGACTACAATCCCGGCCTTTACGTCCGCGGCGTGGTCAACCAGGAGATTCCCAATCTCACGACTGAGGCGACGGCCGACCCGAAGAAACACGCCGTTCTCGATCCGGCGACGCCGGCCAATCCCGTGACGCTGTTCAGCGGCGGGGACAATCCGCCCCAGCGCCTTCGCTACGACGCGATGGTGCCGAAGAATATCAAGGATACGTTCCACGAATGGCAGACGGAGGTGCTGGGCAGCGGCGTCCACGTCCACAGCAAGGTGATCGTGCTCGATCCGTTCGGCGCCAATCCGGTGGTGATGACGGGTTCGCACAATCTCGGCTTCAAGGCGTCGAGCGTGAACGACGACAACCTCATGATCGTCGAAGGCAACGCACCGCTCGCCGCCGCCTATGCGGCCAACATCATCGCGATCTACCAGGCCTACCGGTGGAACGCCTATGTCGAGGCCCATCGGCAGGATCCGCAGGTCTGGCACGGGCCGGTCGATAACGACTCCTGGCAAGACGGATATCTTCAGGGCGACGAACTCGCCGAGATCAAATTCTGGCTCGGCACTCCTTCGGCTGGAGGCCCGTCCGACGCCTCCCCGGCGCCCGCAGGCGCACCGGCTCGCAGCGCTAGCACAACCGGGCCGGCGCCAAGCCAACAGGGCGCCGGGCGGCCGCGACGCGCCGCGAAGAAGAAGACGGCGTCGACAAAGGCGAAAACGAAGAAGGCGGCGAAGGGAGCCGCTGGAAGGAAGAAGGCGTCTGCAAGGAAGAAAGCGCCCGCGAAGAAGAAGGTACGAGCCAGGAAGAAGGCCCGAGCCAAGAAGAAGGCTTAAAACAGCGACAGCTCCGTAGATCGAGCTACCTAAAGTTTGATCATCTGACCAAGATTTAGGCGACCGCAGTGCAGCAACTGCGATTCGTCTCTGGCCGCGGCGGGCTTCCGCCGGGTGGCACGAGGCTTGCTCCTGTCCCCTCAGCGCAGGCCGCATCAGCGGTTCTCTTCGGTTGGCGTGCCGACAATTTCGATGACGGCGGTCGTTCGCGGCGGCCGGCAAGGAGTCGTCAGGGCCAGAACACCGCCATAGAAAATTCCGCTCTCCCCAAACCTGCTGATCGAGGAGGACACGTCATGTGTGATCGCATTGGCTGTACGCATTTCCCCAAGCTTTCCGAAATGGATTTTTCCGGCGCGGCCACGGCCTCGCGCCGTCGCTTCCTGAAGGGCGCGGCGGCCGCCACGACCATCAGCATGGCGATGGGGCCGGGCATGCTGCTCGGCGGTCCGGCGCATGCTGCGGCCGGCATCAAGTCGACCCACGGGTCGGGTTTCTGCAACCTCAACATCTTCCTCGCCCATTCGCGGCAGTACTCCAAGGCAGCCGGCGTCGAGCTCGAGTTCGTCAACACGCCGACCTCGGCAGAGATGGTCACGTTCCTCGGCATGGGCCAGGTCGATGTCGGCCTGATGCCTTACACCAGCTTCATGACGCTCTACGACGCCGGCGCCCCAGTGAAGATCGTGGCCGGCGGCGGTGTCGAGGGCTGCGCCATCGTCGCCCGTCCGGGCCTCGATACGCCCGAGAAGCTCAAGGGCAAGACGCTCGGCACCTTCCAGCTCGATACCTTGGAGGTCATGCCCTACGACTACCTCAAGAAGCACGGCATCGCCTTCAAGGACGTGAAGGTGCGCTACATGGGCAACACACCGGAGGCCGTCGAGGCCTTCAAGGCGGGCGCGCTCGACTGGATCTGCACGATTGAGCCCTATGCCTCGGCCCTGGTGGCCGACGTCAAGGGTGCGGTCATGCTGACCGATGGCATCGACCTGTACGGCAAGGGTTACACCGATTGCGTGCTGGCCGCGCGCTCGAGCCTGGTGAAGGACAATCCGGCCGGGCTCAAGGCGATCATCAAGGCGATGATGCAGGCGCAGTACGACGCCGAGCAGAAGCCCGACGAAGTGCTGACCGAGCTGGTCGGCAAGTACTACAAAACCTCGATGGAGAACGCCAAGATCGCCAAGGGCAAGCAGCCGGCGGTGGTCGACGCGCGCAGCCAGACCGACTTCATCCTGCAGCGCACCGACAGCGTCATGGAGATGGGCTACATCAAGAAGAAGCCCGGCCGCGATGCGATCGACTGGACGCTGCTCGAAGAGGTCATCAAGGAGAACCCCGACCTCTACGGCAAGCTCAAGTACAAGTCTGCCTGATGACCGTCGTCGCGCGCGACGGTGATGCGGGCGCCGCCGCCGGAGCATCCCGCCCGGCGGCGGTAACCCGCCTGTTCGCGTCGATGGCCGGTCTCGATACGCTGTCCAAGATCTGGTGGACGTGTCTTTCGATCGGGCTGTTCGCGGGCCTCTGGGAGCTGTGCTGGGCGCTCGGCTGGGCCGATCCCAAGCTGCTGCCGCCGCCGCACATCTTCCTCGGCAGCATCGCCGAACAGGGCAAGTACTTCAACACCGCCACGCGCTGGCAGGTCGGCCAGTCGATGAACGAGGGTCCGACGGCCTTCGAATCGGTGATGATCACCGTCGGCGCCACGACGGCGCGGGTGTTCGCGGGCCTGGTGATCGCCTCGGCGCTGGCGATCAGCATCGGCGTCCTGGTCCGCTACTACCATTTCTTCGACAAGCTGGTGCTGCCGACCATCACGCTGCTCTCGCCGGTGTCGCCCATCGCCTGGCTGCCGGTGGCGATCTTCATGTTCGGCATCGGCAATGCGCCGGCGATCTTCATGGTGGTGGTTGCACTGTTCTTCCACATGGTGCTGGCAACCATCAGCCAGATCGACGGGGTGAGCCCGAACCTGATCAATGTCGCGCGCACCATGGGCGCGACCAAACGGCAGATCTATGCCAGGGTCATCGTGCCGGCGATCCTGCCCGGCATGCTGGCGGTGCTGCGGCTCAACCTGTTCGGCGCCTGGATGGTGGTGCTGATCGCTGAATCGACCGGCGTCGGCTACGGCATGGGCCAGGTCATCATGCTGGCGCGCAACACCTTCAATCCATCGCTGGTGTTCTTCACCATCGCCGTGATCGGCGTGCTGGGCTTCACCTTCGATTGGCTGCTGCGACTCGCCCAGCGGCGTATCCTCTATTGGCTGCCCGACACCAAGGAGAAGCTGCGTGTCCTCTGACCGCGCCCCTCATTTCTCGTCCAAGGACGCCGTGGTCTGCCGCGGCGTCGGCAAGACCTGGGCGGCCGGCACCAAGCGGGCGCACGAGGCGCTGCGCGACATCGATCTCGACATCAAGCCGGGCGAGTTCGTGGTTTTCCTCGGGCCCTCGGGCTGCGGCAAGAGCACCTTGCTCTATCTCATCTCCGGCCTCGAGGACGCCACCGAAGGACAGACCTGGTCGTTCGGCGATCTGGTCGAGACGCCGTCGCCCAACCGCAGCCTGATCTTCCAGGAGACCTCGCTCTTTCCCTGGCTGACGGTATGGCAGAATGTGAGCTTCGGCCTCGCCATCCGCGGCGCCTCGCAGGCCGAGCGCCGGGCCGTCGCCGCCGAGGCGCTGCAGCGGGTGGGCCTCAGCGCCGCCCTCGACAAGCGGCCGGACGAGCTGTCGGGCGGCATGCGCCAGCGGGTGGCGGTGGCGCGGGCACTCGCCATGCGGCCCAAGGTGCTGCTGATGGACGAGCCGTTCGCCGCGCTCGACGTGCAGACCCGCGCCCGCATGCAGGATTTCCTGCTCGACGTGTGGCGCGATTCGGGCGCATCGGTGCTGTTCGTCACCCACCATATCGACGAGGCGGTGGCGCTGGCCGACCGGGTCGTCGTGTTCACCGCCCGGCCTGGTCGCATCAAGACCGTCTTCCCCATCGCCTTGCCGCGGCCGCGCAATCTCTTCTCGCGCGAGGCCGAGGCTATCCGCATCCAGCTCACCGAGCTGCTGCGCGACGAGGTCGACCGCGCCTTTGCCGAGCAGGAAGCGCTGACAGCAGCAATTTAGCTCAAGATTGCCTCCCCATCGTCATACGATGGGGAGGTGCCCGCGTAGCGGGCGGAGGGGTCATGAGCGTCATCGCTGCTGCCCATGACCCCTCCGGCCCCGCGGGCCTCCTCCCCAGCGAAGCTGGGGAGGAGGGATGAACGAGTTAGGAGGAACCATGGCCACCAGTCTCATTCGCAGCCGCGCCACCATCACCGGGGTAAAGGACCGCTTCGCCTGGAACGAGATCAAGGACGGCGCGGTGCTGCAGGAGGACGGCGTCATCGTGGCCGTCGGGACCTACGACGACCTGAGCGCTAAGCACCCGACGGTGCCGGTGATCGGCAATGGCAAGGAGATCCTGCTGCCGGGCTTCGTCAACGGCCACCATCACGTCGGCCTGACGCCGGTGCAGCTCGGCTCGCCCGACATGCCGCTCGAGCTCTGGTTCATCACCCGCATGGTGATCCGCAACCTCGATCTCTATCTCGACACGCTCTACTCGGCCTTCGAGATGATCGGCTCCGGCATCACTACGGTGCAGCACATCCACGGCTGGATGCCGGGCACGCTTCCCGAGGTCGAGAAGCGGTCGGGCGAGTTGATCCGCGCCTACGAGGACGTCGGCATGCGGGTCAGCTACTGCTACGCGGTGCGCGACCAGAACCGGCTGGTCTACCAGGCCGACGAGGAGTTCGTGGCCGGCCTGCCGGCCGAGCTGCAGGGACCGATGAAGCGCTGGTTCGAGCGCTTCAAGATGAGCCACGACGATGCCATGGACATGTTCAAGAGCTTCCATTCCCAGCACCACAACAAGCGCCGGGTGAAGATCCAGCTGGCGCCCGCCAATCTGCACTGGTGCTCGGACAAGGCGCTGACGGTGCTGTCCGACGCCTCGGCCAAGTACGACGTGCCCATGCACATGCATCTCGTCGAGACCGCCTACCAGAAGGAATATGCCTGGCGGCGTGGCGCGTGCACGGCGTTGGAA
>DASZJU010000106.1:0-28598 GCA_035947815.1 Reyranella sp.
CAGCACGGCAAGGTCCATCCGGTGGTGCGCGAGGCGCTGGCGCAGGGCCTCAAGACCGACGTCGGCCACGGCTCGCATTTCTCCTTCAAGATGGCGCGGCTGGTGCTCGAGGCCGGCATCGTGCCCGACACGCTGGGCGCCGACATGCACGGCTACAACACGACGATCCCCAAGCCGCGCGGTACGCCGGAGACGCATCCCGACAAGGAGGAGATGCACATGTTCGCCGGCGCGCAGAACTTCTCGCTCGCCTCGGCCATGACCAGCATGCTGGCCCTCGGCCTCTCGCTCGAGCAGGTCGTGCCCATGGTCACCAGCAACTGCGCCGCCATGCTCGGCATGAAGGACGAGATCGGCACTTTGCGCCCGGGAGTCGAGGCGGATGTGTCGGTGCTGGCTGACGAGAGTGGACGCTTCGTGCTGAAGGACAATGAAGACACGCAGGTGGTCGCGGAGCATTTCATCCGTCCGGTCTTCTGCCTGCGCGCCGGCAAGCGTTTCGATGCCGATTCGGTGATCCTGCCCCAGCCTATGCTGGCCGACGCCGCATGACGGCAGGTCAGGCGGCGCGAGCCGCGACTTTGGGCGTCGGTGCGTCGCTCCGGCGCAAGGAGGACGCGCGCTTCCTGCACGGCCTTGGCCGCTTCGTCGGCGACATCACCCGGCCCGGCATGCTGGAAGTGGCCTTCTTGCGCAGCCCCGTCGCGCATGCGCGGCTGCACGGCGTCACCAAGCCCACCGGCGCGGAGAAGCGCGTGTTCACGCTCGCCGACTTGGGGAACGTGCGCACCATCCGCGCCAACTCCGCCTTGCCGGGCTTCCGGGTCTCCGAGCAGCCGGCGCTGGCGGGCGGCAAGCTTCGCCATGTCGGCGAGGCCATCGCCGCCTGCGTCGCCGGCACGCGCGCCGAGGCGGAGGATCTCGTGGCGGCCTGCGGGCTCGACTACGAGACGCTGCCTGCCGTGCACGACATGCTGGCCGCGCCGCTGCCGACGCAGCCGCTCATCCATGACGGCTGGTCGATGAACGCCTTCCTCGAGACGCGGCGTGACGACGATGTCGGCGATCTCGACGCCATCGCCGCCGCCAAGGTGACGCGCACGCTCCGCACCTCGCGCCAGTGCATGGCGCCGATCGAGGGCAGGGGCGTTCTGGCCGAGTGGGATCCCCGGCTCGAGCAGATGATCGTCACCACCTCGACCCAGATGCCGCACGTCACCAAGAGCGGCCTGGCCGACTGCCTCGGCCTCGACGAAGGCCAGGTGCGCATCGTCTCGCCCGATGTCGGCGGCGGCTTCGGCTACAAGGGCATCCTGCTGCCCGAGGAGATCGTCTGCGCCAGCATCGCCCGGCTGCTCGGCCGGCCGGTGCGCTGGCTTGAAGACCGTTATGAGCAGCTCTCGGCCGGCGCCAACTGCCGCGAGCATCACTATGTCATCACGGCGTGGGCCGACCGCGCCGGCAAGCTTCTCGGCATGGAATGCGAGGCCACGGTCGATGCCGGCGCCTATTCGTCCTATCCGTTCGGCGCCTGCCTCGAAGCGGCACAAGTCGGCTCGATCCTGCCGGGTCCCTACATCTTGCCGCTTCTCCGCTGCCACACGATCTCGGCCTGCACCAACAAGCCGCCGATCCTGCCCTATCGCGGCGTGGCGCGGACCGGCGTGTGCTACGCCATGGAGACCACGCTCGACGCCCTGGCGCGCCAGCTCGGCATCAGCGCCGAGGCGATACGGCTCGCCAATCTCGTGCCGCCGGACGCGATGCCGTACCGCAACCTGGTAGGCAAGGTGTTCGACAGCGGCGATTACCCGGAAGCGCTGCGCCGGGCGGTGGCGGCCTTCGATCTAGACTCCATCCGCGCGCGCCAGGCCAAAGGCGAGACAGTGGGCTTCGGCCTCGCTACCTTCTGCGAGCAGGGCGCGCACGGCACGTCGGTCTATCACGCCTGGGGTATCCCCTTCGTGCCGGGCTTCGAGCAGGCCCATGTCCGGCTGAGCCCCGATGGCGTGCTTGAAGTGCGCGTGGGCGTGCACAGCCATGGCCAGGGCATGGAGACGACCTTGGCGCAGGTCGCGCACGAGATCCTGGGCGTGCATCCCGACAAGGTGCGCGTGGTCCATGGCGACACCGCGCTCACGCCCTATTCGACGGGCACCTGGGGTAGCCGCGCCATGGTGATGGCGGGCGGCGCGGTGGCCGAGGCCTGCCGCCAGCTCGGCGAACGCATCGCCGCGATCGGCGCGGCGCTGTTGCAGGTGCAGGCGAGTGACGTCGAAGTCGCGGATGGCAAGGTGCGTCGCAAGGATACCGGCGGCTCGGTCAGCATCGCCGATGTCGCCCACACCTGGTACCGCGCGCCGCAGAACCTGCCGCCCGGCGTCGACAAGGGCGGGCTCGAAATCACCGCCGGCTACCGGCCCGATCCCGATACCGGCACGCACTCCTATGCCTGCCATGCCTGCGTGGTGCGCGTCGACGTCGAGACCGGCGCCGTCGTGCTCGAGGACTACCTGGTCGTCGAGGATGGCGGCAGGCTCGTGAACCCCATGATCGTCGACGGCCAGGTACTGGGCGGCCTGGCCCAGGGTATCGGCACCGCGCTCTACGAGGAGATGCCGTTCGACGAAGCCGGCCAGCCGCTGGCCGCGACTCTCGCGGACTATCTGCTGCCCGGCACGACCGAGGTGCCCGACGTGCGGCTCGACCACATGGAGACGCCGAGCCCGTGGACAACCTTCGGCCAGAAGGGCATCGGCGAGAGCGGTGCCATCGGCCCGCCAGCCGCGATCGTGAACGCGATCAACGACGCGCTGGCGTCGCTCGGCGCCGAGGTTTTTGACCTGCCGGCCAGCCCGCCGCGCGTGCTGGCGGCGATCGCGGCGGCGCGAGCCGCTCGGCAATGAAGCCCGCGCCCTTCGCCTATGCCCGCCCCAAGGGCTGGGCGGACGCGCTAAAACTTCTCGCCGCCGGCGCGCGGCCGGGCGCCGGCACGCAGTCGCTGGGGCCGTTGCTCAATCTCCGTTTGGCGCAGCCCGACACGATCGCCGACCTGCGCCACCTGCCGGACTATGCCGGCGTTGCGTTGGCCGGCGGCGTGCTCCGCATCGGCGCTGGCACGACGCACGCCGCGATCGAGGATGGATTGGTGCCGGGCCGGGTCGGCGAGATCATGGCGGCCGTCGCGTGCCGCATCGCCTACCGGCCCGTGCGCAACCGCGGCACGATCGGCGGCAGCCTGGCGCATGCCGACCCCGCCGCCGACTGGGTCGCCGTGCTGCCGGCGCTCGGCGCCACGGCGATCGCGCTCGGCCCGCGGGGCGAGCGGCGCATTCCCACAGCGGGCTTTGTCACGGGCATTTTCGAAACTGCACTCACCGCCGACGAGCTTCTGCGCGCCGTCGAAGTGCCGGTGCTGCCGGCCGAGGCGCGGTGGGGACACTGGAAGTTCTGCCGCAAGGTGGGGGAATTCTCCAAGGCCACGGCCTGCGTGCTGGCGCTGCCCGGCCGGGCGCCGCGTGCCGTGCTGGCTGCCCTCGATGCGCCGCCGCTGGTGATCGAGGACGCGCGGGCGCTGATGGCCGATCCGGTGGCCGAAGCCAACCGCCTCCTGGACGGCTTTCCCGGGCTCACGGCTTGGCGCCGGGCCATCGCCGGCGCGGCGCTGCGACACGCCGTCGAGCAGGCGGGGGCAGCGTGAGCAAGATCGCGATTTCGCTCACCGTCAATGGCACGCCGACCGACCTGCTGGCCGAGCCGCGCGAGCAGCTCGCCGATCTTTTACGCGGCGGCCTGATGCTGACCGGCACCCATGTCGGCTGCGAGCATGGCGTGTGCGGCGCCTGCACCGTCGAGATCGACGGCGTGCCGGCGCGCTCCTGCATCACCCACGCCGGCAGTTGCGACGGTGCGGTGATCCGCACCATCGAGGGCTTTGGCGACGACGCGGTGATGGCCGCCCTGCGCGAGGCCTTTGCGTGCGAGCATGCCTTGCAATGCGGCTACTGTACGCCGGGTATGCTGGTCGCCGCCCGCGATATCGTCCTGCGCCTTCCCGAAGCCGACGAGACGCGGGTGCGCGAGGAGATGGCGGGCAATCTCTGCCGCTGCACGGGCTATCGCGGGATCGTTCGCGCTGTGTTGCGCGTGCTCGCCGCCCGACGACAAGGATTCCAGGACTAAGCCTGTTCGAGCAGGCGCGCGAGCCGGTCGCGGTCGTCGAGGCGGATGGCATGCGCCTGCGCGAACAGGTGCAGCGTTTCGCGGGCGGCGGTCGAATCGCCATGGCTGCGCTCGATCTCCGTCACGATCGTGAGCTGGCGGGCAAACTGCTGCCGTCCGAGGGTGATCAGATCCTCGACCTGCGCGAGGCGCTGCGTCAGCGCCGTCCGGCTCCGGCGCGAGCAGCGGATCGGCTTGTCCTCGGCCAGGTCGCGCAGGAGATTCATCGACCGCGAGGCTGATCCTCCAGTCGAGCGAGGGCGGGGATGATCTGCCAATACGATCCGCGCATTCATCGAAGGGCTCCTTTGCTTGACTAAGCGGCGCCACACTAATCCTTGCCGGCTGGGCATCTGTGGCATTCCGCACAGGAAGGATCGATGAAAACCGGCTTTTTGGCGGCTTTTAGCGTGTCCAGGCCGCCTTCTGGAGCACGATGCGATAGCCGTCCGGGTCCTCGAACGTCACGCCGTCGCGATCCCAGTAGGGATTGAACGATGGCACGGGATCGAAGCCCGCGTCCCGCAGGCGCCGGACGGCTTCTTTCCAGGCGTCCGTCTCCGGCAGGTAGAAAACTAGCAGATTGTCCGGCGTCGGCGCCCGCCCGACCGCATGCCCGCGCTTGGCTGTGAACTCGAAATGGTAGGGCGCGCCCGCTCGCCCCAGCATCACGCCGTCGAACCCGTCATGATCCTCGAAGCGGAAGAGCACGCTGAGCCCCAGCCCGTGCTCATAGAAGCGCAGCAGCGCTTCGAGATCGTCGGTCGGACGGGCGACTCGCAGGATCGGAACCGGGAGCATGGCGCGCAAGCCTATCGCCGAATTTTTGCCATGGCCATCGACGCTCGAGTCTCGATAGGGTACCGGGATCAGGGAGGCGGAACTGGACGAAGTATCGAGACCAAGTTTTTCTCATTGCCATGGCGGCCGGTCCTGAAACCGCGGGCAAAGGCTTCGCCGGCGCCGGCCCTGCGCGACGCGCGGTCTCGTCGCGCGCCCGGCGGTGGCCGCAGGCTCGTGCAAGCCGGTCCCCGCCCGCCGCTGTTGCGGCGCGTGAACTGGAAGCGCGGCCTGGTGCGCCTGTGGCTGCTCGCGTCGTTCGTGTGGGCGGGCTACTGGCTCTATAACCTCCAGCTCTCGTGCGCCTTCTGGTTCGCCCCGTGGTGCGAGTCCCCGGCGCATGTCGACTGGCCCAACGGCAGCATGGCCTTGGGCCTGGCGCTCGTCCTGCTGAGCGGTCCGGTTCTCATGCTGTTGCTTGGGCTCGGTATCATCTGGGCCATCAGGGGATTCCTTTCGCGGCGCGCCGCCGGAAGCTGAATTCCGCTTGAACCACCCGGCGACCGGAGTCAGGGTTTCAGGAACCGCTCGTCCCGGAGGGAGGAAACAATGCCATCCGCTGCCGCCACAAAATCACGCCCCAAAGCCACCCCGCAAAAAGTGACCGCGCAAAAGGTCGCTCACGCCCGCGCCGCCGAACCGGTGCTGGTCAAGGGACGCCGCGACTTCTTCAAGTATCGCGACCTCGGCGTCGCCGACGCCAGCGGCGGCACGCTGCGCGCGCAGGTCATGTCGTCGAGCCAGGGCATGAGCCGGCCCACCGGCTGGCACTATCACGAGTGCGACGGCCAGTTCGTCTACATGCTGGACGGATGGGTCGACCTCGAATTCGAGGATGGCCGCACGATCCGCGTCGAGAAAGGCGATTCGCTTTTCATTCCCGGATACCTGCGCCACAACGAGATCCGCACCTCGGACAAGATGGAGATCCTCGAAGTCTCGTCGCCCGGGCACATGGGCACGACGCCGTGCGATCCCCCCAAGGGATTCAAGGGCTCGCTCAGTCGGCCTTGATGCCGTTCTCCTCGATGATCCGGGGAGCCATCGCCGCAAACGAACGCCGGGACCTTGTGGTCCCGGCGTCCTTGCGAAGATCGGTTGCTAGCGGACGACCGTGACCTTGATCGCGGTCTGCACGCTGAACACGGTGACGATGACGTCGCCCACCTTGATCGTCTGTAAGGCCGCTTTTCCGGGGTCCGTCACGATCGGCGGCATCTGGATGACCTCGCCGCTGTCGGGCGCCGGCTTGTCGGGTTCGCCGCCCGAGGCGTTGATGAGATAGACGACGTTGGCCGCGAGGTCGATCTTGGTGCACATCCCGTCCATTTCCCACAGCCGGATGCGCTCCTGGGAGCCCGGCAGGCCTTCGATGCGCGCGCCCTGGGCCATCATCGCCTTGGCCTGCGCCATGGTCGCGTCCGTCTTCTTGGCGATCAGGAAGTCGACATAGTCGTACCACTGGACGTCGACGACCTGGCCGGGCTGAAGCCCTGACTGCGGAAAATTACCGCCGGTCGTACTGCCAGGCGCGTAGTTGGCGACGAGGTCGGCAGCCTTCAGCTTCACCCGGCCCAGATCCTCCCAGATGATGACGAAGCCGCGCGTCTTCGGATCAATACTGTGGATCGTGCCGCGCTTGAAGTTCTGGAAGCGGGAGCCGATGTATAGATCCTGTTGCGCCGCCGCCGGAAGCGGCAAGGCCGCCAGGCCGGGCGCCGCGAGCGCCGCGCCACCCAGCAATTTCAGTGTCGCTCGGCGATTGGTATTGAACATGTCTATCCCCCTCTCGTTGCACAATCTCATCTTCGATACGCAACCTGTCGGCCTGCTGCGCAACCGGTTGCGCAAGCGACGGTACCACGGCTGATCGCGAATGGCTTCAGCTTGATTCCTTCGGCGCTGCCCGCATCGTGGCGCAGGCGCTCGGCTGATCCTGTGAGGAAAGGCACAGACGCTCCGAAATAACTCAGTCCGCGGTGATCAGTTCGCCCATCAGCACCCAGCCCTGGCCGTCGAACCGCGCCAGCTGGTACTGGCGAAACGCGACGTAGTCGTCGGGCGAGTTGCTGAGCGTCATGCCCGGCAGCAGCATCTTCAACCGCACGCCGTCGAGCGTCGTGGCCTGCTTCAGCACGTTCTCGCGCGTCAGCTCCTCGCCGCAGCGGCGCAGCACGAGCTCGATCCCTTGCGCCGTCACGTAACCGGCGATGGCGCCGGTGTCCTTGGCGTTGTCGCCCGGTGCCCAGGTCGCCATGAACCGGTTGTATTCGACGACCTCCGCGTCTTGGGCGAAGGCGGGATCGCCGGGATCTTTCAGCAGTTGCGCGGTTATCAGCCCGACCGCCTTCTCGACACCGGCCGGCCGGATCACGCTCTCGATGGCGCTGCCCGGCTGGCCGACGATGTGCAGGGGATGCCAGTCGAGTTCCGAGGCCTTGCGGATCGAAAGCGAAGAGAATTTCGGCGTCGCGAAGACCAGCAGTGTGTCGGCGCCCGAAGCTTTGAGCGCGATCATCTGCGAATCGATCGACGGATCGGCGAGCTCGTAGCTCGCCTCGGCGACGATCATGCTGGCGGCCTTGGGGCCGAGGCGCTTCTTCAGCGCCGCGAGGTAGTCTTTGCCGAAATCGTCGTTCTGGTAGAGCGCGGCAATCCGGGCGTCGGGCTTGGTCTTGAGGATGTACTTGGCGTAGATCCGCGCCTCCATCTCGAAGCGGGTGTACCAAGGCACCGTCCAGGGGAAGTTCTTCGGGTCGTTGAACCGGGTGGCGCCGGCGGAGACGTAGAGCTGCGGCACGTGCTTGCCGTTGAGGTACTTCTGGCTGGCGAGGTTGGTCGGCGTGCCGAGCGTGCCGGCCTCGGCCAGTACGCCCAAATCCTCGACCAGCTTGCGGCTCGCCTCGACTGCCTTGGGCGGCGAGAAGCCGTTGTCGAGCGAGATCAGCTCGACCTTGCGTCCGTTGATGCCGCCCTGGGCGTTCAGCATCTTGAAATACGCGATCTGCACCCGGCCGACCACGCTGAAGGCCGAGGCCGGCCCGCTGTAGGGAATGCTCTGGCCGAGCTTGATCTCGCTGTCGCTGACGCCCGGTCCGTAGCTTTTGTCCGCCGCTGCAACGATGCCGCTCGCCAGCAGCAGGCCGATCGTCAGCACCATCGTCTTCCGCCGCATCGCTTCCTCCCTCAAGAAGACGAAACACCGATACGCGGACGCGGACACAGAGCGTGACTACATTTCTGTCATCCTGAGCGAAGCGAAGGATCTTTTGGCGATTGCGACCGGCGTGCTCGTTCGAATGCCATGAGATCCTTCGCTTCGCTCAGGATGACTTACTGGGAAACCGGCACCTCGCTCGTCCGAACGGCGCGGTCGCTGATGCGGTTCGTGTCGCCAACCCAGCCGGTGGCGAGCGCCGCCAGGCCCTCGGGATCGCTCGGCGCTTCGTCGCCGCGCCAGACGATGTGCAGGTCCGGCCGCAACAGGAAGACACTCGCGCCGTAGACGCCGCGCACCCGCTTCTCGTCGCGACGAATGACGGAAAGCGGCGCGCCGCGGGCGCGGAACGCCGCCTCCAGCGCCCCGGTATCGGCATCGCCCGTGAGGTCGAGCAGGGTGTAGTCGTCGCCCAGGATGTCCTGCAGCGCCCGGCCGTCGTCCAGCCACATATGCGGGATGCGCGCGCCGGGCAGCGCCTTGGGCTCGTAGCGGCTGGTCTCCCACTCGGCCGCCGGCTCGTCGGCAATCAGCGCGGAGCCCGCGTAGGAATAGCCTGCTTCGACTCCCACCATGCCGTGCATGCGCCGGTGCTCGACGTCGAACGACGCCACCAGCCGGGCGCGCACCTCAGCGCCGGCCGGCGTGTCCTCATAGGCGTCCGGCGTCACCAGCGCGCGCCAGATCGGCACGCCGGCCGCTGCCCAGCCGGCGGCGTCGACATTGCGCCGGCCGATCGGGCGCCGCTCGCGCTCGTAGCCGTTCAAAAGTTCCGGTCCGCCCCAGCCGTGGATCGTGCCGGCGAGCTTCCACGCCAGGTCGAAGGCGTCGCCGACGCCGGTATTCATGCCGAGCCCGCCGCTCGGGATCACCAGATGCACCGCGTCGCCGGCCAGGAAGACGCGGCGGTCGCGATAATGCTCGGCGAGGAGCAGGTTGTGGTGCCATTGAATCACGTGCGTGATCTCGAAGGCGCAGGGAAAACCGATCAGGTCCAGGATCACCGGCCGGAAGTCGCTATCCGCCGGCAACGACGTATGCAGGGTGAATTCCGTGCGGCAGCCCTGCGCGATCAGGGTCGAACTGTTGGCGTCGACGAAATTGTAGTGCCGGCCACGGCCGGTGACGATCTTCCGGTAGAGTTCGTCTGAGCGGAAGATCACCTGCACCAGCTTGCGGATGCGCCCCTTGCCTTCCAGCCGGATGCCGGCCTTCTTGCGCACCGTGCTGGCGCCGCCGTCGCAGCCGACGAGGTAGCTCGCCCGCAGCTCCTCGTGTGCGCCTGCCGCGGTGCGCGCCTGCACCGACACGCCTTCATCGTCCTGGGCGAAATCCTCCAGCCCGCAGCCATAGCGCACGGTGACGTTGGACGTCGCCTCGGCCACCTCCTTCAGGAGCGGCTCCAGCTTGTTCTGCGACACCAGCTGGTAGGGCTCCAGCAGCCAGGCGCCGTTCGGACTCTCGGCGATCTGTTTTCGACGCTCCGCCACCGAGGGGTACTTCAACACCGCGATCGGCGGATCGCTGAGCCGGGTGGTCAGGAACACGTCCATCGGGTTGTCGGCCGGATAACCCAGCGCCCGCACCCGATCGGCGATGCCGATGCGGCGATAGAACTCCATGGTGCGCGCGTTCGAGCGGTCCATCTTGGGATAGGGCAGCGTGGTCGGGCTGCGCTCGATCAGCAGGCAGCGAACACCGCGCCGGCCAAGGTCGATGGCCAGCGTCAGGCCGACCGGCCCGGCGCCGGCAACGATCACATCATAGACAGGCAACGGCGTTCCGCCTTCCAGGGTGGTCGGCCAACTGTACCACCCCGGACGGCCGTGTCATGTCGAAGGGGGCATGTCAGGCGTAGGCCTTGACGACCTCCGAGTGCGCCCACTTGGCCGCTTCCTCGGCCGCCATGCCTTGGATCGCCTTGGCGTACATGTCGACGATGATGTACTTGCTGATCACCTCGGCGGACTTGCGGTCGGGCGGCCCGGCGTAGCCGGCGAGTCGACCGAACGACGGCAGGTCCTTGAACGGCTTCAGCACCGGATCGACGTCCCACACGGCGTGCTTCTCCCACACCTTGGTGGCGCCGGTGGTGTAGCCCTGCTGCGAGACGAACCACTGGTCGTAGATCGGCTTGCTGTGGGCCCAGCGCAGGAAATCCTTGGCGGCCTTCTGGTTCTTGGAGTAGCCCATCAGCATGTCGGTGAACGGGCCGGGAAGGTTGAACTGGCCGCCGGCACCCTTGGGGATGCGGGCGTGCTGGATGTCCTGCCACATCGGCGTGCCCTTTTCGGTCTGGTATGTGTCGGGCTTCTTCTTGGCTTCGATGTAGATCGAGGCGCCGTTGTTGGTGGCGCTGATGGTCTGCGCCAGGAAGGCGCGGTTGTTGTTGGTGTCGTCCCAGGCGAGCCCGCCTTCGTCCATGGTCTCCTTCCACAGGGCGACCGCGAACTTGATCGACTCGACTGTTTCCTTGCTGTTGAGGACCACGGTCTTGCCGTCGGCCGCGACCTCCTGGCCGCCCCACGACCAGAGGAAGGGATACCACCAGCCCGGCGCGTCGCCGAAAGTGTGGCCTGCGGTCTGGCCGATCGGCCGTCCCTTGGCCTTCAGCTTCTTGCCGGCATCGCGAAAGGCGTCCCAGGTCTCGGGGAACGTCGAGTAGCCGGCCTCCTGGAGCCACGATTTGCGATAGGCGATCAATCCGCCGCCGACGGTCCACGGCACGCCAATCCACTTGTTGCCGACCGTGGCGACCTGCCGGCAGATGTCGTAGTAGCCACCCTCGGGCTTGCCAAGCTCCTCGGCCAGGTCGCTCGAGTCGGCCAGGCTTTCGGCGTAGAGCTGCGGCCAGTTGCCGATGGCCATGATGATGTCCGCACCGGTTCCGGACTGGATCGCCGAGGTGATGCGCGACTGCAGGTCGTTGGCGTTGACGGTCTCGAGCTTGAGCGTGATGCCGGTCGCCTTCTTGCATTCCTGCGTGATCGGGCCCTTGAGCAGGGCGTCGGAGGCCGGCACGAAATCGGCCCAGCGCAGCCAGTGGATGGTCGTCTCCTGTGCGAGCGCCGGTGCCCGTCCGCTGGCCAGGATGGCCGCGAGGCCGCCGGCCTGCGCCGCGACGGCGCCGGATGCGGACAGTTTCAAAACTCTACGCCGCGCGATGCGAGCCATGATTTCCTCCCGTGATTGTTGTGTGCTGGAACTACGCGTCATCGGTCGCGCAGTTGCGCGCCGAGGTGTCGTTTGCCAACTACGCGTCTCGATCTGCACTAAGCGCTGGAACTACGCGTCATCGGTCGCACACTTGCGCGCGCCGAGGTGTCGTTTACCAACTACGCGTCTCGATCTGCAGCAACGCCGCAGGGGCCTCACAGCCGGACTGTCCAGCCGAGTGCTCCCGGGGACAACGCAACGCTGGTCGAGAATACTCCTATTCAACCCAAACTGAAGCCCCAACCCTGCGGCGCTGACTCGCTTTTGTTTCAATGTTGGAAAGGCACTTCGCACGTCGCGCGATCGCTGCTCATCCAACGAAGACCGCTATCCAGGTGGATTGGCGCTGTGGCAAGCTGAGCTTCATTGTTAGGGAACTGGCCGCCATGATCCGCTACCGCAAACTCGGCTACGTCGAGCTCATGGTCACCGACCTCGAGCGTTCCGCCGCCTTCTATCGCGACATCGTGGGCCTCGAGCCGGCGGGCGAGGGTCCCGAGGGCGAGCGGCGCTTCCGCTGCTCGGAGGATCCCTATGCCGTCGTGCTCCACAAGGCCCCGCAGCCGGGTTTCCGGCGCAGCGGCTGGATGCTCGAGGACGAGCGGCAGTTCGAGCACCTGCATGCGGCGCTCACAAGCGCGGGCGTCGCCTTCGAATCGCTGAGCGACGCGGAGTGCAAGAGCCGCGGGCTGGGCCGTGGTACGCGCACCGTCGAGCCGAACCTGGGCGCGACCTTGGAATTCTACCTGCTGGCCGCCGCCACCGGGCTAAAACCCTTTGTGCCGACCTTGGCCAAAATCCAGCGGCTGGGCCATGTCGTCTGGGCGACGCCGCACTACGAGAAGGCCAATGCCTTCTTCCGCGACGTGCTGGGCTTTGCCGAGTCCGACCGCCTCGGCGAGGGCATCACCTTCTACCGCGCCTTTCCCAACCCCTATCACCATGGCATCGGCATCGGCCGCAGCACGCGCAATCACTTCCATCACCTGAACTTCATGGTGACCGAGATCGACGATGTCGGTCGCGGCCTGGCGCGCCTGAAGGCGAAGGCCGTGCCGGTGGTGTACGGGCCGGGCCGCCATCCGGCGTCGACCAGCGTGTTCCTGTATTTCCTCGATCCCGACGGCATGACGTTGGAATACAGCTTCGGCATGGAGGAATTTCCCGAGATCGGGGCGCGTGCGCCGCGTCGGCTGGAACCGACGCCGGCCAACTTCGACTCCTGGGGCTCCTACCGGGATCCGCGGATGTCGACGACCGGCGAGATCGCTGCTTACAAGGTCACGGGCGCCACCTAGGACGTGAACTCAGAACCCACTGCGCCAAGGGCTTCGGATGACACAGACGCTTTTCACCAACGCCGCCCTCGTGCGTGACGGGTGCACCGAGCTGCAGCCCTCCTTCAACGTCCTGGTGAAGGACAGCCGTATCGTCTCGGTGTCGGCGCAACCGATCGACGCGCCGGAGGCGGCGGTAATCGATGTCGGCGGCAGGACGCTGATGCCCGGCCTGATCGACGCCCACGCCCATATCACCGGGCTGTCGCTGACGCCGAAGAACATCGCCTATCCGGCCGCGGAAATCGCAATTGCGTCGGCGAACTACCTCCGCCACTGCCTGATGGACGGCTACACGACCATCCGCGAGGCTGGCGGCGCCGATCACGCGACCGCCCGGTTGCTGGCCGAAGGGCACATCATCGGGCCGCGGCTGTTCTATTCGGGCAAGGCGCTGACCCAGACCGGCGGCGGCGCCGATTTTCGGACGCCGGACGAGGAGATCGATCCCTGCGGCCATGTCGGGCCGTTCTCCAACATGTCGGTGATCGCCGACGGCATCGACGAGGTGCGCAAGGCCGCCCGCGAAGAACTGCGCAAGGGCGCCACGCAGATAAAATTGTTCGCGTCGGGCGGCGTGGTGTTTCCCGCCGAGGGCCATGCGACACGCTATGAATTCGCCGAGCAAGAACTGAGCGCCATTGTCGAGGAGGCCGCGGCGCGCGGCACCTACGTCATGGCGCACGTCTATACCGATGAGGGTGTGCGGCGTTGCCTCCGGGCGGGCGTGCGCTCCATCGAACATGCCAATTTCGTGAACGAAGACACGGTGGCGATGATGGCGGAGTTGGGCGCGTTCTACGTCCCGACCTTCATATCGCTCGTGCAGCGGGTCGAGAGTGCCAACGAGACGCATCTGCCGGACGCCATCGTCGAGAACCTGCAGCGCACGATCACCCGCGGCAGGGAGGTCTATCGCTGGGCCCGCAAGCACAAGGTGCCGGTCGGCTTCGGCACCGATCTGTGGGGGCCCGACGCGCAGAAATCGCAGCTGCGGGAATTCGAAATGCGTCAGGACCTCGACACGCCGGCCGACATCCTGCGCTCAGCCACCGTCACCAACGCCGAATTGCTGATGGAGAAGGGCACGCTCGGCACTATCGCCGAGGGCGCCTATGCCGACCTGCTGATCGTCGAAGGCAACCCCCTAGCCGATCTCGGCGTCCTGATGAACCCGCAGAAGAATCTGAAATTCATCATGAAGGACGGCGTGGCTTACAAGAACGAGCTACGCGTGAGTGAGTCCACGCCCTAGCCAGGCGAACGCTCTTTCGATGCAGCGTCCAGGGCTCGTGCCCAACCAACGAAGCCAAGGGCCCGCGCCCGTTTTCTCACCGCTTCGACCCTTGCGCGGTCGCCAGTTTCGAGCAATGCCGCAAGTGCGTCGGCGCCATCTGCGACAAGGTCGCACCACGGCACGGGCTCCAGAGAGAATGCGTCCCTGAGCGCCGTGGCGTAGCGGCGCGCCTCGTCCGGCCAGCCATGCGCCACGGCTGCCAGCGCAGCATCTCGGTAGAACCAAAGGGGATTGTGGGTGAGGCAGCCGGCTGCGATCAACGCCTCGGCCTGCTTGAGGACGGACCGACAGGCGTCAGCCGTCTCCTGCGCCCGCGCCACGACTCCCAAGGCGAGAGGAAGACAGAAGCGTGGCCCGGCTTCCTGGGCGAGCACGACGGCCCGACGGCCGCGCATCAGTGCGTCCGCCCGCGCGCCGGTGGCCAAGGCGACCTTGCCCCGGAACAGCAGATTAAGAGCTTCGTACCGATGCGCTCCGATCTCGGCAGCGAGCCGCCCCGCATCCGCGAAGGCCTTGTCTGCCTGGGCAAATTCGCCGGACTCCAGGAGCACTTTGCCGAGGCAGCTGCCTCGGGCCATGACCTCGGCGCGTCGATTGCCGGCTCTTACCGACATCTCGACAGCCTTCTCGCAGTCCGTCCGGGCCTCTTCGATCCGGCAAAGATAGAGGCGCATGTGACCGCGTAACGAAAGATTTGCCAGCGTGACGGCATCGAGCCCGTTCGCCTCGGCGAGCCGAACACAGTCGTCATACGTCCGCTCAGCCGTGACCAGGCGCCGGCTGGCGAAGTGCGCATCCGCGAGCCCGCTCAGCGCGCGAGCTTCCGCATCCGGAGCATCCATCTTCTGCGCCACCGCGAGAGCATCTTGATGGGCCGCGACGCATTCCTCGGCCTGACCCAGCGGAAACAGGATGCCGCCCCGCAGCAGGTGGACCCTCAACCAGTCCCTGTCTCGCCCGACCTTGCCGGCAAGCGCCTGGGCACGATCGAGCTGCATCAGCGCTTCACTGTAGCGATCGAGGATGCGCAAGCTCTCCACGAGGTCCAGACGGACCTCCAGCTCCCATCGATCGTCGCCTAGTTCCGCCGCATCCTGGAGCGCCGAGTTGTAGTGGGAAGAAGCCTCGGCATGGGCCCACATGCCGGCTGAACGCCGGCCCGCCTCTCGCCAGCGAGGGGCTGCCTCGGCGCGCCGCTCGGCACCGGAGAGATGCCGCGCCACATGCTCCGGGTCCGCCGACTGTCCCTGGCCGACCACATAGTCGGCGATCTCGCCGTGGATGCGGCGGCGAGAACTGCGCAGGAGCGACTGGTAGGCGACATCCTGGATGACAACGTGGCGAAAGGCGTAATGCCCATCGAGCTCGATCAGCACATCAGCAGAAACCAGCCGGTCGAGGGCCTGGTCGAGGTCGACGCCCGCCAAGCCGGACAGGGCCGCGAGATCCGTCCTGCTGAACGTGCGTCCGATCGCCGAGGCGAACTGCGCCACTCTCTTGGCCGGCCCGAGCCCGTCGAGCCGGGCTTGCAGCGAGTCCTGAAGCGAGGCTGGAATTGTGGCCGCCCCGCTCCGCGCGACCACCCGGGTCAGTTCTTCCAGGAAGAGCGGCAGGCCGCCAGCGCGACCCAGGATCTCCTGACGCACGGACGGCGTGAACGTGCCACCGGACATCGAGTCGACCACCAATTCGGCGTCAGCCGCGTCGAGTGTCCCCAACTCGAGCGCCGCACTGCCCAACCCGTCGTTCAGGCGATCCGCGACCGGACCCGGACGGCTTGCAATCAAGAGCAGGATGGCATGATCGGCAAGGCCATGACGAAGGCGCTCCAGGAGCTCGGCTGTCGTCGGATCGATCCAGTGTCCGTCCTCGACGAAGAGCACCGTGGGCACGGCGCCGGTACGCTGGGCAAGCCGGCCGGCGATCGTCTCAAAAAGCGCACGGCGTTGCGCCTCGCCGGTCTCGGCTCCGGCCGCGTCGCGCGGCAGGAGCTCGGGCGATACGGGGTGCAGCGGCGAATTTCGATGATAGGGCGAGCACGTCCATATAATCGTGTTGGCTTTGGCTTCGAGGTCAAGAGCAATGAACTCCCGAACCAGCCTCGACTTTCCGATTCCTGGCTGGCCGACCACCTGGATGATCTCGAACTTGCCGGATTGCGCCCGTTCCCAGGCTTTTGCGATCTTCGCCAGCGCATCCCTGCGTCCGACGAAAGGGATAGCGCCGCCGGCATCGATCGAGGGTTCGGCGAGCCCCTTTATGCGCCAGGCGCGGATCGGTTCGCGGATACCTTTGAGGGCAAGTTCGCCCAAGTCATCGACGACAAAGCCGTCGCGCAGTCGGCGGCGTGTCGTGTCGCTGACCACGATCTCATTGGCGTTCGCTGCACCCTGCAGGCGCGCCGCGAGGTTCGGTGTCGCGCCCAGCACCGACGCCGCCTCTGTCACCCCATGCACGACGAGATCGCCGACGACGACCTCGCCGGTAGCAATCCCGATCCGCACCGCAGGGTGACGGCCGGGAAGAAACTCGAGGCGCGTTGCCTCTGTGACGACATCCAGCGCGGCCCGTGCCGCACGCTGCGCGTCATCGTCGTGCGCGGCCGGGTAACCGAAGTAGGCGAGCAAGCCGTCGCCCATGAATTTAGCCAGGAAGCCATCGTAACGGGCCACGGCGTTGGCACAAATATCGTGAAACGTGCGGATCAGTTCCCGGTAGTCTTCGACATCGAGTTCGGTCGACAACGCCGTCGAGCCCACCAGATCGCAGAACATGACCGTCAACTGTCGGCGTTCAGCCTCATCTCGGATCGACGCACCTGGTTCCCCGGCATCCGAAGCGACGCCCGCATTCTGCCCGGCCAGCTTGGCGATCGCCGCCATCAGGATGCGTCGATGACCCAGCAGCACGCCGAGATCCTGCAGATCCTGCTCGGTCAGGTAGCGCAAAGCTCTGCTGTCCACGCCGTTCTTGACGAACGTTTGGGCGTATTGCCGAAGATCGAGGTCGTCGAGCCACTGTTCCACGTCCGGCACGTGTCGCTCCCGAGCAGCCTGAGGCCGCAAGAATGAGCCGGTTCGTCCAATCAGTCACACATCTTGCGAGCACGTGCCATATGCTGCAAGCGGGCCTTGCGCCGATCAATCGAGCCCGGATGGAGCGGACACGACATGATCACTCTCTATTCCTATCCCGGGCTCTTCGGCGTCGCCGACAACAATGGCTACGGCCTGAAAGTTTTTGCTTTCCTCAGGTTGGCCGGCGTGCCTTTCACCCATCGGCACGTCTTCGATGCGTCAGCGGCACCACGCGGCCAGCTGCCCTACATTGTCGATGACGGTGAGGCGATCGGCGACAGCGACACGATCATCACCCATCTCATCGCCAAGTATCGTCTGGTCCTGGACAGCGAACTGACGGCCGCGCAACGCGACATGAGCCACCTGATCGAGCGCATGCTCGACGACCTCTACTGGGTCATGTCCTATTCGCGCTGGAAGGATGAGAGCTATCGGCCAGCCTTTCTGCAGGCATTCCGCCGGGAACATCCGAGCCTGACGGAGGAGGGTCTGCACAAGGCGCAGGAATTCAACGCCCTGCGCTACCACTACCAGGGCATTGGTCGCTATGCCCCGGCGGCGGCCTACGCGCGGGGCATCGCCGACCTGCAGGTGTTGGCGAATCTCATCCCGCCGACCGGCTTCCTGCATGGTCCGCAGCCCGGCAGCATCGATGCGGCCATCTACGGCTTTTTAGCCAACATCTACTTCTACGAGATCGATACGCCGCTCCGGCAGTTCGTCGCCGCGCAGCGCAATCTCGTCCGGCATTGCGCCGAAATTCACGCGGCCATCGCCTGAAGGCCTACGGCTGCTTCGGCGGCGCGACCTGGGTCGGCACCTTGGGCGGCGGCACCAGGCCCAGTGCGACCGCGCGTGGCAGGCTGTCGACCACGTCCCAGTGCTCGGCCACCTTGCCGCCCTCGATGCGGAAGAAATCGGCGGTCGAGAAGCGCACCTTGTTGCCCGAGGCCGGCAGGCCGAGGAACGGGCCGTCCTGCGTGCCCGACCACTGGGTACGCACCACCACCTTGTCGCCCTCCGCCAGGATCTCGACGATCTCGCCGTGATAGTCGCTGAAGCCGGCCAGCACCGCGGCGACGAACTGCTTCCGCCCGTCGCGGCCCTGCGGCAGGTTGGGATTGTGCTCGACGAAGTCGGTTGCCAGGAAGCGATCCACCGCGGCCGGCTGGCGCTTGTTCATGACTTCCTCGATGAGGCCGCGGACGAGTTTCTTGTTCGCTTCACCATCCGCCGCCCAGGCGGAGGGCAGGGTCGTGAGGCTCGCCAGGACGGCAACGGCGGCAACAGCGGCAGTCATCGGAAGGCGCATGATGTTCTCCAATTCGGGTTCATCGCACGCTACGCGCCGCCGGCTGGCCACGACAAACGACGTTCCCGCCGCCTCGCATGCGCTCAGCGCACGCGAGGCTGCGCTTCGCCCAAAAGCGCCCGGCGCAGCGCCTTGAGCGCCGGCTGGTCCTGCCGGTCCTTGGTGTAGACGAGATGGTAGCTTTGCCGGATCGCCACCGGCGGGTTGCTGAAGGGCGCGACCAGCCGTCCCGACGCGAGCTGGCGCTCGACCAGTTCGCGCGCGCCCAGCGCCAGGCCCAGGCCGTTGGCTACCGCCGCGAACATCACCTGGGCGTTGTCGAACGTCTGGCTGCGGCGCGGTTGATAGCCGGCGAGCCCGATCCCCGCCAGATACTGCGGCCACAGGTCGGGCGACTGCGCGATCTCGAGCAAGGTCGTGCTGTCGAGCGCGGCGGCGGAGGCGGGCACACCGGCCGGCAGCAGGCCAGGGGCCGCGAGCGGGAACACCCGCACTTCGAACAGGCGCTCGGCCAAAAGGCCGGGCCAGCGTCCCTCCCCGAAGCGGATGGCGGCGTCGAAGCGCTCGTCGACCAGGTCGACCAGCTCGGTCGAGGTCTCGACCTGGACGTCGATGTCCGGCCGCACCGATTTGAACGCGGCCAGCCGCGGCAACAGCCAGAGGCTGGCAAAGGACTGCAGCACCGAGAGCCGCAGGGTGGCGCCACGGCGGCGCGGCCGGATGGCATCGCTCTCGCGCTCGATGAGGTCGATCGCCTGGCTCACGCCGGCGAGATAGCGCGCCCCGGCCGGTGTCAGCTCGAGACGGCGGTTGAAGCGGCGGAACAGCGCCGTGCCGAGCTCGCGCTCGAGCTCGCGGATGCGCCGGCTCACCGCGGAGGGCGTGAGATTGACGGTTTTCGCGGCGGCGGTGAAGCTCAGCGCACGGCCGGCCGCCACGAAGATCGCGATGGCACGCAGCGAGGGCAGGCGGGACGTCATCGCAGGGAGCAGGACCTCTCGGGACGGCAACGGTAGCGTGTCCACCGACCCTTGCGCCATCACACGCTACTCACATCGGCGTAACCGGGCGCTACGGCTGGTCCTTCACCGTGAAAGGAATATCGCCTTGTATGACGTCGGCGCCCGTCATGGTGTGTACCGCCCAGTGCAACTTGTAGTCGCCGGCGGGAAGCGTGGGGCAGCGCGCGAACAGGACCTCGGGCGCCGATTCCAGCCGGGGCTGAAGCCGCTCGACCAGCTTGCCGTCGCGCGTGATGGCCAGAGTCGAATGGATATGGTCGACTGGCCGGTCGAACCGCACGAAGAATTCGCTGCTGCGCCCGCCGATCACCGCGCTCGCCGCCGGCGTCGATGCCATGACGCGGACCTCCTCGGCCCAGGCCGGCTGCAGTGCCCAGAGCGCGCCAAGGCACGACAGGGCGACAAGTGCAAAGCGTCGCGACATCATGATCGTCCAGCTCCCCCGGCCGAGTCGGCGCAACTCAACATCAGCCCTCTCATCTTGTCCATCCGATTTGAGTCGGCGAGCCGCGATTCGATCGAAATCGCAAACGTCATTGGACGGACCTGTTGATGTTCAGTACCTTGCGCATTCGCGGTCAACGAGGGGGACGGACATGAGGCCAGCTTCTCCGCGAGCGATCGCCTTTGCTTTCGCTCTGGCCATGGTTCTCTGCACGGCCGCACAGGCGCAGGGTCTCAAGGTCTGCGAGAGCACCTTCGCGCTGTGCACGATCGCGGCGTGCGACCCGATCCCCGGCAACGACAAGCAGGTTTCCTGCCACTGTACCGTAAACAAGAGCTATTCCGCCGGGGCCGAAGCCTGCTCGGGAGTCGTGGAGACACCGCAGGGCCAGCAGATCCGCTCGCGCTACTTTCCGGTGAAGAGCTACGCGGTGTGCTCCAACAACCGGCCGTGGGCGTGGTGCCTGGACAAGCCCTGCACGATCGACAAGAACAACCCGGAGGCCGCCCACTGTGCCTGTGACGTGGTGAAGGATCTCGGGCCCTATGTCATCGTCACCGGCAACTACACGCCGCAGACCTGCACGACGGGCGTTATTTCGTCGGCCACCGTGCAGCAGATCGACCAGGCGACCGAATCGCTGAAGCAGGCCAAGGTGCTTCCGCCGTTCCCGATCGAGGTCCTGAACAAATAGACGACGCCACCAGCGCCGGGTCGCGCAGCAGCGGCCAGACCTCGGCGGCCGGCAACCGGATCGTCGTCTTCTCGGTCAACGACACCATGCAGTTCTCCTCCTCCCCCGGCGCTCACCAGGCGCTCGCCAGGTGGCAACGATACGGTCTGGCGCTCGGATGGCCTCAGCCAATCCACGCAAAGTCTGCCAAATCGCCGCCGGCTTCACGGCTTAGAGTGTCGGAGCCGTTCGGACAGGTCAGCCCTTGCGAACGGCTATCATCAGGGGGCGTGCACCTATGGCAACCCAAACCGAGTTCGCCACCGAGTCCGATGCCGGTATGTCGCGCCTCGGGCTCGCGGACGAGCGCGTCGCCGATGTGCTATCGCTTGGACCATGACGCTGTCGGCGCCTCTCGTCGAAGTGAGAGTCCCGACCTTTAATCGTTCCGGACTTTTGCGGCGCGCGCTGGAAAGCTTGCTTGCCCAGACCTGCTCGGACTGGCGGGCGATCGTTCTGGATGACGGCAATGGCGAGCGCACGCGTGCAGTGCTGGACGACTTGCGCGATCGGCGCCTTGTTCATCGGCCGAACGAAACGCGCCTGGGCGCGGCGCGAAACATCGGGCAAGCCTTTTCGACTGGATCTCACGTCGGCAGCACGCATTTCGCCGTCCTTGAAGACGACAATTTTTGGCATCGCGATTTCCTGGCGCGCAACCTCGCGATCATGAACGCCCAGGACGTGCGCATCGTCCAGAGCAATCAGTGGATCGAAGAGCCGGACTCACGCGGCGCGCCCGGGAGGATTTCCGCCGCGACCACGTTGGGCGATTGCCATGCCGAAGGGCGGTGGCGTGCCGAACAGTTCAAGGTGCCGATGCTCTGGCGGTTGGCGATTTCCAACAGCGCGCTTTTCTGGCGGATCGACTGTCGTTCGGACCTGCGGGCCGGTGACGTTTCCGATGCGGTTCTGCAGGAGTGGGTCAGGGCATTTCGAATCAGGGACGACGTCTACTTCCACCGCGAACCCCTCGGCGTCTGGCGGGGCGGTGGGACGGACTCCCACGCGTCGGCGCTTGGCCCGCATTGGCGACGCTTCAATGGTTTTCTGCGCCGCGAGAAGGCCATCCAGGCCATTCGTCGCGCCGTCTATCGATCGATCGATCGGGGGAACGAAGGCGCGGAATTGCTGTCCGACCGGTTTCCGACGCCCATCGAGACCCGCGAACAAGGCGTGCGCCGGGCGCTCCTGGGATGGCCCGCCGATTCGCGCCTGGCGTGGCGGCGTCGCGCCGAGCTTTTTGCCAAGGCGTCGGTGCTGCGCTTGAGTCCCTTGGCGCTGTTCGAAGCCCTCGAGCATGGACTGGCGCCGCTGATGGGCGTCGATCTTGGCCAGGCAAGCTCGCCCGTTCGCCCCTTGCGGGCGGTGCTGGCTGGCCAAGAGTAGAACTCGGTGAAGGATCGGGAGTTCTCCGTCGTCATCTGCACATTCAATGGTGCGGCGCGCATCGAGCCTGTGTTGACGGCGCTGGCTGGATTGAACGGCGGAGCCGGGCACGAAATCGTTCTCGTCGACAATTGCAGCACCGACGGCGTTGCCGCCATCGCGTCCGCCCTCTGGACTCACGTCGGCCACCCGTCCGTCGACTTCAGGGTGATATCCGAGACGACACCAGGACTTTCCGCCGCCCGGTGTGCCGGTGTGCGGGCAGCGACGCGGGACGTCATCGTCTTCTGCGACGACGACAATCTTCTCAGCTCCGACTACCTGGAGGTCGCGGCCTCCATCCTGGCCGACCAGACGATCGGCGCCACCGGTGGCCCGAATACGCCGCTGGCCGACGGCGACATGCCGCCGCTGTTCTTTTCCTACGCCGCTTTGGCCGCGGTTGGCGCCCAGGCGCTCGCGAGCGGGGAAATCGACCAGCTGTGGGGCGCCGGATTGGTCGTGCGCCGAAAGCTTCTGGTGGAACTGTACGACACCCCGGGATTTCCCCTTTTGATCGGACGGCGAGGCTCTGCCTTGACGTGCGGCGAGGATCTCGAAATCTGTCTCGGCGTGTGCCTTCTCGGTTATCGCCTGTGGTACGACGAACGGCTGACCCTCCGGCACATCGTGCCAGCCGAACGCCTCTGCGCGACCTACATCAGGGGATTGACCGAGGGCTTCAAGGCCGCTCACCCGGTTCTCAGCCGCTACGCCGAGCTGCGCAGGATGGCGAACCAGACCTTTCGCCAGCGGCTACGTTCCATCTTGTCGGCGGTCGCCAGGCTCCCGGTGTTCGCGCGGCGCCGCGACGCCAGGTTCTTCGGCTTGATCGCGCGTTTCGGGCTGACCTTCCTGATGACCGGCGAGGAGCGGGCGATCTTCAGGATATCCTGCTCGCTGCAGGAGTCCCGACAGGCGATGTCGCCGGCCAGCCAGGATCGACGCTAGGGCTACGCCTTGGGTTCGTACTTCAACCCCAGCTTCAGCGTGACCTGGTAGTTCGCAACCTTGTTGTTGTGAATGCTGCCTCGAACGTCGATCACCTCGAACCAGGCGAGATTGCGCAGTGACCGCGACGCCACGGCGATCGCGGACTCGATGGCATCGGAGACTGACTTGTCGGAGCTGCCGACCACTTCGGTCTTCACGTACGTCTGGTGGGTAGCCATCTCTCCCTCCCTGTTGTGACGCGAAAAGTCTACGACTCTGGCCGGGCGTGTCAGCGCCAAAATGTCGGGCGGGACATCGGACGCCTGGCTACCCACTTTTCCCCCCAGCTTCGCTGGGAAGGAAATGAGTGGGATTGTCCCCGCTCGGCGCGCCTGCCACAGTCCCTGCGCTCGCGTTGCGTTGCGTTGCGTTGTCCCCGTGTGATGGGAGAAACGCCATGAACCGGCCCGACGCTTTTGTTCGCCGTTGCAGACGGCCCTTCGTACGGTGGTTGTTGGCTGCAGCGACGCTGTTGGCCTCTGCCGGCACGGTCCAGGCGGAGACGGTGCTGCGCATCGTCATGAACTCCGACCTCAAGATCCTCGATCCGATCTGGAACACCGCCTTCGTCATCCGCGACCATGGCTACATGGTCTACGACACCCTGTTCGCCACCGACGCCGAGGGCGAGATCCGGCCGCAGATGGTCGACCGCACCGAGATCTCCGCCGACAAGCTCATCTACACCTTCACCCTGCGCGACGGCCTCAAGTGGCACGACGGTGCGCCCGTGACGGCCGAGGACTGCGTGGCCTCGATCCGGCGCTGGGCCGCCCGCGACGTCGTCGGCCAGAAGCTCATGACCTTTGTCGAAACCTTGGGCGCCAAGGACGCGCGCACGATCGAGATCAGGCTGAAGGAGCCGACCGCGCTCGTGCTGCCGGCGCTCGGCAAGCCCAATTCCAACGTGCCGTTCATGATGCCCCGGCGGATCGCCGAGACCGATCCCTTCACCCAGATCACCGACCCCACCGGCTCGGGGCCGTTCATCTTCAAGCGCGACGAATGGCGGCCCGGTCACCTGGCCGTCTATGTTAAAAATCCCGACTACAAGCCGCGCGCCGAGCCGGTCTCGCGGCTGGCCGGCGGCAAGGTCGCCAAGGTCGACCGAATCGAATGGCACGCCATGCCCGACCACCTGCAGGCGATCAATGCGCTGCAGGCCGGCGAGATCGACTTCATCGAGGCGCCGCCGTTCGATCTGCACGCCCTGCTCGAGGCCGACCGCAATGTCCAGCTCCTGACCCTGAGCCCGGTCGGCAGCCAGAACATGTTTCGCCTGAACCACCTGCACAAGCCGTTCGACAATCCCACCGTGCGGCGCGCGCTCTGGTACGCCTTCAACCAGGAGGATTTCCTCAAGGCCGTGATCGGCGATCCGGCCAAGTACAAGGTCTGCAAGGCGCTGTTCATCTGCGGCACGACCTATGCGTCCGACAAGGGCATGGGCGGCCTGCTCGAGTCGAATTTCGACAAGGCCGCGGCGCTCCTGAAGCAGGCGGGCTACGACGGCACGCCTGTCGTGCTGCTGCAGTCGAGCGACCTGTTCTGGCAGACCAACCTCGCACCGGTGGCGAAACGGCTGATGGAGAAGGCCGGCTTCAAGGTCGACATGCAGCCGATGGATTGGCAGAGCATCGTCATCCGCACCTCGCGCAAGAGCCCGCCCGAGCAGGGCGGCTGGCATGCTTACCTGATCTCGCCCTCGGCCATGGACCTCACCGACCCGGTGTCGAACCGCTATCTCAATTCCTCCTGCGACAAGGCCTTCAACGGCTGGCCCTGCGATCCGGAGATGGAAAAGCTCCGCGACCGCTTCGCCCGCGAGACCGATCCGGCCCGGCTGAAGGAGATCGCCGAGGCCGCGCAGGTCCGGGCCACCGAGTGGACGCCCTACGTCCCTCTCGGGGAATGGCGTCTGGTTTCCGCCGCCCGCCGCAACGTCTCGGGATTCATCTCGGCCGGTCCCACGGTGTTCTGGAACGTCGAGAAGAAGTGAGACGGCCGACGTCTAGTCGTCAGGATTTGTAAGTTGGGACGGCCCGGCCCAAGCGTATGTCATCCTATTGACACAACAGCGTCACGGGGACGCAACGGCTTCCATACACAGAACGGATGTCAGGCCGGTCTGTTGCTAGATCTCCCGAAGAATGACGAGAGCGAACATCCGCGTCATGGCAAGCGCATGAGCGCGCCGCCCATCCGGATAGGAGTGCCTTCGCGGATATCGTCGCAGAGGCGGAATCCCGGCGGCGCAAACACGATGATCGTCGAGCCATGTTCGAACCAGCCGAGCTCATCGCCCTTCCTGACGGGCACGTCGCAGTCGATCTCCGCCGCGCCGCGATAGTTCATGTTCATCACCACGTCGAGAAAATGCAGGCGAATGCTGGCGACGAGAATGGCCGCGACCGGCACCAGGGTCACGACGTGACCGGTCCCGCAGAGCCTGGTCCGGATCACGGCGCGCTCATTCTTGCAGAACAGCCTGGCCACGCGCCTGAGCGCGATCGGATTGACGTTCCAGGTGTCGCCCGAAATGTAGGTCACGCGTTCGATCGTGCCGTCGCCGGGCGCATGAAACCGGTGGTACATGCTCGATGTGAGCCGCAGGGTCGCGTACTGGCCGCAGCGATAGGCCTCGATCAACGCCGGATCGACGAGCAGGTCCTGCAGTGCGTACGGGAAACCCTTGGCCTGCAGCACCCGCGTGCCGTCGACCGCTCCGCAGGCGCCGACGATGGCGTCGCACGGGCTTATCAGCACCCGCGGATCGCCATCGATGCGACGCGCGCCTGGCTTCAGCTCGCGCGTGAAACAGGCATGAAGGCTCTTGAAGGACTGCAACCTGGCATCGCTGAGGTCGAGATCGGCGAACAGGCGCCAGACCTTTATCGACGCCCGCGCCACGACGGGATTCTCGATCTGGCTGAACCACCCGAGGAACCGCGTGACGAGCCGCCGGGGAATCCGGTTGGTCAGCAGGAAGTTGATGTCTTCCTGTTGGACGATCCTCGAGAGTTCCGAGCGCAGACTCATGTCGCAACCGAGGAGGCTAGGGAGGTTCGATGGCCTTGATGCCGGATGCCTGGTCGGTCGCCGTGTTCATGCTGGCGGGCCTGATGGCGGTCTTGGTGGCGGTGAAGCTGCGGGCAAGGCTCGCCTTGTCGCGCGCCAAGCATCGTTCCCTGGCCGGGCATTCGCGCCTCTCCCGTCGCATCGCCGCGCTGGTGCCGCGCTATGCCTTTGACGACGCCGATTTCTTTCGCGCCGACGACGCCACCGCTGAGGTCGCGGACCGGCGTCGCGCCGCCTTCGAGGGCCTGTCGCGCCTCGCGGCGACGACGAGCGTGCGGACGCTGGACCAGACGGCCGAAGCCGCGCCTCATATCTCCGACCTGCAATTCACCGAGAGCTACCGGGTGCCCTTCCCGTTCAGCCCCACCGTGAAGACGCATTTGCCCGCCGGTTCGTTTCTCGCCTCGTCGAACGGCGTCCAGGTCACCGATCTCGACGGCAACGCCTGCTACGATCTTACCGGGTCGTACGGCGTGAACCTGCTCGGCTACGATTTCTACAAGGCGTGCATGGAGCGCGGCGCCCGGCGCGTGAATGCGCTCGGCCCGGTGCTGGGCTCCTACCCGTCGCTGGTCGCCGACAACGTGGCGCGCCTGGCGCGGATTTCCGGCAAGGAAGAGATCTCGTTCCACATGTCGGGGACGGAAGCGGTCATGCAGGCCGTGCGGCTGGCCCGCTATCACACTCGGCGCTCCCATCTCGTGCGTTTCTGCGGCGCCTACCACGGCTGGTGGGGTGACGTTCAGCCCGGCGTCGGCAACCCGGTGCCCGCCCACGACACCTACACGCTGGCGGAAATGTCCGACGCCACCCTGGCCGTGCTGCGCCGTCGCCGCGACATCGCCTGCGTGCTGGTCAATCCGTTGCAGGCGCTGCATCCCAACATCGGGGCGCCCGCCGACACGACCCTGGTCCACAGCCGGCCGGACGCCAGCGTCGGTCGCGCGGCCTACACGGCCTGGCTGAAGCAGCTCCGCGCGATCTGCAGCGAGCGCGCAATCGTGCTGATCTTCGACGAGGTCTTCGTCGGCTTCCGCCTGGCGCCCGGCGGCGCCCAGGAATATTTCGGCGTCGCGGCCGATATCGTGACCTACGGCAAGACGGTCGGCGGCGGTTTTCCCGTCGGCGTCGTGTGCGGCCACCACCGCTTCATGAAGCGCTTTCGCGAGGACCGCCCTGCCGACATCTGCTTCGCGCGCGGGACCTTCAATTCCCATCCCTACGTCATGGCGGCGATGAACGAATTCCTGCTCCATCTCGATCGGCCGGAGATGCAGGCGCTCTATCGCGATCTCGATGCCGCCTGGGCGGGGCGGGCTGCCGCGCTCAATCGAAGACTGAGCGAGCGTGGCCTGCCCCTGCAGGTCGCGCACCTGTCGTCGATCTGGACCGTCTGCCACACCAAGTCGTCGCGCTACAATTGGATGCTTCAATATTACCTCAAGGCCCACGGCCTGGCCTTGAGCTGGGTCGGCACCGGCCGGCTGGTCTTCAGCCTGAATTTCAGCGATGCCGACTTCGATTCCGTGGCGGAGCGCTTTGTTGCCGCGGCCGAGGCCATGCGCCGCGACGGCTGGTGGGAGACCGGCGCGCTGGGCACCGACCGGGCCATCAAGCGACGCATTTTGCGCGAGATGCTCGGCGCTGCCATCGCCCCGCTTCTGCCCGGGCGGCGTCGGCCCGACCTCGTCGGCAGCCGCCCGCTAGACGCCCGCCTCTGAAGCCTTGGCCGGCATCTCCTCGACGATCTCCTCACAGAGGGCTTCGGGCATCGGGTGGGGGACCGCACCCGCCGCCCGCTTGCCTGCGAGAAGATGCAGCGGCGCGCGGTGGTAGAGCTTGATGTCGTGGAACGGATCGGTGGCGATCTTGGTGGCCCATACCAGGCCGGTCTGGAAATCCTTCAGGACGAACAGCTGGATCGTGCGGAAGGCGATGCCGCCCAGGCCCACCACCAGCCAGACTTCGCCGACATGGCGGACGAACCCGGCCGTGTCGGCATGGGCGACGAAGATCCCGAGCAGCGTCGGATCGAGAACCAGCAGGAGAGGCGAGGCGGCCCAGATGGCCAGCAGCACGAGCTTGCGCTTGATGTTGTATCCGACCTTGATCTCTTCCTTGTAGTCGTCGGTGGCCTGGTTGACCTGGTCGTAGCCCCGCGGCTCGAAGATGAGGTGGCCCACCTGGCGGGTCGTCATGGCGACAAGCCAGCCGATCAGCGCGGCCATCACGGGATCCGAGAACGCCACCACATAGGCGCAGAGGAAGCTCGTCGCGCTGACGAAGTGAAGCGACTGGTTGACGCGGCTGTGATGGTAGTAGCGATGATCGTCCCAACGCTGCACTTTCAGTTCATTGAAGAAGCCACTCATGGGTGCT